>CAYQNV010000082.1:0-15200 GCA_964418975.1 uncultured bacterium | reverse complement strand
CCGAAGCCGACACACCACTGGAAGAAGCCCTTCGCCGTCCCACCCTCAGCCCGGTCCGCCTGACCGGCGGGGGGTGCAGAATCACTGACGCGTAAGGGGTGCGGAATCACTGACGCACGACACGTACAGTTCTTGACTGCGCAACAGTGACCTCTTACGGTTTGTCCTCCGCTCGAGTGGGTCGGCCTTGCTTGCGGACGACGGGCCGTCCGCGCCGTTCGAGACCCTCTCGGGCACGGCCCGACCTGACCCGACGCCCCTCACGCGACGATAGTGCACCCGAGGTCTCGATTGGATCGCGATTCCTCTCCACCCGCTGAGCGCTTTTTCGGGGTGTTCCGGTCCCGACTGCGCACCTACGCTCGCATCGTCGGGGCCGCTGTGATCCTGGCCGCTGGGGTGTCGCTGCTCCTGCCCAACTGGTATCGCGCCGAGAGCACGCTGCTGCCGCCCGACGAGTCCGGCCAATCCAGCTTCGGCCTGCTCGCCGGCATGATCCAGACGAGCGCGCTCAACAATCTCGGATTCGCGACCACCAGCACGCCCTCTGACGTGTTCGGCGAGATCCTCGAGAGCCGCCGGCTCAGCGAGGCAGCGATCGAGCGGTTCGGCCTCATGAAGCTCTACCGGCGAAAGGGCATGGATCGCACTGTGAAGGAGTTCCGGCGGCACCTGTCGGTCCGCGTGAACGCGGCGGGCCTCCTCACGGTGGCGTTCGAGGATCGCGACGCTCGCCGGGCAGCCGACGTCACCAATTTCCTCGTGTCCGAGCTTGACCGCTTCAACGTCGAGACCTACAAGACGCGCGGCAAGCGGCTGCGGATCTTCCTCGAGGGCCGCGTTGGCGAGGTGCAACGGCAGCTCGTGGCCGCGGAGGAGAAGCTGTTGACCTACGAACGCCGGCGCCGCGTCGTGTCGAGCGCTGAGTCCGAAAAGGTCAGCGGTGTGTCCGACATCCTGGTGCAGAAGTTCAATCTCGAGACCCAACGTGCTTATGTCTCGAGCTACTCCTCGCCCGGCAACACCGAGCTCCGGAATGTCGATCGCCAGTTGACTGCGCTCAACAGCCAGATCGGCAAGCTGCCCGAAGTCAAGTTGGAGGGCGCGCGCCTCACGCTCGACGTCGAGGTGCAGCGCAAGCTGGTGGTTCTCATGACGACGCAGTACGAAGACGCGCGCATGCAGGAGACTCGTGACACGCCAACGGTCACCGTCCTCGACGCGGCCTCGGCTCCACAGCTGCGGGTGCGCCCGAAGCGCTCGCTGATCGTGGCGGGTGCCGCTCTCGCGGCGCTCCTCGGATGCGCCGCGTGGACCGCGGCCGCGCTCGCCCGCGAGCCGTGAGCACGGCAGTCGCCGCAGGGTCGGTCCGCCCGACCGCGCGCGGCCAGTCCCTGACAGCGGTCCTGATCGTGGGCCTGGCGGCCCTGGTGGGCCTCGCCGCGGGCGATCCCTCACCCGTGTGGCGGGTCCCCGTGGCCGTGATCGCCGGCGGCGCCGTGCTCTACACAGGCATGCGCTGGCCGTTTGCGGGCCTGCTCATGATGCTCGGCTCGTGCATCCTTCTCATCGTGGTCCGGGCGAGCGGCCTGCGATCGGTGAATCTCATCGACATCATGCTGCTGCCGGTGCTGGTGGCGAGTGTATTCGGCCGGGCGCGCCGTGAGGCGCGTACACACGTTCAGCAGGGGCCCGCGCACGACCGCCTGCACGCGGCGGAACGGCGGTTCACGCGCTCGGTAGTCGTGTTCTTCGCGTTCGCAGCGCTTTCGCTGGTCCAGATCGTGGGGCACGCGGGGGTGGCGTCCGCGCTCGACTCCGGGCTCATCCTGATCCGGGCGCTGCAGGGCCTGTTGCTCTACCCGCTGTGCATCTGGTGGCTGCGGAGCCAGGCGCGTGTCGAGCACGCCTGGCGCGCACTGTTCGTGGCCGGGGCTGCACTCGCGCTGACGAACATCATCGGTGTCGCGGTGGGGGGCGTGAAACGCGCCGGCATGACGCTGTTCCTCAACAATCCCGATGCCCCGTTCTCGAGCCCCAATGAGGCAGGTACGGCCTCGCTCATCGTGGGCGTCGTGTTGCTGGTGCGTCAAGCCATGCGCCCCGACTGGAAGAACCTGGCGCTGGGCGCGCTCATGTTGTTGTTGCTGGGGCTCACCCAGTCGCGCTCGGGCATCCTCGCATGGGCCACGTTCGGATTGTTCACGCTCCGCTGGGTGCGTCCGGCCTGGCTCCTGACCGGAGCGCTCAGCATTGCCGCCCTGTTACCTTTGATGCCGCAGCCGTTTTGGACACGCATGGCGCGCAGCGTCGCCGTGGAACGCGGCTCGTTCGAGGCCTTCTCGTTCTTCCAACGAGTCTACGGCTGGCGCACCGCGTGGCGGGTGTTCCAGGACCACCCCTGGACGGGCGTCGGCTACCTCGGCTACCGCTTCGTGAGTCACAGCTACAATGAACTACGCGTGGTGCTCGGAACGGTCGAGAACTACTTCTTCGAGATCCTGGTGAGCATGGGAGTCGTGGGGCTGGCGATGCTGGCGATCGTGATCGCGAGGCTTTTCCAGCTCGGCCGCCAGGTGAGCCGCACGGCGCCGCCCGGCACGCTCGCTCACCACATGGCCCGGTTCCACGCGCCGCTCGTGCTCGCGCTGCTCGTCGCCAACCTGACCGGCGACAACTTCGTGGGCATGGTGAGTGTGGCGCAGCTGGCCATGTGGACGGCGGTGCTGGTGCAGAGCGGGCACACGGCGGTGGCCGCGGGCGCGCGCGCGTGACTCTCAAGGTGCTCGCCTTCACGCCACTGCCCGAGGCGGGCGCGGCCGGCCGCTATCGCGTGTTTCAATATCGCGAGCCGCTGCGCGCCCTGGGGATCGAACTGGAGCCGGCTCCGTTCTTCGATGCGGCAGCGTTCGCGCGGCTCTACACGCCGGGCGGCGTGGCCCGCAAGGCCTGGGACATGGCGCGACTCACGCGAGCGCACATCGCGCGGCTGCGTTCCGCTGCCCGCTTCGACTTGGCATTCGTGCACCGCGAACTCTGGCCGCTCGCCGGCAAATGGCCGCTCGGCCTCTTGCGGCGAGGCCAACCCAAGTGGGTGTTCGACCTGGACGACGCCGTATTCCTGCCCAACGTGAGCGATGCGAACCGGCGCTTCGTCGCACTGAAGTCGCACGGGAGCGCGGCGACGCTCGCGGCAGGGGCTCGGGCGGTGGCCGCCGGCAACAACTGGCTTGCGTCGTGGGCGCGCAGCCAGCGCCCCGGCCGACCCTCGGACGAAGTCGAGGTGATCCCCACGAGTGTGGACTGCGACCTCTGGACGCCGGCGACTCCCGCGAACGACGGCCGGATCCGGCTCCTGTGGATCGGCAGTCCGAGCACGTTGCGATACCTCGAGGCCTGGGGCTCGGTGCTCTCACGCCTGGGGAAGCGGCACGACGGGCTCGAGCTCCACGTCATCGGCTCCGAGCTCGATCTGCCCAACCTGCGCTGCGTCTCGCACCAGTGGGGCGCCAGCACCGAGCGCACGATCGCGCAGCGCTGCCACATCGGACTCGCGCCACTGGGCGAAGGCGACTGGGAGCGCGGCAAGTGCGGGCTGAAGCTGTTGCTCTACATGGCGCTCGGACTGCCCGCGGTGGCCACGCACGCCGGCGTCCACCCCGAGATCTTGACCCCGGGCGAGGACGGCGAACTCGTCGCTGACGACGCCGCGCTCGAGGCGGCACTCGACCGCCTGATTCGCGACGCGGCGCGACGGTCGGAGCTGGGCCGCTGCGCTCGCGCCACGCTCGAGCGCCGCTACTCGGTGCGCGCGGTGGCTCCTCGCTTGGCGAGCCTGCTGCATCGCGCGGCAGCTTCGGCGTGACGCGCACGCCGATGCGCGTGGCGCACGTGGTGGCGACCGCGGGCCGGAGCGGTGTCGAGAGCCATCTCACGGCGCTGTTACCATCGTTTGATGCCGGCGACGTGCAGGCGCGCCTGTTCGTACCGGGCCCGGGGCCCCTCGTGGACGCGCTCGTCGAGCGCGGATTCCGCGCCGAGACTGGCGCGCCTTCACGGAAGCTGGCCTGGGGCGAGGCGCGCGCGCTGGCTCGGCGGCTGCGCGGCGCGTGCGACGTGCTGCACGCGCACGGACCACGCGCCGCCTTCTGGGCGTCGGCGGTGGCGCGCTGGGCGCGCATCCCGCGATTCGTGTGCACGGTGCACGAGCTTCGCTGGCTGAGCCTCCCGCCTGGCCCGCGTCGCGTGTTGTGGACGGCGCTCGAGGGCTGGGCCCTGGGTCGCGCGGACCGGTTGATCGTGTTGTCGAGCGACTCCGAGCGGCACGTTCGCAAGCGCTTCCCGCACTTCGGACCTCGGCTCGTGCGCATCGCGGGCTCGACTCCGCTACTGCTCGACGAGCCCACGCTGCCACGCGCCGACACCGCGCGCACCGCGGGGCCAGTGCGCCTGCTCTCCATCGGGCGGCTGGACTGGGTGAAGGGCTACGACCGATTGCTCGATGCCGTGGCGCAAGCGGTGCGTGCCGGGGCGGACCTCGAGCTCCACGTCGCGGGAGATGGGCCGCTCGAGATCGTGTTGCGCCAACGTGCGGCCGACCTCGGACTGGGTTCGCGCGTGCAATGGTTGGGCGGCACGTTCGATGTTCGCGACGCGCTTGCGGGTGCGCACCTGTATGCCACGGCCACGCGCACCGAGACATTCGGCATCGCCTTGCTTGAGGCCATGGCCGCTGGGCTCCCGGTGGTGGCTCCCGCCGTGGGTGGGCTCACCGACCTGGTGGAGAATGGCTCGAGCGGGTGGCTGGCCACGGGCGATGACGATGCAGCACTCGTGCGCTCGCTCGCGGAAGCACTCGCGGCGCTCGCCGCCGATCCAGGGCGCCGCGCGAGCCTCGGCGCGGCGGCGGCGGCGCGGGCGCGCACGATTTTCTCGCCCGCGACCATGGCGCGCGCCACAGCCGCGCTCTATCGGGACGTGTCGGCGGAGCGCTGAGCGGCCGAGTCGGCCCCGTGGCGAGCGGCCTCTCGCGCGCGAAAGCTCGCCAACAGGTCGCCGCTCACGCGATCCAGACCCCGCGAGTCACGCCAGGCCACAGTCATCACTCGGCGGAGCTCAGCGGGCGGCTGGTGCGGCAGGTAGTCGTGCGGGTGAAGCGCGTGCTTCAGCGGGAACATCGCAAACAGGTAGGCGGCAAAGCAGGCATCCCAGATCGCGAATTGCCACGCAGGCAGGTTGCGGCGCTTGTAGAGGATCTTGGACAGCGTGCCGTTGTACACGTACAGGAGGTCGGTGGCATCGGTGGACAGGCTGGCCTCGTGCGCGACGCGCATCGCCGGCTCGTAGAGGAGCCGGAATCCTGCGCGACGCGCCCGCGTGGAGTACTCCCACTCCTCCTTCCCGAAAAAGTAGGCCTCGGGCAGCGGCCCGATACGGTCCACGACCGATCGTCGGATGAGCATGAGCGCCCCGGACAGGAACTCGCGCTCTGCGACGTCGTCGAACTGTCCGCGATCCACTTGTCGATGACCGTGATGCCGTTCGGCACCCCAGAAGGACAGGTCGCCGCCGGTGCTCCAGACCCGTGTCGTCTCGGGCCAGAACACGATCTTCCCACCCACCAGCCCCACGCGCGCGTCGCGCTCGGCCAGCGCCACAGCGGGCTCGAGAAACCCCGAATCCACGATGACGCAGTCATTGTTGAGCAACAGCACGTAGTCGCAACCGTCGGCAAACGCGCGCTGGATGCCTGGGTTGCAGCCGGCCGCGAAGCCGAGGTTGTCTGGGTTGCGCAGGGCCCGCACGCCGTCACCGAACTCGGCCAGAAGCTGCTCCCACGAGCCGTCACTCGAGGCATTGTCGAGCAGGTACACCGTGCGCCGAGGGTACGTGGCGGTCGCGAGCGAGCGCAGGCAGCGCGCGCTGGCCGGGAAGTTGTTCCAGTTGAGTACGACGATGCCCACGTGCGGAAGCACGGTGGTTTCGTTCGGGTGTTGGGCGGGCGTGATCATAAAGGGAGTCGCTACACCTGTCCGCTTCGGGCCGGTGTGGCGCGCCGCATTAGAAGACGTACAAGCGAGCCTGTCCAGTGCGCGTGAAGCGTTGACGGTGTCGGAGCGCTCCGTCATGCTGCGCGTCCGTTCGTCGCTCCTCACGACTCACATTCCTCGCCCTCCCGACATGACCGACACGCTCCCCATGCCCGAAGCGACCACACGCGGCCCTGCCGAGCTCTACCTGGATCTCCTGAAGGGCGTGCTCACGCGCGCACTGTTCGACCACCACTACCATCGCTTCGAATTCCCCAAGGGCGATTCCCGTCGCGCGCTGTTCGCACCGCTTCAGCGCGTGCTGGCGTCGCGGCAGCTCGAGTTGGTGAAGCTGGCGGACCCGAAGCTGCGCGCCGAGGGACGCGACTGGCCCGCAGACGCCGAGAGCATGATCGGCTCCAAACGCATGGACAATCTTCAGATGTGCATCACCGACGTGCTTCGGCGAGGCGTGCCAGGCGACCTGATCGAGACCGGGGTGTGGCGCGGGGGCTCGGTCATCTTCATGCGCGCCGTGCTTGCCGCGTACGGGGACCCGAGCCGGCAGGTATGGGTGGCCGACTCGTTCGAAGGCCTGCCCCCGCCGGACCCGCGCTATGCAGCGGACGCCGGAGACGTGCACCACGGTTTCCAGGTGCTGGCGGTGTCGCTCGACCAGGTCAGGGCGAACTTCGCACGCTACGGCATGCTCGACGAACGGGTGCGCTTCCTGAAAGGCTGGTTCAAGGACACGCTCGCCACGGCGCCGATCGAGCGGCTCGCCGTGGCCCGTCTGGACGGCGATATGTACGAGTCCACGATGGACGCACTGAAGCCGCTCTATCCCAAGCTCTCGTTGGGCGGCTACCTCATCGTGGACGACTACGGCATCGTTCCCGGCTGTAAGCAGGCGGTGGACGAGTATCGCCGCGAACACGGCATCACCGAGCCCATCGTGGATATCGACGGCTGGGGCGTGTACTGGCGGCGGGAGCGCTGAACTACGCCAACTCGTCCCCGGCCCGCGAGACCGGAGGCCGCGAATGCTCCTACGGCACCTGCCCCATCTTCACCAGCGCCGCCGTCAGCTCCGGCGAGCCCGGCGCCGCGGCGAGTCCGCGTCGAAGAACTGCCACCGTTGCGTTCGCATCGCCCGCTTGCGCGTGCACCTGCGCCTCGTAGAGGTAGGCGCGTGCATTTCCCGGGACCAGGTGCTGCGCTTGGGCGAAGCGCGCGAGCGCGCTCGCCGGGTCCTGCCTCGCCAGCGCCAATAGGCCCGCCATGATCTCGACGTCGCCACGGGTGGCTTTGTCCGTGCTCGCCCTCCGGGCTCGCTGGATGGCTTGGTCGGCGCCGGTGAGATCGCCGTCGGTGCGGCGACGTTCGGAGAGCACCACCCACGCACGCGCGTTGTCCGGGTCGATCGAGACCGCGCGCTCCAGCGCCGAGCGCGCCTCGGTCTTCATGCCGCGCCCGAGCAGCTGCATCGCCTCTTCATACGCCGCCAAGCTGCGCGCGCGGCGCTCGGCCGAGGCGTGCAGCACCGTGAGTGCTGCGGCCTCGGCCGGCACCGCCTCGCGCGCCGCGACAATGGTGCGCCCCGCGCGCGCAGAATCCCCGTTCTCGAGGAGCCAGCGCGCGCGCGCGCCGTACCATTCGCCCGGCGTCCAGTCCTGGAACAGCGGGCCCGCCGGAACGGTGGTCACGAACGGGATGCGGCCCACCACGGCCGGGTGCCCGGAGAGCGCCGTGCGCCCGACCGCCACCAGGTCGCGCGGCGCGCGGTACTCGACCACAGGGCGGTCGTCGAGATTGAGCGTCGCCTCACCTGCGAGCGCGCGCAGCGAATCGAGCGGTGACACCCAGTAAGCCGCGAGCATGGACGGGTCGGAGATGCGGGCACGGTCCAGGAGCTTGCGCGCCTGCGGCGTTCGGAGCCGCGCCAGGTCCAGCGTGCGGCCGGGCGGCGCGGCCACGAGCAGCAGGTCCACATTTCGCCAGATGTAGAACAGCTGCCCCTGCGGGAACACCTCGAGATACGAACGCACCAGCGTGGCGAATGTCTCGGGCGAGAGTTCGTAGAGCTGGAGCCACTGGCAGAACACGCCGTCCGGCTCGAGCCGTGCCCGCACGCGGCGGTAGAAGTCCACGGTGAACAGGTTGTTCACCCCTGCGATCCAGGGATTCGAGGGCTCGGATACGATGAGACCGTAGCTGCCGGCCGAGTGCAGTAGGTGCGTGCGCGCATCGCCCACGACCAGCGTGGTGCGCGGATCGTCGAGCGGGTCCTCCCCCTTGGCGTGGAACCAGCGCGAGGCCGTGACCACGCCCGGCTCGAGCTCCACCACCTCGGTCGCACCCGCGCCCGCGGCCAACACCGACGCGGTGGTCACGCCCGACCCGTGCCCGATCACCAGCGTCCTGGCACCCGAGTCGGCGAGTACGCCGGGCAGGAGCCCCAGCAGAACCTGCGTCTCCATGTCCTGCGTGCTCGCGTCCACCTTGCCCCCCACGCGCAGCCACAGGTCACGCCCGCGCGGATCGGTGCCAAGGATGACCGATGCGTTGATGCCCTCGCGGTAAAAGAGCACGCGGTCTTCGAAGGTGGCGCGTCGGACGGCGTCAGGCGCGCCAGCGGCGAACGCGTTCACCTTGACCGCCTGCGCCGGCCGGTAGACACCGGCCGACATGAGCGGTGCGTCCCAACCGGGCGCGATCGCCACGAACACCGCCACCGCAAACGCGGCCACCAGCGATGTCATGGCCGGCCCGCTGCGGAGCTCCTTCCGCCGCCACGCCAGCACCAGCGCGACGAGGCCGATCCCGCCCGCGAGCAGCACCGCCCCCACGTGCGTGCCCTGCACCCCCAGCGTGGGCACCAGCCAGAAGCCGGCCGCGAGCGAGCCGGCGATGGTGCCCGCGGTGTTGACGGCGTAGGCGAAGCCGGCGGCGTGGCCGCCGTCGCGGCTCTGCAGCAATCGCACCGTCACCGGGAAGAGCGCGCCGAACAGCAGGCAGGGTGTACCGATCATGAACGTCACGGTGGCGGCCTGCGCGAGCAGCAGCCCGCGCCAATCACCGCCGGCCTGTGTGCCCATGTCGAGCATGCGTTGCGGCAGGCCCGGAAAGGATTGAAGTGCCAGCGCTGCGCTGGCCGCGAGCGCGAGCTGGAGTGCTGCGAAACCCGAGAGCGTGGCCATGCGGCCGAGCTGCGCTCCGACGAGCGCGCTGCCCAGAGCGATCCCCAGCAGGTACACGCCCAGCACCGCCGAGAACGAATAGACCGACGAACCGAACACCAGTCCGAACAGCCGCACCCACGCGATCTGGAACGCCAGCGCGCCGAATCCGGAGAGCGCAAACAGCCACGCCACGACGCGACGCGTGCCGGGGTCGAGCAGGGCTGCCGCCGGGGCGGCTAAGGGGGCGGTCGGTGCGGGTGACGCCGCCGGTGCGCGGCGCGCCGACCACGCCACCACGGCCACGACCAGGTTGAGCGCCGCCGCCACGAACGTGGTGCCGGTCAGCCCCAGGCCCGGCAACAGCATGAAGCCCGCGGCGAGCGAGCCCGCCACGGCGCCGAACGTGTTGAGCGCATAGAGCCGCGCGAGTCCCGCGCCCACCACGTCGCGCTCCACGTGCGCCACCAAGACGGGAAGCGTGGCGCCCATGAGTGCCGCCGGCGGCAGCAGGAACGCCACCAGCAGCCCCAACCGCGCCACGGCGAACGCCGGCGTCTCGCCACCCAGCGCGCGATAGAGCTGGCCCACGAGCGGGTCGCTGGCCCGCAGCAGCGGCAACAGCAGCAGCCCCAGCACGCCCACACCCAGCTCCAGCATCGCGTAGGTGCGTGCGCCGTCGCCGCGTCGCGCGAGCCGCACGCCGAGCACGCGAGCGCCCAGCGCCAGGCCCCCGAGGAACGAGGCCACCACCGCCGCCACCGCGTGCAGCGAACTGCCAAGCACGTAGGCGAGCTGCTTGGCCCAGACGATCTCGTAGAGGAGCCCAGCGGCACCCGAGACGAAGAAGCAGCCGGCGGCCCAGAGCGGCAGCGTGGTGGCGCGGTTGGGAACAGGCGACGGGGACATGGCGCGCGATACTAAGTGCGTTCCACCGATTCTGCATCAGGCGACCGCTTGGTGCAGACCTCTGCAGCACGGCTCAAGAGGCTGGGGTACCTTGAGCTCGGGAGCGGCCGTGCCTGAGACCGGAAGACGGGCTTTGGCCGCCTCCAGGTCCACGCGACTCAAGGAAGTGAGCCACGAGGAACCCTATGACATCGGCGACGTGCCGGATCTGTCGCGCCACCGGGGAGCACGAGCGATTCGTCGTTCGAGAGATGATGTTCGGTCTCCGCGAGACCTTCGAGTACTTCCGATGTGGCGCGTGTCGCTGCTTGCAGATTGCGGAATTCCCCGCCGATCTCGCCCGTTTCTATCCGCGCGATTACTACAGCCTCGCGGTCTCGAACAGCGACCGGCCGCGCAATCCACTCCTGCGCGCGCTCCGGAAGGCACGCAACGAACATGCGCTGACCGGAAAGGGGCGCCTGGGTGGCTGGCTGGCTTCGCGTTTTCCGTACCCGGAGCTGGCAAGCCTCTCGCGAGTTCCAGGACTGTCACGTGCGAGCCGAGTGCTCGATGTGGGATGCGGCACCGGAGTACTGATCCGCGCGCTGGCAGATCACGGCTTTCGCGATCCCCTTGGTCTCGAGCCCTTCATCGAGCGCGAGCTGGAATACCCGAACGGGGCGCGCGTCGTTCGCCGCACCCTCGAGGAAGCTCAAGGGCAGTGGAACGTGGTGATGTTCCACCACTCCTTTGAACACCTGGCCGACCCTGCCGGGGCACTGCGACATGCCGCTCGCCTCATGGCTCCCGGCGGTTGCTGCATCGTGCGAACCCCCGTCATGCCCTCCGTCGCATGGGAGGAATTCGGCGAGCACTGGGTCAGCTTGGACGCGCCGCGCCACTTGTACATCCACTCGGTCGAGAGCCTGAAGCTCCTCGCAACGGCTGCGGGGCTTGCGATGCGTGAAGTCGTGTATGACTCCACGGCACTCCAGTTCTGGGGAAGCGAGCAGTATCGCCAGGACATCCCGCTCCGCTCGGCTCGCTCCTATTATATGGATCCCAAGAGCTCGATCTTCACGAAGTCACAGATCCAGGCGTTCCGCTCGCGGGCGACGATGCTCAACTCCGACCGCCGCGGGGACCAGGCCGCGTTCTACCTCGCGTGATGCTTCAGGGCTGACGTCGTGGAATGATAGGGGGGACACCGGCCGGGGACCAGGCCCCGACACAGGCGTGTACTACGGACTTCCCGTCCTCCGGAACAGCACGAATCCCGTCACGCTCCCTCGTTCTCTCCCGCGGGAACGAGGTCGAAGTCGCCGGCGAGCACGCGCTCCAGCCGTCCCGTGCGCCAGCCGCGCACGGAATCGCGCACCAGCGGCGACGGCGTGCCGCGGTAGCGGCGGACGATCGTGGGCGGCGGCGAGGGCGCGCCTGCCAAAGCCTCGGCGGCCTGGCGCGTGAGTTCGGCCTCACCGTCGCGCGCGGGCACCAACGGCTGCGCCACGACGCGCACACGCACGCTCACGCGCTTCACGCCCCCCTCGGCGCTCGTGCCCCACTCCAGCACGTGCAGGCCATCCTCCGGCGCGAGCGAGACGAACGACGAGAACCCGCTCACCGCGAGCCACACCGTGTCGGCCGAATGACGCGACGCCGGCTTCAAGACGGCGATGCGCATGCCGCGCTGGCGCGCCCAGGCCTCGTACATGGCGGCGATGCGACGCGCGAACTCGAGCTCTTCGGCGCGGTCGGGGCCATCCGGCCCCGACTGAACGTAGATAAAGGCGTCGCGGGGGCCGGTGGTCATGGCCTCGTCGGCGGCGGCCTCGAGCAGCAGCATCTGCTGCGCCAGGCGCGCCACCATGTTGCGCGGCCACATTTGGCGCTGGGCGCCGCTGTCGCCGTCGAGCCGTGCCAGCAGCGAGCGCGCCGAGCGCATGCCCGCCCCGATGCGGTCCATGTACTCGGCGCGGCCAAGCACCTCGAACCGATCGGTGCGCTCCCAGAACCCCTCGCTGGCGGGCATGGCGAGCCAGCGCGCCTTGGTGTCGCGCCACTCGGCGCCGTCCACGCGCGCGCCGAAGCGTTCGAGCGCGCCGCGCAGTTCGCGCATCTCGCCGGCAGTGCCGTGCGGGTCCCAGGCGATGGCGCGCAGGTCCGCGGCGCGCGTGGCCGCGGGCAGCGACACGGGTGACGTGGTGGGCGCATCGGGATCCACGAACTCCACCGCGAGCGCGTTGCCGTCGGTGCGCACGAACAGGAACTGGTCGCCTTCGGGCACACGGCGCTCCACGATCGTGCGCGCGAGCGGCGCCAGCAGGTAGCGCTCGAGGCTGCGCTTCAACGGGCGCGCGCCCAGGTCGGTGGTGAAGCCGCGATCGAGCAAGAAGTCGAGTGCGCCTTCCTCGATCTCCACCGCCCACTCGCGGCGGCGGAGCCCGCGCCGCGCCGACGCGTCCGCGATCTCCTTCTGTAAAATTTGGCGCATGACGTCCCGGGTGAACGGCCGGAACACCACGACGCGGTCCAACCGATTGCGCAGCTCGGGCGCGAACGCGCGCGACACCGAGCGTTCCACCGCCGCGGAGCTGAACGTGTGGCCGCCCTCGGCGAAGCCCAGCCGCTCGCCGGTGCCGAGCGTGGCGCCCAGGTTGGAGGTGAGGATGATGATGCTGTTCCGGAAATCCGCGATTTCGCCGGCGGCGTCGGTGAGCCGGCCATCGTCGAACACTTGCAGGAACAAGTTCCACACGCGCGGGTGCGCCTTCTCAAACTCGTCCAGAAGCACCACCGAGAACGGCTGCCGCCGGATGGCAGCCGCGAGTGAGCCGCCACCCGCGGCGGTGGAGGCTCCGGTCACGCGATCCATCCCCAGGCCGTCGGCGAGTTCACTCATGTCGAGCCGCAGCAGGCGGTCCTCGGAGCCGAACAGCCAGTTGGCGAGCGCCTTGGCCAACTCGGTCTTGCCGGTGCCAGTCGGGCCCGCGAACAGGAACACGCCGTAGGGCCGCTTGGGATCGGTGACGCCTGCTTTCAAGAGCGCCACGCGTTCGACCAGCGCGCCCACGGCGTCGTGCTGGCCGATGACGCGCTCCTCCAGTTTCGCTTGGAGCGCATCGAGATCGAGCGCGCGTCGGTCGTCCAGCAGATCGGCGGGCAGGCCGGTGAGCGACGACACCGCTTTCAATACGTCTTCGTGAAGCAGCGCCACGGGCGCTGCCTCGGGGTCTCCCGGCGCCACGGCGGTGACCGCCAGCTCGAGCATGCGCAGCACGCCGCCCGGCGCGCGCAGCGAGGATAAGTACTGGCGCGACAGCTGTGCGGCCTCGTCCAGCAACCATGCCTCGACCGTCACGCGCCGCTCGCGCGCGGTGCGCTCGGCCCAGCCCGTGAGTAGTGTGGTGACCTCGGCGTCGCGCGCCGGGGCCAGGCGCACGATCTCGAACAACCGCCCGATCTCGGGCCGCTCGGAGAGCAGCCGGTCGAGCGTGCCGGGGCGCGTCTCGCCCAATGCGAGAATCTCGCCCGATTCGAATGCGGGCATCAACTGCTCGAGCGCGCCCGTGGGTGACTGCATGGCGCGCCCCGACCACAACAGCTGGTGGAAGTCTGGCACCAGCCACAGCGTCTTGGGCTCCGCCGCGAGTCGCTTGCGCAGCTCCAGGAGCCGGCGTTCGAGCATGCCCACGAACGACATGCCCGCGTTCAACTGCGAAGCGCCCGCTTCATAGATGCGCCAGCCCCCGCGCGAGAGATGCGCGGCGACGCGACGCGCGAGCGCGGTCTTGCCCACACCCGACTCGCCCACCACCAGCGCGGGTCGCGGCGGCTGCGAGGTGAGCGCCTTCACCACGCGTTCGAAGCACTCCTCGATGCCCTGCGACGAGTACACCGCCGGCTCCGGCATCTTGCCGCGGTCATGCCACTGGCCGATGCCCTTCAAGTCGCTGGCGCTCTCGGGATCCTGGTGACCGAACCCCACGCGCGGGGAAGCCTGCGGGCTGGCTTCGAGCACACCCTTGAGCGCGGCAACGAACGGCTCGACCAGCGTTGCGTCCTGCTCCTCGAGCACGGTCTCGATCAGTTCCTCGGCTCGTTCAGGTGTGGGTAGGTCCGGAGCCTCCAACGTGAGCGGTGCCACGGTGGCACGCCGTCGCAGGAATCGTTCGAGCGCGACGGCGTGCCCGCTGCTGGCCCACTGCCGGTCGAGCCGCGCCACGGTGCGGCCAGCGAGCCGCGGATCTTCCGCGTGCCAGGCCTCGAGCACGCGCAGCACGCCGTCGCCGTTCCACGGATGGAAGCGATTGAGCTGGGCGAGCAACAGTGTCTCGCTGGCTTCATCGAATGGACGGCGCGCGAACGCATCGAGCGCGGCGATGGCCGGGTAGAGCCGCTCGCCCTGCACCAGGTCCACGAGCAGCGTGGCGGGCACCTCCGGATCCGCAAGCAATTGCACCGCCTCGCGATAGCCGGGGAGTGCGGCCAGGTGCTCGGGGCGCGTGACCTCGGGCGACACCTGCGTGATCTCGAACAGCAGCATGTAGAGCCGCCGGAGCAGCGGATCGGTCATGCCGCGATCGGGCTCGGAGCGGGCGGCCTCCGTGCCCGGAAGTGCTTCCGGGGTGCGGCCTGCGGCACGGGCGCGGCGGCGGGCGAACCACCACACGACTGCGACCGCGACGACTGCGGCGATGAAGTAGGGCATGGGCACCAAGGGGGAGGACAGCTTCAAGCATTCCGGGCGCCCACAGGACTGTCAAGCGGATGCTGAAACCCGACGCCTGATCGGACCGTCAGTCGCTGCGGGTTCGCCAGTCCTCGAGCACGTCGTGCAACGTGTCGCGGAGTGGCCGCGTCACGCTCCACCCCGTCTGGCGCGTCATGCGCGACGGGTCGCCCACGAGCCACGGCAGGTCGGCGGGCCGCAACCGTGTGGGGTCCACTTCGATGCGTATGCTTACGCGAGCCAGGCCCGCGAGCTCCGACAGCATTTCGCGTAACAGTACGCCCTCGCCGCGGCAGACGTTGTACACCTCGCCGCGCTCGCCGCGTTCGAGCAGCGCACAATAGCCTGCCACGATGTCGCGCACGTCGG
>CAYQNV010000081.1:0-93594 GCA_964418975.1 uncultured bacterium | reverse complement strand
CGATCGCGCCCGCGGTCAAGCCATCGTGGGCGACCGCGCGCGAGCCGGCGATCGCCGCGCATCGGGCGGGTGCCGGCGAGCGCGCCATGCTGGCCAAGGTGGCCGAGCTGGATTCGCTGGCGGCCTCGGGCTGGTCGCTCGACAGCCTCGCTGCGCTGTGGGGCGGGCTCACGCGCTCGAAGGAGTTGACCGCTTCGGGGGCGAGTGGCAAGGCCATGCTCCCGGCCGCGATGGATTCGCTGGTGTTCGGCAGCGAGGGCCGCCCGCCGGCGCTGGCACCGGGCCAGGTGAGCGGTTGGGTTCGCTGGCCCGGCGGCGTGGCGAAGGTCCAGCTGCTCGAGCGGACGGAGCCCACCGCCGACCGGGTGCGCGTGCGGATGGACGAACTCCGACGCATCGTCGTGGAGCGCAAGCTGCTCGCCTGGTTCGAGGACGTCCGAAAGCGCTGGCCGGTGCGCATCCTGGACCGCGGACTCGCAGCGATCCCGCTGCCGGAGCCGCCACCGGAAGAATGACGCGGGCGGGGCGGGGCGGCGTTCGGCCCTGCCCGGCCGTCTGGAGCGGGCGGGCGTCTCGCCCCTCATGTGGATGGGCGCTTCGGCCGATGCTCCTAGGCGAGTCCGAGCCCATCCCGGAGGCCAAGTCGCCATGGCGTCGCACCCGCACGAATCGCTTCCGCCCGCCGACCGGCGGCTTCTCCTCATCGACTTCGACTGGCAGGACGCGGACCTCATCTCGCAGCTGTTCCAGCGACCGGGGGTGAGCGTGCGGCTCGTGGCCGGGGACGGGCCGCAGGATCCGGGTGTGCGTATGGCGGACCTGTGCGGCCTGCCGCGCACCGTGGACCTCGCCGACCTCACGCGCGAGATCTTCGACGTGGCGCTGGTCGGCGAGCGGAGCTCGCGCCGCACACAGCTCGAGAGCCTGCTCGTTGCGCTCGGCACACCGTGCGTCACGCCCGAGGAATTCCTGCACGG
Organism: uncultured bacterium; assembly: GCA_964418975.1. Taxonomy (GTDB): domain Bacteria; phylum Eisenbacteria; class RBG-16-71-46; order RBG-16-71-46; family RBG-16-71-46; genus JAIOPA01. The sequence goes on along the minus strand of CAYQNV010000081.1, from coordinate 92,617 downwards.
CTCGGCCGGCGCCGGTTCGTCGCGTCCCGGCGTGGACGCCCCGCTGGCCGTGCATGCCGCGGCCCTCGAACACTCGCTCACCGGCTCGGTGGAAGCGCTCGTGGACCAGGCGTTGCCCGACCTGGATGCGACCACGCCACTCGAGCCTCGCACGCTCGCGTTGCCCGCCTCGCCCCGCATCAGGGTGGCCACGCTCGAGGATTTCCCGTCTCGCGAATCGCGGCAACGTCTCGAGGACACGCTCAAGGCGCTGGTGCAGCAAACCGGCGCGGGCACCGCCGAGGTGCACGCCGGCGATCGCTCGCACCTGCGACTCGTGGCGCAGATCGGCCCTGACGATCGCCTGCTCAAGGGGCTCGTCGACGTCGCGAGCGAGAGCGGCACGCCCCAGGTGTTCACTCGCGTCAGCGAACCCGGTAAAGGTCGCACCTGGGCCGCGTGGCCGTTCCGCTCGATGCAACGACATGGCGTGGTGGCGGGCGCTAACATCGAGTCGCGGGGCGGCCTCGAATCGTGGCAGCGCATGGTGGACGAGCTGCGCGTGACCTGGGACCAGGAGGACCGGGAACGCTCAGCCGCTTCGTTCCCGCTCACGCCCAACCGCGAGGTTCGCTGGCTCGAGCCCGGTCTGTTCCGAGCGCGCGTGGACCTGGCCGTCGAGCGCCATCGCCGCGACGCGCTTCGCTTCGAGCTCCACCGACTCGAGTTCCCGGACGCACCCGAGGTACTCGAGCGTGCCTGCGCGGCATTGCCGACGCACGTGCGCGACACCGATTGCCTGACGATGCCGTTCGCGCGCGTGGTCGTGCTGCTCGCCACCGGTGAGCAGGAGGCGTTCGCCCGATTGCGCCAGCGCCTGCTCGCAGTGTGGGAGACGGCGTGGGCGGAGGCCGGGCAAGCGCGTCCCGCCGCGGCGTTCGTGGATCGTCACGTGGCGCTTTCGGGACCCGAAGACGCCGACGCGTTCCTCACGGCCGCCGACGTGTGGCTGGTGGAGCCCTGACGCTGACACGTGCTTGACCCTCCGTGCGGCCGCCCGCATCCTGCGCGGCCCACCTGGAGGTACCGTGTCCGCCATCATTCGCAGGCTCCCCCCCGAGACCGCATCGCGCATCGCTGCGGGCGAGGTCATCGAGCGGCCACTGTCCGCGCTCAAGGAGATCGTCGAGAACGCGCTCGACGCCGGGGCGCGTGCCATCGAGGTTCGGGTCGAACGCTCGCTCGACAACTCGTTCAGCGTGGCCGACAACGGAGGGGGAATCGCTGCCGCGGAGCTGGAACTTGCGCTCGAACGGCATGCCACCTCGAAGCTGGTCGCGCTCGACGACCTGGACCGCCTCGCCTCGCTGGGCTTTCGCGGAGAAGCGCTGCCGAGCGTCGCGGCGGTCAGCCGCCTCCGCATCGCGTCGCGCACCACCGGCGAGCAGGCGGCGAGCTTCGTCCGGGTGGACGGCGGCGAAGTCGTGGAGCGCGGGATCGCGGCACGCGAGCCAGGCACCACGGTCGAGGTGCGCGACCTGTTCCACAACACACCGGCACGCCGGAAGTTCCTGAACGCGCCGGCCAGCGAGCTGCGCGCTGCGATCCGCATGATCGAGAGCTACGCGCTCGCCGCGCCCGGCACCGGCTGGCGCCTGGTGGTGGACGGCCGCGAGCGCTTCTCCTGGGTGGCCGCGTCGTCGCACCGCGAGCGCGCCGCGCAGGTGTGGGGTGCGCGCCATGCCGACCAGTTGCTCGAGGCGAGGGCGGAGCGAGGGGGTTACGCCGTGACCGCGTTGTTGGGACTGCCGGAGCACGCGCGCGCCACGCGCGAGGGCCAGGTGTTCCTCGTGAACGGGCGCTGGGTGCAGAGCCCGGCGCTGTCGCAGGCACTGCGGCACGCGTACGGGAATCTCCTGCCCCACGGCCGCTTCCCGGCCGGGGTGGTGTGGTTAAGCGTCCCGCCCGACCGGCTCGATGTGAATGTCCATCCCACGAAACGCGAAGTGCGCTTCGCGGATGACGACACGGTGTTCACGCTGGTCGCGGCTGCCTGTGCCCAGCCGCTGGCGAGCATCCACCCGCCGTTCTCGGTGGTGCAGGGTGGGCCCGACGAGCGCCAGCCGGCGTGGGCCGATCGCGTACGCGAGCGCTCGAGCGAGGGCGACACGTCGCAGATGCCATTGTTACTGCCTGTGTCGGGCGGCGACCCGGGCGGCGATCCAGCCGTGGCCTTGGCCCCCGCGGCGCTGTTCGCGGTCGGGGACGCCGAGACGCTGGCGCCGGCGGCGTCCGCATCCGAACCCGAGATGTGGCAGCTGCACCGCACTTACATCCTCGCACCGGTGCGGGGCGGGCTCGTGATCGTGGACCAGCACGCGGCACACGAGCGCATCCTCTACGAGGAGGCGATCGCGCGGCTGCGCGGCACGCAGGGCGCTTCGCAGGGGCTGCTGTTCCCGGCACTCGTGGACCTGTCGCGCGCGCAGTTCGAGTTGCTGCTCGCCGTCGGGCCACACCTCCGGCAACTGGGCTGGGACCTGTCGCCGCTCTCGCCACCCACGGTGGTCCTGCAGGGGGTACCCTCGGGCCTTCGACTGGGGCAGCCGGGACAACTGCTGCAGGACGTGCTGGATGGGATCGGCGAGGGTGGCGCGACGATGCAGGACGACCTGCTCGAGCGGGTCGCCAACTCGCACGCGTGCCATGCCGCCATCCGCGCCGGCGACACGCTCTCGCGCGACGAGATGCGCGCGCTCGTGGACCGACTGTTCGCCACGTCGCGGCCGCACGGTGACCCGCATGGACGGCCGACGTTTGTGCGGCTCGAGCTGTCCGAGTTGCACCGCCGCTTCGGTCGCACGTAGGCCGCGCGTGCGACGCCGTCTCATCGCGTTGGTGGGTGCGACCGCGACGGGCAAGACCGCCATCGGTGAGGCGCTCGCCGTGCGCGTGGGCGGCGCCGTGGTGTGCGCCGACGCGCGACAGGTGTTCCGCGAGCTGGAGCTCGGCACCGGCAAGCCCACGCCGGCGGAACGCGCCGCCAGCCCGCATCACCTGTTCGACCTGCTGTCGCTGGGAGAGCGCGCTTCGGCCGGCGGCTGGGCTCGCGCCGCGACCGACGTGTGCGAGCAGCTCTTCTCCGCGGGCGTGACGCCGGTGCTGGTGGGAGGCTCCGGCCTGTACGTTTCCGCCCTGGAGCGCGGTCTCCACCCCGAGCCGCCGAAGGCCGCGGAGCTTCGTGGCGAACTGGAGCGCGAGTGGGCGGAGGCGGGAGCCGAGGCGATGCACGCGCGGCTGGCGTCACTCGACCCGCACGCGGCCGGCTCGCTGCGCGTGCGCGACCGTCAACGAGTCCTGCGCGCGCTCGAGATCGTGACGAGCAGTGGGCACACGCTGGCGTGGTGGCGCGACCGGGCGCGTGAGACGCCGGTCGTGGCCGAGTGGCGATCGTTCGAGGTCACCTGCACGCCGGCGCTTCTGTCCGAGCGCATCACCGAACGGAGCCGCGCCATGTGGGACGCGGGTCTGCTCGACGAAGTGCGTGAACTCGTGGCGGCGGGGAAGGGGCCGGCGCTCCGGCGGCTGGCGGCGATCGGCTACGACGAGGCGCTCGACGTGCTCGAGGGTGCGCTGGAACCCGAGGCCGCGCGCGAGCGCATGGACCAGCGCACGCGGCAGCTGGCCAAGCGACAGCGCACGTGGTTCCGTCACCAGCTGCGCGCGACCACGGTGGAGGGCACTCCCTCCGAGGCCGAACGCATCGCCGCGCGGATCGGCCGTGAAGCGATGGCGTGAGGTCGCGCGGCGGCGGAGCGCTGGGGTTTGACACCCCCTGGCGCGCGACCTAGGTTGTCTCCGCCAATTCACCACACTTCGCGGGCATAGCTCAGTTGGTAGAGCGCGAGCTTCCCAAGCTTGAGGTCGCGGGTTCGAACCCCGTTGCCCGCTCCATGATTCGCCTCGAATCTCTAGGGCATCGGCGCGTCGGCACCGGCGGATCCGCCCGTTTCCGGCGCGCCTTCCCATTCCCGGTCCCGCATGAGCGCTCCCGTCGTCGCCATCATCGGCCGACCCAACGTCGGCAAGTCCACACTGTTCAATCGCATCCTCGGCGAGCGACGGGCGGTCACGCACGACCGTCCGGGCATCACGCGCGACCGCAACGCCGTGCGGGCCGAGTGGACGGGCCGGGCGTTCGTGCTGGTGGACACGGGCGGCTTCCTGCCGGCGTCCTCCGCGGGCCGCGACGCCGACGTGCGTCGCCAGGCCGAAGCCGCCATCGGGCTGGCAGACGCCGTCATCTTCCTCGTGGACGCGCTCACCGGCGTCACCGACCTCGACCAGGCCATCGCCAACCAGCTTCGCAAGACGCACGGGAAGGCGCTGCTGGTGGTGAACAAGGTCGACAAGCCCGGCGACTCCATCGTGCACGAGTTCCACCGCCTGGGCCTGGGCGAACCTCTGGCCGTGGCCGCCGAGGGCGGCCTGGGGATCGGCGACCTGCTCGACGCGGTGCTGGCGCTGTTGCCGCCCCAGCGGGAAGAGGAGTCGCTGGCGCCGCGCGTGGCGATCGTCGGACGGCCGAACGTGGGCAAGAGTTCGCTCGTGAATGCGCTGCTCGGCGAGGAGCGCGTGCTGGTGGAGCCGCGCCCCGGCACCACGATGGACGCCATCGACGCGCGTTGGAGCACGCCCGCGGGCGACTTCATCCTCGTAGACACGGCCGGCATCCGGCGGCAGGCGATGTTCGAGGACCAGGCCGAGTTCTACGCCACCATGCGCGCGCTCCAGGCACTCGAGCGCGCCGACATCGCCTGCCTCGTGGTAGACACCGAGCGCGGCTTCGAGAAACAGGAGGCCCGGCTGGCGCACCACGTGCTGGACGCCGGCTGCGCGCTGCTGCTGCTCTACAACAAATGGGATCAGGTCGAGGGACGCGAGCAGGCCTGGAAGGACGTGCAGGCCGACCGCGCGCGACGGTTCCCCACGCTCGCCGACATCCCCGCGCATCCCATCTCGGCCACGGCGCCGATGAACCTGACGCGCCTGCCCGAGACCATCGCCGAGCGCGTGGCGGAGAACGTGCGTGAGATCCCCACGCGCGAATTGAACGACTGGCTGACGCTGGTGCAGCGGCGGCGGCAGGTGCCGAGCAACTCGGTCGGGAAGGCGCCGAAGATCTACTACATGACGCAGACGGGAAAACGGCCGCCGACGTTTACGATGTTTGTGAACGCCCCGTCCCGCTTGAACGACAATTACCGCCGTTACCTGTGGTCGCAGTTCGCCGAGCACTTCGGCTTCCGCGGCACCCCCCTGCGTTTCCGGGTCCGGAAGAGCGAGTAGTAGGATGCCGCCCATGGCATCCCTCCTGGTCGCGCTGGCGCTGGGGTACCTGAGCGGTTCACTGGCGTGGGGTCTCTGGCTCGGGCGCTGGCTGCGCGGCGTGGACGTGCGCACGTTGGGCTCGCGAAACCTCGGCGCGACCAACGTGTACCGCTCGCTCGGGCCCGCCATCGGCATCGCGGTGCTGGTGCTGGACGTCGCGAAGGGCGCGCTGCCGACCTGGCTCGTGCCCGGGCTGGTACTCGCCGCCGGGTTCCCGGGTGGCGCGGAATGGTGTCGGCTGTGGGTGGGTCTCGCCGCCATCCTCGGTCACATGTTCACGATGTTCGCGGGCTTTCGTGGCGGGAAGGGGGTGGCCACCACGGTGGGCGTGCTGCTGGCGCTCTCGCCGCCCGCGTTCGGCGTGTTCGTGGCGGTGTTCGTCGCCACCGTCGCTGCGACGCGCTTCATCTCGCTCGGCTCCATCCTCGGCGCGTTGGCGTTCGCCTGCACGCTCGGCGTCACGACGCCCGGTGGCGTCCGGAGCCCCACGTTCGGCTTCGGCGTCCTGGTGGCGCTGCTCGTGGTGGTGCGGCACAAGGACAACATCACGCGCCTGCTGCACGGCGAGGAGCGTCGCTTCTCGTTCAAGGGCGGGGCGGCGTGAGCACGGTCGCAGTGCTCGGCGCGGGCTCGTTCGGGACCACGTTGGCGATCCATCTCGCCAACGCCGGGCATGACACCCGGCTCTGGGGCCGCGATACCGCGGCGATGGCCCAACTTCGGGAGAGCCGCGAGAACGCCAAGTTTCTGGCTGGCATTCACCTGCCCGACGGCGTTAAGGTTCACGCGGAACTTGAGGCGGCACTTGAAGCGGCGCAGTTCACGCTGTTCGTGGTGCCGTCCCAGGCGATGCGCTCGGTAGCCGGCCAGGTGGCGGCCATCGGGGCGGCGGGGATCCCGGTGTGCGCGAGCAAGGGGCTCGAGCTGGGCACCCTGCGCCGCCTCTCGGAAGTGCTGACGGAGACGCTCGGCGATCGCTCGCCCGTGACGCTCACGGGCCCGAGTCACGCCGAGGAGGTGGCGCGGGGCATCCCGACCACCGTCGTCGCCGCCTGCAACGACGAGGCGCGCGCGCGCGACGTGCAGGTGCTGTGCTCCACGCCGCGGTTCCGGGTGTACACGAACGACGACGTCGTCGGCTGCGAATACGGTGGCGCGCTCAAGAATGTGATCGCGATCGCCGCGGGCGTGTGCGACGGCCTCGGGTTCGGAGACAACACGAAGGGCGCCCTGCTCACGCGTGGGCTCGCCGAGATGGCCCGGCTCGGCGAGGTCATGGGAGCCAGGCGCGAGACGTTCTCGGGGCTCACCGGCATGGGCGACCTGATCGCCACGGCGATGAGCCGTCACAGTCGCAATCGGCACGTGGGTGAACGGCTCGGGCGGGGCGAGAGTCTGGAGCAGGTCCTCGGCGCCATGGTCATGGTGGCCGAGGGGGTGCACACGGCGCGCGCGGCCCGCGATCAGGGACGGCAGCGCGGGGTGGAGTTGCCCATCACGGAGCAGGTGTGCGCGCTGTTCGAGGGCCGCGATCCGCAGAGCGCCCTCATGGCGCTCATGACACGGGACTTGAAGCGCGAGGCTTGAGCAGCCGGCGGGGCGGCCGCCGGCGGGAGGGAGACACCTTGGCGATCCGCAAGACCGTCCAGGAGCCGGAGAGCAAGCTCTACCGCTCGATCAGCGAGGTGAGCGACATGCTCGGCGTGAAGGCGCACGTGCTGCGCTACTGGGAGACGCAGTTCAGCATGCTGCGGCCCAAGAAGAACCGCGCCGGCAATCGCATGTATCGCCCGGAGGAAGTGAGGCTGCTGCTGCGCATCAAGGAGCTGCTCTACGATCGGCGCTACACCATCGCCGGCGCACGCCGCACGCTGCTCGATGACCGCAAACTCGACGAGCCTCAGGTCGAGCTGTCGTTCGGCGAGGCGGATCGCAAGCTCGTGTTGCTCGAGGTGAAGGAGGAGTTGCGCGCGCTCACGCAGAAGCTCAAGCGCGATCGCGACGCGGTGGGCACCGGCGGACGCTGATCCCCGCGAGTCGCCGCGCCACTGCCTGTTGCGTGGCGCGGGCTGCCAAGCTACAGTCGCCTGCCGTTCTTCAACCCACTCCTCTGCAAACGGTCGGGGCGTAGCGCAGCTCGGTAGCGCACCTGCATGGGGTGCAGGGGGTCGCTGGTTCAAATCCAGTCGCCCCGACCAGTTCCTCCGCTTCACACCCAGGATCCCGAAGGGACTCCGGACTCTCGCTGGGAGCGCCCGCGATGACCGCGTTGAACGTCGCTGCGCTGGTACCGGCCTATCAGGCGGCCGCGCACCTCGGCGAGGTATTGCTCGGGCTGGCCGCACTGCCGGATCCGCCGCACGTCCTCGTGGTGGATGATGGTTCGCGCGACGCGACTGCCGAAGTCGCGCGCCAGTTCGGCGTCCGGGTGCATTCGTTTGCGGCGAACCGCGGCAAGGGGCACGCACTGCTCGCCGGTTTCGAACTGCTGCGCGAGTTCGACGCGGTCGTCACGCTGGATGCCGACGGGCAGCACCCGCCCGCGTGTCTGCCGGCGTTCGTGGCCGCCGCCGAATCCGGCGCCGACCTCGTGCTCGGCAAGCGGGAGATCACATCGGACATGCCGCCCGCCCGCCGTTTCGCGAACCGCTTTTCGTCGGCCTGGTGCTCGGCCATTGCCGGCCAGGCCATCGCCGACAGCCAGTGCGGCTATCGACTCTATCGCCGTGAGGTGTTGCAGCGGACACCGGTGCGCGCCAGCCGGTACGAGGTCGAGACCGAGATGGCAGTGCGCGCCTCGCGGCTGGGCTTCCGCGTGGCACACGTGGACATCCCCACCGTCTATGGCGACGAGACGAGCCACTTGAGCCCCACGCGGGACGTGCCGCGCATCGTCGCTATGATGGTGCGCCTCACGTTCGAAGCCCGGCCGCAACCGAGGACTCCCTGATGCGCATCCTGCTCACGAACGACGACGGTATCTCCTCCCTCGCACTGGGGCAGTTGCGGCGCGTGCTCTCGCCGTTCGGGAGGGTCATCACCATCGCGCCGGACCGAAACCAGAGCGCCACGTCGCACTCGCTCACGCTTCACCGCCCGCTGCGCATCCACGAGGCGGCGGAGGACACCTACAGCGTGGACGGCACGCCAACCGACTGCGTGCTGGTGGCTTTCCATGGCCAGCTGGGGGATCCGCCGGACCTCGTGGTCTCGGGCATCAACCATGGCCCGAACATGGGTGAGGACGTGTTCTATTCGGGCACCGTGGCCGCGGCGATCGAGGGCGTACTGCAGGGCGTGCCCGGCATTGCCGCCTCGCTCGTCACGCGGCAGCCCACCGACTTCAGCGAGGCCGCCGATGTCGTGGGCCATCTCGTTCGCCAGGTGCTCGAGCGCGGGCTCACTCGCCGATTGCTGCTCAACATCAATATGCCGTTCCTGCCTGCGGCGCAGCTGCGCGGCGTGCGCATCACGCGGCTTGGCACGCGCGTGTACGAGGACACGCTGGTCCGCAAAGTGGACCCGCGCGGGAAGGACTACTTCTGGATCGGCGGCGAGGATCCGGTATGGCGGCCGGACGAGGGCACGGATTTTCACTCCGTCAACGCCGGCCACGTCTCCGTGACGCCACTACAACTGGAACTCACCGACCACTCCATGCGCGCGGACATGCACTCGTGGGGACTCGTGCCGTGAGCGCCTCGTGAGCGCAGCGACCGCGTCGGCGGGTCTTGGCGAGGGCATTCCCGCTATGCTAGGGTGCCGCGTTCCGCAGTCCCCCTGCGGGCACCGGAAGACAATTGCGTCGGGGCGTGGCTCAGCCTTGTAGAGCACCTGGTTCGGGACCAGGGGGTCGGAGGTTCAAATCCTCTCGCCCCGACCATCTCTTCGAACGGCCGGAGGGCGCGATCGCCCGCCGGCCGTTCGCGTCTCGTGTCGCTGCGCTTGCCAGCCGGTTGCCGCGGGGCCATGCTCGCGCCATGCGGGCGGTGCGCATGCAGTTGAGCGGCAGAGTCCAGGGGGTTGGGTTTCGCGCTTACGTCGCGCGCCTTGCCGCCGGGTTCGCGCTGGGCGGCTGGGTGCGGAACCTTCCCGACGGCAGCGTCGAAGTGGAGGCGTGCGGCGAGGAGCCCTCGCTGCGCGCCTTCGTGGTGGCGGTGCGCGAGGGCCCGGGCGCGGCCCGCGTCGAGCACGCCGCCGAGCAGTGGTTCGAGCTTCACGGGGCCCCCCGGGGCTTCCGCGTCATGGGGTAGGGAACATGAACTCGCCGGACATCGTCAGGTTCGCCGACCGCCTTGCGGAGGCGCAACAGAACGCGCTTTCGCGAGGGGAGATGACGCGGCGCGACTACGACGCGCTGCTCACGGACCCGGACTTCGAGGACGAGGCGTTCGAGGCGTTCCGGGCGCGACTCGTGTCCGCGGGTGTGCGCCTGCCGGAGGACGACGTGGAAGCGCCCGACGCCCGCCTCGACGCGCGCCAGCTAACGGGCGAGCCCGAGCGCGACATCCTCGACCTCTACCTCGACGAGATCGGCCGCGTGAAGCTGTTCACGCACACCGAGCTGCTGGAGACCGCCACCCGGGCGCGTGCCGGCAACGAGGACGCGCGCCGCCGCATGATACTCGCCAACCTGCGGCTCGTGGTGCACGTGGCGAGGGCCTACCGTAACCGCGGTCTTCCGTTCCTCGACTTGATCGAGGAGGGGAACCTCGGCCTCATCCACGCGGTGGACCGCTTCGAGCCCGAGCGCGGACTGCGCTTCAGCACCTACGCCTCGCTGTGGATCCGCCAGGCCATCTTGCGTGGGCTCGCCGAGCAGTCGCGCGCCGTGCGCATCCCGGTGCAGATGTTCCAGCAGCTCAATCGCTACGTGCGTGCCGAGCGCACGCTGCGCGGCCGGCTCGGCCGAGAGCCACTCGTGGTCGAGATCGCCGCCGAGCTCGACATCTCGACCCCGCGCGCGGAGCGGCTGCGCGCGCTGCTGCTCGGCATGAAGTCACTGGACGAGCACGCGGGCGTGGACGCCTTTCAGGAGCTGTCCGCGGAAGACCTGGGTGGTCCGCCCATGTCGGTCGAGCGGTTGGTCGAGCTGCAGCTCGAGCACGAGAAGATCGATCGGCTGTTGCGATCGCTCGCCCAGCGCGAGGAACAGGTGTTGCGCATCCGCTACGGCTTCCACGACGGCATCGCGCGGTCGCTGCAGGAGACCGGCGAGCACTTCGGAATCTCGCGTGAACGCGTGCGCCAGATCGAATCGCGCGCGCTCGCGAAGCTGCGCCGAGCCATCGACCTTGCCGATCTCGATCGCGAGAGTGGCGAGGTCGTTCATTGAGCCCCGCACCGGAGAGAGGCCCGATGATCGGACTGGAACAGCACATCCGCGAGGTGCCGGACTTCCCGCGGAAGGGCATCCGCTTCAAGGACATCACGCCGCTGCTGCGCTCACCCGAGGCGTTCCGCGCCACGATCGTCGCGTTGGCGGAGAGCGTCGAGCGCCCCGACGCGGTGGTGGGTATCGAGTCGCGCGGATTCCTGTTCGGCGCGCCACTGGCGCTCCACTGGCAAGTGCCGTTCGTGCCCGCGCGCAAGTTCGGCAAGCTGCCCGGTGCCACCGTGCGCCAGGTCTACTCGCTCGAATACGGTGAGGACACGCTCGAACTGCATGCCGACGCCCTGCTCCGCGGGCAGCGCGCTGTCATCGTGGACGACCTGCTTGCCACGGGCGGCACGGCGCAGGCGACGGTGCAACTTGTTCGTCAGCTCGAGGCCGAGGTCGCGGCGGCGCTGTTCGTGATCGAGCTGCAGGGGCTGGGCGGCCGGGACCGGCTGCAGCCGCTGCCGGTGCACGCACTGCTGCGCCTGCCGGTGGAGGAGTAGCCGCTCGCTCGTGCAGCTGCGCGCGCTTCGTGGCCATCATGGCCGCGAGCGCGAGCGCGAATGGCCGGAGCCCCCGGCACGGTCCCTGCGCCGGAGACCCCGACCGACATTCGTGCCCGGACTAGGCCGTCACGACCACGAGGTGGCGCACCTTGCGGAACTGGTGCGAGTCGAGGATCCGCAGGACCATGCCGCTGTCCGTCGGCTCGAGTCGGTAGCTGTTGATCGGCTGCGGCGTGAGCACCCGCGCGCGCTTCGAGGCGATCAGGATGACCGTTTCCGCATCGGTATCCATCGGGTGGAATTGGGTCTCGTCCACCTGTCCCGAGGCGTCCAGCGATTTGCCAAGGCCCAGGATGCCGCCGCGAGCAACCACGGCGCCGCTCTTCAGCAGCTCCTGCCGCGACCCGACGAGGTAGTACACCGTCCCCAGTTCTCGCCGGCGTTCCTCCAGCGTGGCTTCCTTCTCCGCCAACGTGACTTCCTTTTCCGCGACCGTCGCGGTGAGCACGGTGACGTGCGTGCTGAGCGAATCCACGCGGGTCGTGAGCTGCGCGACCATGGACTCCTTGGCGGCGAGTCCCTCCTTGAGGCGGCCCACCATGCGCTCGAGGCCGGTAACGCGCGTGCCGCTCTTCTGGAGCCGCGCCTCCAGCTCCACGATCCGCTCCCGAGTGCGCTCGATGCCAGAGCGCAGTTCGGCCACGCGCGCCAGGGCTTCATCGGTACGCGTCGGCGACAGGCGTCGCTCGGAGGACAGGCCGGAGGAATGCAGCCCGGACTTGGCATCGCCGAACGTGATGGCGTTGAGGCTGTCCTGGATCGCCGAGATGTCGTCGATCGCGGCCTCGTACCTGCGATGCGTGGCATCCTCGCGCGCACGCGCATCGCCCAGCGCGGTCTGGCTGCCGCGGTACTTCACGAACAGGCCCGTGCTCAATCCAGCGAGCGCGAGAACGGCGATTCCGAACAAGATGTTATTCCGTCGCATGGCGAGTCTCCGTGAAAGGGTTCTCGAGGGGCTGAGGGGTCCGAGGTAGCCCCGGGCTCGCACGACCCGTTCGCGACGGCTTGCGAGCGGGTATGATGCGCGGGACGGAGAGCTGTCCCAACATACCCCCGAGGCCGGTGCCCCGTGTTCCAATTGCCTGTTAAGTCCCGTTTAGACTATGTCTCGCTACGAGTTGCGAGCACGTTTCGGTCCGGGAACTGGCTTGAACGGGTGCTCGGCCTGCGGTCCCTGGGGGAGAACCGGTGGGGCACGCCGTCGGGCACTCCGATGGTGGCGCTGCGCGAGGTTCCGGGGGCTCGGCCCATGCCCCGCTCGGGACGTCCGGGTCTCTATCACTATGCGCTCCTGCTGCCCTCCGCGGGCGACCTTGGCCGCTTCCTGCTCCACCTGGAAGCGCTGGGCGAGCCGTGGGCGGCCGCCGACCACCTGTTCAGCCAAGCGCTCTACCTGATTGATCCGGACGGGATCACGGTGGAGGTGTATGCCGACCGGCCGCGGGAGCAATGGATCCGCCGTGGCCCCGATCTGGTCGGCGCCGTCGACCCTCTCGACCGCGGCCCGCTGGTCGCCGCCGCGGGGGCGATACCCTGGGCCGGCGTTCCCGCGGCGACCCGCATGGGGCATTTGCATTTCTATGTTGGCGATCTTGCACGTGCCGAACGCTTCTATGTCGCGGCGCTCGGCTTCGACGTGAGCACGCGGATCTTCCCCGGGGCGCTGTTCGTGGCGGCGGGTGGCTACCATCACCACGTCGGACTGAACGTGTGGGCCGCCGGCCAGCCGGTCGCGGGGCCTGGCGATGCCGGACTGGACGAGTGGCGACTGGTGCTGCCCGATGCTGCGTCGCTCGCGGAACTAGTGGAGCACGCACGTGCGGCGGGGGTGGAGCCCGACGAGGACTCGAGCGACCTCCTCGCCACCGACGCCTGGGGACTACGCGTGCGCGTGGTGGTCGATTGATCGGCGCATGAGCACGCGACCCCTTCACGCACGCGGCGCCTCCGGCCCCGCGGTGGTGCCGACTTGGGCCGCGCTGTGCTTCGTGGCCTCGGGCGCGGCGGGTCTCCTTTACGAGTTGGTCTGGAGCAAGCAGATCTCCTATCTGCTCGGAAGCTCGCTCCACTCGGTGGCGGTCGTGGTGGCGGCGTTCCTCGGCGGCCTGGCGCTTGGCGCCCGACTGTTGGGTGGCCCGCTCGCGCGCACCGGCGACCCCGCGCGCCGCTACGCCGTTCTCGAGTTCGCCGTGGCGGGCGTGGGACTCGCGATCTTGCCGGCGCTGCGGCTGCTCGATGGACCGGTGGGGCACCTGTATCGCGCTTCCGGGGGCGAGGGTGCGGCCTTCTCGGTGACCCGCGTCGTGCTGTTGTTCGTGCTTTTGGTTCCGCCCGCGATGCTCATGGGCGCCACGTTGCCCCTGCTGGTGGCGCGCTGCGAGCGCGGGGTGTTGGGCGCCGGTCTCGCGTGGCTCTACGCGCTCAACACGCTTGGCGCGGTGGTCGGCTCGTTGCTCGGCGGCTTCCTGCTCATGCCCCGCTGGGGTCTCACGGCGACCACGCTCGCTGCTGCCGCGCTGAACCTTATGGCCGGCGGGGTGGCGTGGCTCGCCGCGGCCCGTGCGAGCCCGGCGGCCGCACCCGCCGCAGCGGTGGCGTCGCTGGCGGCTCCGATCGAACCGCTGCTCCCGCTTTCCGCCCGTCGCGTCCTGGGCGTGGCATTCGCGGTGTCGGGATTCGCCGCGCTCGCCCTGCAGCTCTCGTGGGTAAGGCTCTACAGCCTGGTGCTGGGTTCGTCGGTCTACTCGTTCTCGGCCGTGCTGGGCGTGTACCTGTGCGGCATCGCGCTCGGGAGCGCGCTCGCTGCGCCACTCCTTCGACGCGCGCGTACGGCGGGTGGCCTGGCGCTGGCGCAACTCGCCATCGCGGCCAGCGCAGTCGCTGGCATCCATGCCTGGTCCGGGCTGCCGCGCGCCATGCTCGAGTTGGGTGAGCGCATGGGAGATTCGTGGAGTGGGCTGCTCGCCGCGCAGCTGGGCCTTGTCGTGCCTGTGTTGCTCGTGCCTTGCATGATCCTGGGCGCGGTTTTCCCGCTCGCCACGCGCCTGCTCCAGCACGAAGCGGGGGGTCCCGCCACTGGACACGCTTACGCGCTCAACACGGTCGGCACCATCGTCGGCTCGCTCTTGACCGGCTTCTACCTGTTGCCGCGGCTCGGCGTGCAGGGCGGAGTGCTGCTTGCCGCTGGGCTCTCGGCGAGCGTGGGGCTCGTGTGCCTCGTGCTGCCGGGCGCGCCGCGAGCCCGCGCGCGCGTGCTTGCGGGCGCCGGCGCGCTCGTGCTCCTCGGCGTGGCGGCGGCGGTGACCGCGCCACGCTGGGATCCCGTGCTCATGTCGCTCGGCACCTATCGTCCGTTCCATGCCCAGAATCTTCTGCAGTCGTTCCGCGACGCCGGCGGGCTGGGCGACGCCACGCGCCAGGTGGCCGCGGCGCAACGCGTGCTTTTCTACGAAGAGGGCATCAACGCCTCGGTGCTGGTGGCCACCGACCTCGAGGGCCGACGGCGATGGATGCGCGTCGGCGGCAAGATCGACGCAGGCACCGGCGACATGCTCACGCAGGTCCTGCTGGGCCTGGTGCCGGCCGTCATGGCGGACACGGGTGCGCGCACGCTCATCGTGGGGCACGGTTCGGGCTTCACGGCGGCGGCGGCACTCGCCGCCGGCGTGGGGCCCACCGACGTCGTGGAACTGGAGCAGGCCGTGGTCCGAGGCTCGCGGCTCTTCCACGACGGGTCGAACGACCCGCTCCGCGACCCGCGCGTGACGCTGTACCTGGAGGATGCCCGCACGCGCCTCATGCACGGACAGGGGCGCTACGACCTCATCATCTCGGAGCCCACCAATCCCTGGATCGCCGGCGTGAACAACCTGTTCACCGTGGACTTCTATCGCCGCGTCCGCGCACGGCTCGCGCCCGACGGTGTGTTCGGGCAATGGATCCAGGTTTATGAGCTCTCGCCTGGCACATTCCACAGCCTGTTGGGCGCGTTCCTGAGCGTGTTCCCGGAGGCGCACCTGTTCTGCCTGTGGCGCTCCTCCGACGTGCTGCTGGTGGCGGCGCCCCCAGGTCGCGAACTGCCGCTCGCTCGACTGCAGAGCGCGGCGGTGGCCGAGCAGCTCCGCCGCGCGCGGCTCGATTCGGCCGAAGAGATCGCCGCGTTCTACGTGAACTCCGGCGCGGCCCTTCGCCGCCTGGTGAAGCCCGCTCCACTCAACACCGATGACCGTCCGTTCGTGGAGTACCGGGCTCCTCGGGACCTGATCGAGGTGGGCCGCGGGCGCACGGGCACACAGGTCGCCGTGGCGAGCGACTTTCCGCGGGCCGTGCTTCCACCCGCGGGTGGCCCACTTGCGGCTTGGCCGCGCGAGTCCGTATGGCGCTGGCGCGCGAAGAGCCGGTTGGAGAATGCGGACGACGCCCAGGCCAAGCGCGTTTTCGCGGAGCTGCGTGACGGCGGCGATCTGCCGCTGGCGACGAGTCTTGCCCAGGAGTGGAGCGCGCGCGTGCGGGCCGCGCGCCGGGACGCCCTGCTCGAACGGGCGCACGCGCAGGAGCGTGCCGGCGACGCGGCGGGTGCGCGGGCGGCGCTCGAGGAGGTGGCGCGGGACCCGGAGGCGCCTATGGACGTGTGGGTGCGCCTGGCCCTGCTCCGGCGACAGCTCGGTGACGTGGCCGGTTCGGGCGAAGCTGCGCGAGTCGCGCTGCGCTCCGGCGTGGCCGGCGCGCAGCGTGTGGAAGCGTTACTCCACGCCGGCATGGCCGCGCAGGCGGTGAACCAGAGCGCCGAGGCATTCGCCCACTTTCGCGAGGCTCAGGCGGTGGCGCCCTCGGACCCGCGCGGATATGACTACGAGGCGCGCATGCTGGTGCGTGCGCGCGACCTGACGGGGGCGCGGGCGGTGGTGGAGCGCGGCCTTCGCCATGCTCCCGGCGACGCGTCGTTACTCGAGGCGTCGCGTGCGCTGGCGAGGGCGAGGTAGGAGTTGCGCGGGTGTGTGAAGCTCAGTGGCTTCCGTTCGAGTAGCCGCGTTCGCGGCGGGCCCTAACCTTGCGGATGGATTCGCCGCTGGAGTTGCCGTGCGTCACGAGCGGCAGGCGTGTCGCGTAGTCGAACTCGGGGTCGCGCTCAGCATTGTGGCAGGTACGGCAGGTGGCCTCGCCCAGACCGCTTTGCGCCAGCCAGCCCTCCACGTGCAGCGTGCCCATGCCGTGGCAGTTCTCGCACTGGACGTTCACCAGATGCGGAGTCGCGATCGCGGACTGGAACCCGCCCGGTTGCCGGTAGCCCACGACGTGGCACGGAACACACTCCGGCGTGGCGTCCTTCTTCTCGCGCACCAGCGTCTCCCACGCCAGCGAGTGCGCGGTCGTGAGCCATTGCTCGGCCTCGGCGGTGTGGCATCGGCCACACACCCCGTCGCCCACGAAGTGATCCACCGGATCCGAGTCGCCGTCCTGCGCCGCCCGTTCGGCCCGTTGCTCCTTGCGCATGCGCTCGTTGTAGGCGTCCTCGAACCCCTTGACCAAGGCGAGCAGCGCCGGCTGCTGGCGCACGTCTGGCCCGAGCGCGTGGAGGTCGCACGTGCCATTCACCGTGCGCCTCGTAGCATCGAGCGCGAGCGTCACCACTCCCAGGTGCTGGCCCTTGTCGCCGGCATAGCTCAAGAGCGTGTTCCCGATGCGCCGGCCGTGTTCGAGCAGCGGGATATCGCGGCCGAGGATCACGGCGTCGATCCCGGGCACGGCCGTGGCGAGGTCCTCGCCGCCGACGCGCCCGAGTTGCGAGAGCAGCACGACCACATGTGCGCCGCGCGCCCGCAGCGACGCGACGGCCTCGTGGGCCGCGTTCTCCGGGTCCAGCACCGCCACCGAGTCGCGCGCCGGCCCCAGGTCGAAGCGTTCGCCCAGCAGCGCGAACACGCCCACGGTGACTCCACCCGCCTTGACGAGCCGCGTGGCGGGGAAGAGCGACGCGCGGGTGCGCCGGTCCACGAGGTTCGCGCACGTCAGCGGCAGTCCCGAGCGGCGCGAGAGGTCGCGCAGGAACGCCACCCCCAACTGAAGGTCGCGCGGCGCCACCCCCACCGCCCCGGGTGCGAGCTGCTGCATCGTCCGGAACATGAACTCGGCCAGGTCGGTCCGGCCGGCATGCACCGGGAACGCACCCCCAGCGTCAACATACAAAGTGGCCGGCTCCGCCGCGCGCGTGCTGTCGAGGAACGTGCCCAGCCGGGCGAACCCGCCCTTGGGCGTGTGGCAGCCGCACGGGCTCGTCTCGCCCATCAGGTCTGTGGTGGCCACAACGACCAGCCGCTCGGGCGCCGGAGGCGATGCAGCCTGGCTGGGCCGCGATCCGCCCGGCGCCAGGGGCATGAGCGTGAGCAGCGCAACCAGCGAGAGCGTGCGCGAGGGTGACGACCGCGTGGGGCTCGACATGGGACTCCGGGTTCGCAGGACCGGCAACAGGGCGCCGCACGGGGGTGGATCCGCTCCGGCGACGGTTCGTTGCGGTGCCCGGTCCGCGGCCGTGGCCGTGGCCGGTCCACCGTGCGTAGATTCTCGGGTACGCGTCGCCGGCTGACAAGGCGCTCCTCGCCGACCGAACGGCGACCGATCAGCCCTGGCGCTTCTCCGCGCGAGCCCACGCGTCCTTCAAAGTCACCGTGCGCAAGAACACCGGGGCGTCGGGCCGCGAGTCGCGCGCGTCGAGCACGAAGTAGCCGACGCGCTCGAACTGGACCGGCTCGCCCGGCGTCACGGCGGCGAGTGTTTGTTCCAGCTTGCAGGCGTGCCGCACCTCGAGGGAATGCGCATTCAGCCCCTCGACGAAGTCGACGCCCACGGGGACGTTCTCGGGGTCCTCGGCCGTGAACAGGGGCTCGTAGAGACGCACCTCGGCGTCGAGCGCGTGCCGGGCCGACACCCAGTGGATCGTGGCCTTCACTTTGCGGCCGTCCGGCGCGTTGCCGCTACGCGTCAGGGGATCGTACGTGGCGCGCACCTCGCTAACCTCACCGGTCACCGGATCCTTGGCCACCCCGGTACAGCGAACGAGGTAGGCGCCGCGCAGGCGCACCTCGATTCCCGGGCTCATGCGGAAATACTTGGGTGGCGGCACTTCACGGAAATCGTCGCGCTCGATCCACAGCTCGCGCGAGAACGCCACGCGGCGGGAACCCGTCGCGAGATCCTCGGGATTGTTGGCCAGCTCGAACTCCTCGACCAAGTCCTCGGGATAGTTCTCCAGCACGACTTTCACGGGCTGGAGCACGGCCATGCGGCGAAGCGCGCGGCGATTCAGGTCCTCGCGCACGCAGTGCTCGAGCAGCGCCAGCTCCACGCGGTTCTCGCGTCGTGCCACGCCGATGCGGTCGGCGAAGTCACGCAGCGCGGCCGCCGGGTAGCCGCGACGCCGCATGCCGCGAATCGTGGGCATGCGCGGATCGTCCCAGCCCGACACGCGGCCCTCCTGAACCAGGCGCAACAGCCGGCGCTTGCTCATGAGGGTGTGCGTGAGATTCAAGCGGGCGAACTCGTACTGGTGGGGAAGCGGTCGCGGCAGGTCCAGTGCGTCGAGCAACCAGTCATAGAGCGCGCGATGCGGGACGAACTCCAGGGTGCACAGGCTGTGCGTGACGCCCTCGATGTAGTCCGAGAGCCCGTGCGCGAAATCGTAGAGCGGGTAGATGCACCAGCGGTTCCCCGTGTTGTGGTGCGTCGCGTGCCGGATGCGATAGAGCACCGGGTCGCGCAGCCACACGTTGGGTGACGACATGTCGATGCGGGCACGCAGCGTGCGCGCGCCGTCCGCGAACTCGCCGGCGCGCATGCGCGCGAACAGTTCGAGGTTCTCCGCCACGCCGCGGCCGCGGTAGTGGCTCTCCTCGCCCCGTTCCCCGGGCGCGCCGCGCATGCGGTCCAGCTCCTGGGCGGTGTGGTCGCACACGTAGGCCTTGCCGGACTCGATCAAACGCACCGCGAGCGCGTGCAGCGCGTCGAAGTAGTCCGACGCGCGAAACGCCTCGAGCGCGCGACCGGCGGCCTCGGAGGGGCGCACCGCCGGCAGGTGAAAATCGCTGCCCGACGCATTCGCGGTCGCGCCGCTGGGCTTGAGTCCCAAGCACGTGTCGGCCCAGCCCGCCACCAACCAGCGCACATCGTCCAGGATGGAGTCCTCGTACTCCACGTCCTCCTTCGCCGGGTTCGTGTCGTCCATGCGAAGGTTGCACACTCCACCGAACTGCAGCGCGATCCCGAAGTTCAGGCACAGCGCCTTGGCGTGGCCGATGTGCAGGTAGCCGTTGGGCTCGGGAGGGAAGCGCGTCACCACCCCGCGCACGCGCGCAGCGGCGAGGTCGTCCTTGACGATCTCTCGGATGAAGTCCTCGCGCTCGGTCTCGGGGCGGTCGGTGAGCGGGGTGTCCGGCATGTCGGCGATCTCGTAGGAAAGGCAACGGGCACGCCCGGGACGGGGCGCGGGGCGCAGGATGAACCCCGGAAGTAACGTCATCCGCGGCCGCCTGTCCAGCACTCGCGCCGTGCCAACGTCGTCGTCCGGCCCGGCGCCGGCCGGCAGCGGCCTCACACCCGAGCGGACTCCGCCGGATCGCGAGCGGCGGTCGCTTCGGCGCGAGGGCGGCGGCGGAGACGGTGGGCGAGGCGATCGAGGTAGGTGTAGAACACCGGCGTGACGTACAGCGTCACGATCTGCGAGAACGCGAGCCCGCCAACCACCGCCAGTCCCAGGGGGCGGCGCGACTCGGCGCCGGCACCCCAGCCCAGCGCGATCGGGAGCGTGCCTATGAGCGCCGCCATCGTCGTCATCATGATCGGGCGGAATCGCACGAGGCAGGCTTCGATGATCGCGTCGCGCGGCGATTTCCCTGAACGGCGTTCCGCGTCCAGCGCGAAGTCGATCATCATGATGGCGTTCTTCTTGACGAGTCCGATGAGCAGGATGATGCCTACGAATGCGTACACGGAGAGCTCCGTGCGGAACAGCGCCAGCGTGAGCAGCGCCCCGAAACCGGCGAAGGGAAGGCCCGACAGGATGGTGAGTGGGTGCACCACGCTCTCGTACAACACGCCGAGGACCAAGTAGATCACCAGCACTGCCACGACCAGCAGCAGCATCAGCCCTTGCTGGCTCGACTGAAACGCTTGCGCGGTGCCCGCGAACCCCGTGGAGATGTCGGAGGACAGCACGGAACGCGCCGTGGACTGCACCTCGCTCACCGCTTCGCTCAAGCCCACGCCGGGCCGCACGTCGAACGACAGCGTCACGGCGGGCAACTGCCCGGAGTGGCTCACGGTGAGAGGCCCCAGTCCGGGCGTCAGGCGTGCAACGGCGCCGATCGGGACCAGCGTGCCGTTCGTCGAGCGCACGTGCAGCAGCCGCAGCGCCGAGACGTCACGCTGGTATTGCGGCAGCAGCTCGAGCACCACCCAGTACTGGTTGGTCGGGGTGAAGATCGTGGACACCTGCCGCGAGCCGTAGGCGTCGTACAGCGCCTCATCCACCTGGCGCGGCGACACCCCCAGCGCGGCGGCGCGTTCGCGGTCGAGCTCCACATGGATCTCGGGGTTCTTGATCTGCAGGTCGCTGGTCACGTTCTCGAGCCGCGCGGACTGGCGCAACGCCGCCTCGAGACGGCCGGAGTTCTCGTAGAGCGAAGCCAGATCGCTGCCCTGCACGCTGAACTGGTACTGGCTCTTGGCGAAGCGGCTGCCGATGCGCACGGGGGGTGGGTTTTGCAGGAAAACCCGCATGCCAGGGATGGTGTTCAATCGCGGTCCGAGCGCGCGGGCGACCTGGTCGGCGCTGAGCTTGCGGTCCCCGCGCGGCTTGAGTCGGATCACGAGGCGACCCTGGTTCGAGTTGCCGCCGCGGCCGCCTGCGCCGACGGACGACATGAAGCCGGCGACGTTCTCGTCCCTGGCGAGGATCGCGGCCACCTGTTGCTGGCTGCGGACCATGGCCTCGAACGAGGTGCCCTCGGCCGCCTCGGTCGTGCCACTCAACTGGCCGATGTCCTCGCTGGGGATGAAGCCCTTGGGGATCCACCACCACAGCACCGCGGTGCCCGCGAGCACCGCGGCCGAGAACGCCAGCGCCACGCGGCGATGATCCATGACCCAGCCCAGGCTCCGCTCGTAGGCGGCGAGCGACCGCGTGAACAGGTCCTCGGTGAAGCGCAGCACGCCGCGCTGGGAGTGATGACCGCCGGGCTTGAGGAACCGGCTCGCCATCATGGGCGTGAGCGTGAGCGACACCACGCCGGAGATGAGGATGGCCACGCTGATCACCACTGCGAACTCGTGGAACAGCCGGCCCAGGAGTCCACCCATCAGCAACACCGGGATGAACACGGCCACCAGCGACAGCGTCATCGACAGGATGGTGAAACCGATCTCGCGCGAGCCGTCGAGCGCGGCCTGCAGCGGCGGCTTCCCCATCTCCATATGTCGGACGACGTTCTCGAGCATGACGATGGCGTCGTCCACCACGAATCCCACCGACAGGGTGAGTGCCATGAGCGACAGGTTGTCGAGGCTGAAACCCAGTGGCTTCATCACCGCGAACGTGCCCACGAGCGACAGTGGCAGCGCCAGGCTGGGGATGAGCGTGGCCGAGGCGTTGCGCAGGAACAGGTAGATGACGAGCACCACCAGCACGAGCGTGAGCAGCAGCGTCATCTGCACGTCGTTCACGGAATGTCGGATCGAGATGGAGCGGTCGTTGAGCGTCTCGATCTTGACCGAGCCCGGCAGCTGGGGCTTCAGCACTTCGACCATCGCGTGCACCGCGTCGGCCACGCGCACGGTGTTGGTGCCGGGCTGGCGATTGATCGCGAGCACGATCGCCCGCCGACCGTTGAACCAGCTGGCGACGCGACTGTCCTGGACGCCGTCCACCACCTGCCCCAGGTCACCCAGCCGCACCAACGCGCCATCCTGGGCCTTGATGACCAGGTCACGGAACTCGCGCGCGCTCTCGAGCTGGCCGTGCGAGCGCAGCGTCACTGCCTCGTCGGGGCCCCACAGCACACCCGTGGGCAGGCTCACGTTGCCGGAAGCGATGGCGCTCGACACCTGGTCGATGCCGACGCCGCGCGCGGCGAGGGCCTGCGGATCGAGCTGCACACGCACCGCGTACTTCTGCGAGCCGAACACCTGCACCTGCGCTACGCCCTCCACCGTGCTCAAGCGTTGCGCGATCGTGGTCTGGGCGTACTCGTCGAGCGCCGGCAGCGTGAGCACGTCGCTGGTGAGCGCGAGGAACAGGATGGGAGAATCCGCCGGATTCGATTTTCCGTAGGACGGTGGCAGTGTGCCCTGCGGAAGTTGCCGCAGCGTCTGGGCGATCGCGGCCTGCACGTCCTGCGCCGCGGCGTCGATGTCCCGATTCAGCGAGAACTGCAGCGTGATGGTCGTGCCGCCGAGCCCGCTGCTCGAAGTCATGGTCTCGAGCCCGGCGATGGTGGAGAACTCCTTCTCGAGCGGCGTGGCCACGGCCGCCGCGACGGTCTGTGGGCTGCCGCCGGGCAGGCTCGCGCGCACATTGATGACCGGGTAGTCCACGTTGGGCAGGTCGCTCACCGGAAGTTGCGGGTAGGCGAGCGCGCCCATGAATACGATGCCCAGCATGATGAGCATCGTCGCGATCGGGCGGCGGATGAACGGCGCCGACAGGTTCATGGCCGACGCACGGTCGGATTGCCGGTGGCGGGCGCGCCCACGGGCGCCGGCGGGCGGATGCTCGCGCGCGCGCCGGGCGACAGTCGCACCTGGCCATCCGTGACCACCTGCTCGCCGGGTCGGAGCCCGGACGCGATCACCGCCAGGCCGCGCCAGGTGCGCGCCACCTGCACCGGGCGCATCTCCACTGTCGTGTCCGGGCGCAGCACGTAACTGTAGGCGCCGCTCTGCGAGTTGCCGACCGCGGCCGCGGGCACCACGATGGCGTCGGTCTCGTCGCGCAGCCGCAGTCGCACGCGCGCGAACGCACCCGGCCACAACGCGCCGTCTCGATTGGCGAACTCGCCCTTGAGCAGCACCGTGCCCGTGGCGGCGTCCACCTCGTGGTCGATGAACGCGAGCTGCCCCTCGGCCCAGGTCGAGTCTGAAGCCTGGGTCGAGGCGAGCACTCTCACGCCGCCTCGTCGCTCGCTTCGCAGGGCGTCCAAATCCGCCTGGGGAATGGTGAACGCGACGCGGATGGGCCGCAGCTGATGAATGCTCACCACGGGGTTCGCCGGATCGCTCGGCTTGACCACGTCGCCCACGTGCACGCGCAGCCGACCGGTGCGTCCCGAGATCGGCGCGCGCACCGTGGCATAGGCCAAGTCGAGCCGCGCGCTTGCGAGCAAGGCCGAGTCCCCTTGCACACTCGCGAGCAACGCGTCGGCGATACCGCGTTTGACTTCCAGCTCGCTGCTCGCGAGCACCTGTTGGCGGGCCAGGACCTCGGACCGTTCGAGCTCGAGCCTCGCACTCCGCGCCTGGGCGCGGTCGCGCGCGAGCGCGGCTTCGGCCTGCGCTACTTGCGCTTCGAATGGCCGCGCGTCGAGCAGCACGAGCGGGGCTCCCGCTCGCACGCCATCGCCCTCGCGGAACGCGATACGCGTGACGATCCCGCCCACCTGCGCGGTCACCTCGGCCGAGGCCACGGGCTCGACCGTGCCGGTCGCTTCCCATTCCCACGGGACGCTGCGTGTCTCGACGGTCGCCACCGTCACCGGCACGCGCGACGGCCGACGCGCCTCACGCGAGCCGCAACCGATGACGAAGGCCAGCAGCGCGATCAGCGAGCGGACGACACCGGTCTGCGAGCGTCGCGGGTGGAGCGTCGGGAGAGCGGGGCGCATGAGGTCCGGCCCATTCAAGCACGCCCCTGCCGTCGGCGCCAGCCCCGCGGGTCGCGTCATTCTTCGCACTCGAGCGCCTCGCGTGGCGCCAGGCCCGCCGCGACGAGTCGCGCCGTCGCGAAAGCCGACCCCATGCGTTCGGGCGGCTCTCCCCAGCGGTTGATGGCCGTGGCGCGATCCGCCCCGGCCCGGACGAGCAGGCGGATCACGTTGGCCAGTGCCGCGGCCTCGGGTTCACCGCGCACATGCAGCCACGAGGCGCACGCGTAGAGCAGCGGCGGCCAGCTTTCGCCGGTGCGGGGCCTCGTGGCCACACCCGGATCGGTCGCGAGCGCGGCCGAAACGCGGGCCCCATCACCGAGCACGCACCAAACACCGAATTCTTGAGCCTCGGCGATGCCGGGATACCGCCCAAGGATCCGCTCCGCATCGCGCGGTCGGTCCTCGCGGATGGCTTTCAGGAATAGCTCCAACGGTGCGGCGAGCGAGTGTTCCTCTGGCAGGGCGGGCTTCCTTTCCAAGAGTGTCGCGCGCTACGCGCGACCCGGACTCCAAGCATATCGGGGCCGCCTTTTGATCTCTCGAGCACGACCCACGCCGGGCATCCCGCGCACCGCGTTCGTGGTGCGTTCGTCACGATTCGTGGCTCGCGCGCTACGGTGGCTCGTCCACACTCGGCACCGCATCCGCCACCGTCTGACGAAGGGAACTGCCATGTCTCGCATGACGCGTCTGTTCGCCGTCCTGTTCTGTTGCGCACTCGCCCCGCCCGCCGTGGCGGACGACGGCGGGAGCTTCCTGCTCACACTGGGCCAGGACACCACCAGCGTCGAACGTTACCGGCGCACGAAGGATCGCCTCGAGGTGGACCAGGTCGGCCGAGCGCCGCGACTGCTGCGCCGCCAGATCGTCTACGAGTTCAAGGACGGCGTGTTCGCCCGCCTCTCCATGGTGGTCACCCCTCCGGGCTCGCCCACGCCCACCCAGACCATCGCGGACACGGTGGACGGCGACACGCTGCGGGGCGTGGTGCAGACGGGAACGGCCGCCCCGGTCCGATCGGCGATCGCACTCCCACGAGGCGCGCTGGTGGTGGCGGGCACGAGTCCCTGGGCGGTGTATGAGCGTGAGGTGCAGCGCCTGGTCCAGTCGCGAGCCGACACGCTCGGGGGCCGCGTGCACTTCCTCGGCACCCCGAACACCGAGCGCTATCGCATCGAGCGCTTGGGCGCCGACTCCGTGTCGCTGTGGATCTCGCGCGGCGACCTGATCCATGCCCGCATCGACAAGCAAGGTCGCATGCTCGGAACGCGCGCGCTTGCCGGCACGTTCCGCGTGGCGCTGTCGCGTATTGCCCCGCTCGACATCGAGGCCGTCGCGGCCGGGTACAAAGCCCGAGAGTCTTCCGGCGGCAGCCTCGGTACGCTCTCGCCGCGCGACACGATCCGCACCACCGCCGCGTCCGCTGCGAACATCACCATCGACTATGGCCGCCCCGCCAAGCGCGGGCGCGTCGTGTTCGGGAACCTCGTGCCCTACGGCGCGCTGTGGCGCACTGGCGCCAACGCCGCGACGCAGTTCCGCACTGACAAACCACTGAATTTCGGCGGTAGCA
Organism: uncultured bacterium; assembly: GCA_964418975.1. Taxonomy (GTDB): domain Bacteria; phylum Eisenbacteria; class RBG-16-71-46; order RBG-16-71-46; family RBG-16-71-46; genus JAIOPA01. Next base: position 66,817 of record CAYQNV010000081.1, on the reverse strand, counting down.
CGGTGCCGGCGGGTTTCTACTCCCTGTGGACGATTCCCGGCCCGACGGGCTGGAAGCTCATCATCAACAGCGAGACCGGCCAACCCGGCACCGCCCACAAGCCGGATCGCGACGTCTTCACCATCGACATGAACGTTTCCACGCTACCTCAAGTGGTTGAGCGCTTTACCATCAGTATCGAAGCGCACCCCACCGGTGGCTTCCTGCATCTCGACTGGGACGCGACGCGCGCTTCCGCCAACTTCACGTTGAAGGCGGAGTAGCCCCAAGGAAGTCGCGCCCTCGAGCAGCTGTGCGGGCAAGGCGCACGTGGAGCTGATTGGAAGCCCGGCGCGAGGCTGGGTCGATTCGAGAGCTGCTTGACAGTCAGGTGGAAGGCAGGGTCGATTCGTGAGTGGGGCCGCCGGGGTACCCGCGAACGAGTCGACCCTGCCTTCCGCCGTCGCCAAGCCAGGGTGAAAAGCAAGCCTTCAGACGGAACCGGTCCAGCCAGGCTCTCGGGATGCAAGCAACGCCCCCGTGCTAGTGTCCCCGCCCATGCACACGCAGTCCCCGCCGCCCCCTGCGAGTCGACTCGGCGCATTCCTGCACTCCTTTGAAGGCGGAGTGCTGGTGATCGCGTTCCTGTGCTCCATGCTCATCCCGCTCGTGGACGCCCTCGGCCGGCCGTTCGGTGGGTTCTCGGTGCCCGGCTCGTCGGAGTACCGCGCGCAACTCACGCTGTGGCTGGCACTCCTCGGCGGACTGCTCGCCGCGCGCGAGCGGCAGCACCTCACGTTGTCCACCGCCGAAGCCATCGAGAAAGCGCGCGTCCGAAGTGCCGCAAGCGTGTTCTCCGCCGCCGTGGCAGCCGCCGTCTGCGCCGTGCTGTCCTATTCAGCATACGGCGTGGTCATGGCCGATCGCGAACAGGGCAAGCTGCTCGCCATCGGCATCCCGGTGTGGGTGAGCGAGTGCGTCATGCCGGTGGCGCTCGCACTGCTCGCCGTGCGTTTCGCCTGGGGCGCCTCGGTCCGCTGGCAGGGCCGATTGATCGCGTTCGCCGCCATCGCGGTCGCGCTGTCGCTGGGCGCCGTCCCGGGCGCGGCGCCTTCGTTGGCGCTACCGCTTGTCGCGGTGATCGTGCTCGCAGCGCTCGTCGGCGCCCCGGTGTTCGTCGCCATGGGCGGCATCGCTCTGGTGCTGTTCTTCAAGGATGGCGTGCCCGTGTCCGCTGTGACCGCCGACATCTATCGCCTGATGGTGTCGCCGACGCTTCCCGCCGTGCCGTTGCTGACGGCGTGCGGCTACGTCATGGCGGAGTCGCAGGCGTCGCAGCGCCTGGTGCGTTTCTTCCGCGCGCTGTTCGGCTGGATGCCGGGAGGGGTCGCGGTACTGGTGGCGGCCGTGTGCGCGCTTTTCACCACGTTCACCGGGGGCTCCGGCGTCACGATCATGGCGCTCGGCGGCCTGCTGCTGCCGATATTGCTCAAGGACGGCTACCGCGAGGGCTTCTCGCTCGGCCTGGTCACGGCGTCGGGCAGCCTGGGCTTGCTGTTGCCGCCGAGCCTGCCCGTGATCCTCTATGCCGTGGTGGCGAACGTGCCGGCGGATTCGCTCTACCTCGCCGGCCTGGTCCCTGGCCTCTTGCTGATCCTCATCGTGGCGGGTTACGGCATGTGGGTGGGGCGAGGACTCACCGCGCATCGACAGTCGTTCATGCTGCGCGAGGCGCTGGTCTCGGGGTGGGCGGCCAAGTGGGAGTTGTCGGTGCCCGTGCTCGTGGTGGGGCTGTTCACCACGGGACTCACCACCATGGTCGAGGCGGCGGCAGTAGCGTTTGCTTACGCGATCGTCGTGGAGTGTTTCATCACCCGCGACATCCACTGGTTCCGCGAGCTGCCGAAGGTGCTGGTCAAGGCCAGCGTGCTGTGCGGTGCAGTGCTCATCCTGCTCGCCAGCGCGCTCGGCCTCACCAGCTGGCTCGTGGACGCGCAGATCCCGGATCAGCTGTTGGCGTTCGTCAAGGCGCACATCCACTCGCAGCACATGTTCCTGCTGGTGCTGAACGTGGTGCTGCTCGTGCTCGGCAGTGTGCTCGAGATCTACTCCGCCATCGTCATCCTCGCCCCGCTCGTGGCCCCCATCGGCGCGGCATTCGGCGTGGATCCGATCCACCTCGGCGTGGTGTTCCTCGCGAACCTCGAGTTGGGATTCCTGTTCCCGCCCGCAGGGCTCAACCTGTTCCTGGCGTCATCGAGATTCGGCAAACCGTTGCCCGAGCTCTATCGCCACGTCGTGCCGTTCCTGTTGATCCTCGGTGCCGGCACGTTGGCCATCACCTACCTGCCGCAGATGACGACCGGGGTGCTCCAGCTGCTCGGAAAGGGATAGCCAGTGACCGAGCCGCCCCGCTTCGCCTCGGCGATGGAACGTCGCTACCAGCTCCTGCTGGAGATCTCGCAGCGCGTGCGCGGCTCGCTCGACCTGGGCGACGTGCTGGGGCATCTGCTGGACGCCCTGCACACCGCCGTGGCCTACGATGCGGGCGGCGTGTTCGTGCTGAATCGCGTCACCCTGCCTGCAGCCGCGGGCGATCCAAGGCAGGAGATCGCCGCCATGGTGCAGCGGGGCTACGACCCGCACCCGGTGGACCACGACCTCATGCTCATGCGCGGTGCCGGCATCGTGGGCCACGCCATCCGCACGGGCGAGCCTGTGCGAGCCCCCGACGTGCGACTCGATGCCCATTACGTCGTGGGACGCGAACGCACGCGATCCGAGGTGGCCGTGCCCCTGATGGGGGCGGGCGAGGCGATCGGCGCGCTGAACCTGGAGAGTGATCGGCTCGACGCGTTCAGCACGGAGGATGTCGAGCTGTTGCGGCTGTTCGCCGACGCCGCGACCGCCTGCATCGACCGAGCGATGCTGCATCATCAGGTGATCGAGCGCCGCAAGCTGGAGGACCAGATGCGCCTCGCACACGAGGTGCAGTCGCGGCTGCTGCCGGCGGCCGCGCCGCTGTTCCCGGGTTTCGACATCGCCGGCACGTGTATCCCGTGCTTCGCGATCGGCGGGGACTACTTCGATTTCATCCCGCTCGACGACGATTGCCTGAGCGTGGTGGTGGCGGACGTCTCCGGCAAAGGCATCCCGGCCGCGCTCAGCATGACGGGCTTTCGTTCGGTGCTCCGCTCGCAGGCCCGGCGCCGGCGCGACCCGTCGCACCTCGCGAACCGCGTCAACGCACTTCTGCCTGACACCACTGGGGACACCGCGTACGTGACGTGCGTGTATGGCGTGCTGGACCGGCGCGACGCGTGTCTCACGTACACGAACTGTGGGCACAACCCGCCGCTGCTCGTGCGCTCCGACGGAGCCATCGAGCTCCTGGAACGGGGCGGGCTGCCGCTGGGGATCTTCACCGATTCGCGTTACGAGACCGGTGTGACCCGGCTGGAGCCCGGCGACACGCTGTTGCTCTACACGGACGGCGTCGTCGAGAGCGCCGACCCGGACGGGGAGCTGTTGGGCTCCGAGCGACTCTCCGAGCTGCTGCGGCGTTCGCGGCACCTACCAGCCGCGGCGCTGGTGGACACCGTCGTGCGCGAGACGCGCGCGTTCAGCCGCTGCGAGACCTTCCCCGATGACTTGACGGTGGTCGTCCTGCGACGGCCTCCAGCAGGGTAGGGCGCACCGCGCCGTTCGCTTCAGCCGTTCACGGGAGTCGCGCGCTTCGCCACTTCGGCACGCACCACGGGTGCCACGCGCGTGCCGAAGAGTTCGATGCTGCGCATCATGCTGGCGTGCGGCAGCGTGCCGACGCTCATCTGCAGCAGGTGGCGCTGGTGCCCGAACATCTCGTGCATGAATAGGATCTTCTCGGCCACCTGCGCCGGGCTACCCACCGCCAGGGCGCCACGCGTCGATCGGAGCGCTTCGAACTGCTCGCGCGTGGTGGCAGGCCAGCCGCGCTCCCGTCCGATGCGAGTCATCGCTTCGGCGTAGGGCGGGAAGAACTCATCCGCTGCCGCCTGCGAATCCCCGGCCACGAACGCGTGCGCGTTGATGCCCACGGGCACCGTCACCGAGTCGTGCCCAGCGCGGCGTGCGGAGTCGCGGTAGAGCGCGACCAGCCCGGCGAATCGTTCGGGGAACAGTTCGTCATAGTCGCGCAGGTCGAAGCCGAACAGCGCGTAGGACTCGATGAACGAACCACGGCCGACCATGATCTCGGCTCTGCCGCCGGAGAGCAGGTCCAGCGTGGCGAACGCCTGGAACACGCGCACCGGGTCGTCCGAGCCGAGCACGGTGACGGCGCTCGTGAGTCGGATGCGCGTGGTGCGGGCGGCCGCGGCGGCCAGCACCACGGCGGGCGCGGACACGGCGAAATCCTTGCGGTGGTGCTCGCCCACGCCGAACACATCCAGCCCCAGTTGGTCGGCCAGTTCGATCTCCTCGAGCAAGTCGCGCAGTCGTTGGGCTGAGGAGACCCGGACGCCCGTGCCCGGCTCCGGAGTGGTATCACCGAAGGAATAGAGGCCCAATTCCATACCTGCTCCGTTCGCGTCCAGTGGGGGTGCTCCGCCGTTTGGTCCTGCTGATCCCTTGCTCCTGAGGATACTTTCCCCAGGTCGGATGGGTCATCTCGCCTGTCGAGAAACCTCGTGCATCCGGAAGTTCGGGTGATAACATTTCAGGCAACCCGGTACCACCGCCCGGACATCCCCCTTGCCATTCCATGCCCACACGAGTCACCCATGCCTCGTGGCCGAACGCGCGCGCGTGCAGGCGAGACGTCGGCGTATGAGCCACCGCGAAACCCCGCCAGTGCACCGGGCCCGGGCTGGCACGGCCATGGCTTCCGTCGTGCTCGTGCTCGCGCTGTTCGCCCACCCCCCGTCCGAGGCCGCGCACTACGATGGATTCGTGGACGTGGTCACCGACTCCATGGCGGTGTTCCAGATTCCCGACGCGCTCCAACCGCTCTACCTCATGCCCATGCGCGAGCCCACGTTCGGCACTTCCATCGTACGGATCTCGGGGGATTCGGGCCTGGACGTGGGGCCGTTCGGTCCGCGCTGGGGCGGATTGACGCGCCACGTTTACTCCAAGCAGCAACCTTGGAACTCCGCGAGCCTGCTGCTGAGCCTCGACAACAAAGGATCGGGGCTCACGCCGGTGATCCTGAATGGCCAGACCTACCAGCCACGCTACGCACCCTGCGAGAACTACGACAGGTACGATTGGCGCTGGCATCCCTCCACGGCCCACCGGAACGAACAGATCAACGTGAACCCCGACGGCACGGAGCTCATGTGGTTTGACGTGACGACCTGCACCAAGACTCGTAGCTGGCCGTTGCCGTTCGTGGCGGACTACGGCATCGGCTCGGCGGAAGGAAACGTCTCGAACGATGGCCGCTACGTGCTCATCCAGAGCAAGCAGCAGATGGTGGTGGTGGACATGGACCCGCAGGCTCCTAACGCTCCGCCTTATCCCCACCTCCGCATCGGCCCGGTGTTCGACATCCCGGCTTGCAGCCTGGACGTGGCCCAACCGGACTCGGGTGTCGTGTCACATGCGTCGATCTCCCCGTCCGGCCGCTATATCAGCTTGAAGTACCGCACACTCGTGCGCCAGGGGATGGCCGTGTGCGACACGTTCTGCGACATGCGCCGCATCTTCGAGGTGGACTCGAGCCTCACCATCCGGATCCATAACATGGCCAGCAACACGCTTCGCTGCGGTTCGTTCCAGCATCGGCCGAATGGCTGGATCTTCCCGCTCAAGCACGCCGACCTGGCGCTCGACCCGTTCGACGACAACGAGGACGTGATCATGGGTGGACGGGCCTGCCCGGGAGCAACGCTGGGGCGGGTGGTAAAGGTGCGGCTGCGCGACGGCCAGGTCACGGCGCTCTCGAACCCGGAGAACGAGCCGCCCTACTTGCACGGTTCGGCGCGCAGTCTGCAGCGCCCGGGTTGGTTTTACGTGACGTATTCGAGCGACCTGCTGTTCGCCGGCGATCGCTTCCACGGCGAGGTGGTGGCGGTGAAGATGGACGGGAGCGGTCAGGTAGAGCGATTCGCGCACTACCACAGCACGCAGTCCACCTATCTCGCCCAACCGCATGCCGTGCCTTCGCCCGACGGCAAGCGCGTGCTGTTCGCCAGCGACTGGCGCGATCACTGCACGGTGCGTTGCGGCGAACCCGGACAGGTGTCGGCCTATGTGGTGGACGCCCGCGCAACCTCGCTGCTGGACACCCCGGTCCGGTCGCCGCGCGAGCTGGCGTTGTCGTCGCCGCGGCCCAATCCCACGCGGGAGGGCCTCGTGCTCCGGCTCGCGCTCCCCTCGGGGCGCCCCACCGCGCTCGAGCTCTTCGACGTGGCCGGACGCCGGCTTGTCGCACGCAACGTGGGGCTGCTGGGTCCGGGCGAGCATGTGGTGGAGCTGGACGAGAGGCGCAGTCTCCCGACGGGAGTGTATCTTGTGACGCTCACCGATGGCCGGCACACCCGCAGCACCAAGGCCGTGATCATCCGCTGACGTTTCGGATACCCCCATCAGGAGAAGTCGCGTGCCGCTGACCGCCGGTACCCGTCTGGGCCCCTACGAGATCTCCGCGCCGCTCGGCGCCGGTGGAATGGGCGAGGTGTACCGCGCGCGCGACACGCGCCTCGGCCGCGACGTGGCGGTGAAGGTGCTTCCTCACCACCTCTCGGCGAATCCCGAGGTGCGCGCGCGCTTCGAACGCGAAGCGAAGACGGTGTCGGGGCTGAACCACCCGAATATCTGCGTGCTGTTCGACGTGGGGCGGCAGGACGACACCGACTTCCTGGTCATGGAGCTGATCGAGGGGGACACGCTCGCGGATCGGCTCAAGCGCGGCCCGCTGCCCGCCGCGGAACTGCTGCGCTTGGCGACCCAGGTGGCGGACGCGCTCGATCGCGCGCACCGAGCGGGCGTGGTGCACCGAGACTTGAAGCCCGGCAACATCATGATCACCCGAAACGGCGCCAAGCTCATGGATTTCGGCCTGTCGCGCGTGACCGGCATCGCGGGAACGAACAGCGGTTCAGGGCAGGCGAGCGCGGGACTCACCCAGTCGCCCACGGTGGCCCAGGCCTTGACGGCCGAGGGCACGCTGCTCGGCACGTTCCAGTACATGGCGCCGGAACAGTTGGAGGGCCGCGAGGCCGACACGCGCAGCGACATCTGGGCGCTCGGCTGCGTGCTCTACGAGATGGCCACGGGGCGACGCGCGTTCGAGGGTCGCAGCCAGGCCAGCCTCATCGCCGCGATCCTCGAGCGCGATCCCAGCACCATCGGCGAGGCGCCGTCGGGGACCGCCACGTCGGGCTTCGGCGGACCGCCCGCCGGACTCGAGCGCCTGATCCGTAATTGTCTCGCCAAGGATCCCGACGAGCGCATCCAGACGGCTCACGACGCGCGACTGCACCTGCAAGCCATTGCCGAGGGCGCCGGGCTCTCCAGCACCAGCGTGGCTTCGGGCAGCATTTCTCAGGCTGCGGTCGCCCGCGCCCGCGCGGGCGGCTCGACGCTTCCGTGGCTCGCGGCCGCCGTCGGCGTTCTCGCAGCGATCGGCGTCTCCGCGTGGGCATGGACGCGCTTGAACGCCCCCGAGCCGTCGCTGAGGTTCCAGGTCAGCGGCCTGAGTGGCGTGCAGGATCTCTTCTGGCCGCGGATCTCGCCCGACGGCCGCTACCTGGTCTTCATGGGCGTGGATTCAACGGGTGCGAGCCGTGCCTACATGCGCCGCATGGACCAGACCGAGATCCTCCCGATCCCGGGTACCGAGGGACTGACCCGCCCCTACTGGTCGCCGGATGGGAAGGAGGTGGGATTCGTCGCTGAGGGCCAGCTGAAGCGAGTCCCGGTGGGCGGCGGCTCCCCGGTCGTGATCGGCGCCGCCGAGGGCGGCGCCGACCTGAGCTGGGGCTCAAAGGGGACGTTGCTACTGGATGGCTCCCAGTCGGACTCCCTACGGAAGGTGCCCGCAGGGGGCGGGCAGTTGCGTCCCGCGAGCCGCATCGACCGTGCCGCTGGCGAGATCGGTTCCGCCTGGCCGTGTTTCCTGCCCGACGGCGAGCACTTCCTGTTCATCGGCAGCCTGCCCTCGGGCACCCGAGGCAACATCCGGCTCGGCAGGCTCGGATCGCTCGATTCAAAGCTGCTCGGGGAGTCGGATGGCCGGGTGGAATGCGCGCCCGGCGGCTGGGTATTGTTCGTGCGCGGCACCACGCTGCTCGCCCAGAAGCTCGATCTGGGCGCCGGCAAGCTCACCGGTGAGCCCATCACCCTCGCGAACGACTTGCGCATCGGCTCCTCCCAGGGACACTTCTCCGCCTCGGAGACCGGCATGCTCGCGTTCGCCCGCCTGAACGGCGCCGGGATGCGGATGTTGCGGGCGGGCGACCGCGCCGGCAATCCAGTTGGCGACGTGCTCGCCACCGGCGTGCTCTCCAATCCGAGGCCTTCTGCGGACGGCAGCCGGCTCCTTTACCAGCGCGAGGGCGGCACCGGCGCTCGGGATGGCGAGGCGTACGTACTTGACCTCCAGCGCGGCACCGACACACGCCTCACGTTCACGGAGGATCGGACGACCACGCCGGTGTGGTCCCCGGACGGCGAGCGTTTCGCCTACGTCACGCGGGCCGACTCGTCACGAACGACACTTCACCTCGCCTCGGTGGACGGCCTCGGCACGCCCGACTCCATCGCGCTCCCGGGACGCGAAGGAGCGAGCCTGTTCCAGTGGGCGGGGGATCGCCTCGTCTACAACGCTCCGGACCTCTCGAGCAGCTCCCAGGTCCCGGTGGCGGGATCGGACCGCGCGCCCCGTCCGCTGATCTCGGGCGGCGAACCGATGGTCCAGGCCCAGGTCTCGCCAGACGGCCGCTGGCTGGCGGGGGTCGTCGGCCGCAGTGCGACCACCGTCCAGATCTACGTGCAGAGCCTCCAAGGTCCGGCCGGGCGATGGCAGATCTCGGTCCGTCGCGGCTTCATGCCGCGCTGGACCAAGGGTGGCCGCGAGTTGTTGTTCGAGACGTTCGAGGGTCAGGTCATGGGGGTGGACATCGACGTGAGCAGCGGCTTTCGTGCCGGGACGCCACGGGCGCTGTTCCGGCTGCCGAGCAGTTCGTTCGGGCCCGAGCGGTCGAGTTGGGGCTGCGATGAGCAAGGCGAGCGCTTCTGGCTGATCTCGGGCAATCGCGGCAATCAGTCCGGCAACATCGAAGTCGTGACCCGATTCCAAAACCTCGTGAGCCGGAAGTAGGCACGCGACCCGTGAAGCTCCAGGTCTTCGGACGCAGGCTCCACTACTGGCTCGCGATCGGCGCGGCACTCCCGGCGCTGGCGATCTTCTCGACAGGCATCCTGCTGCAACTCAAGAAGCAGGTGGCGTGGGTGCAGCCGTCCGAGCAGCGCGGCACGGGCACGGCACCGGCATTGACCATGGATCAGGTGCTCGCAGCGTGTCGCGGCGTGCCGCAGGCCCAAGTGCGAAGCTGGGACGACATCCAGCGCATCGACGTGCGGCCGGGACGTGGCCTCGTCAAGGTGTGGACGCGCAACTCCTGGGAGGTGCAACTCGATGCCCAGACGGGGGCGGTGCTCCAGGTGGCCTACCGCCGCTCGGACCTGATCGAGTCCATCCACGACGGCTCTTGGTTCCACCCGGTCGCGAAGCTATGGTTGTTCCTGCCCGCGGGCGTCGTGTTGCTGCTGATGTGGGCGAGCGGGCTCTATCTGTTCTGGCTGCCGATCTGGGTCAAGCGTCGCCGGCGGGTGACGGCCACGCGGCGGCCGCGCATGTCCGAGCCTGCCGAGAACTAGCGGCTAACGCTGCGCGGGTGACCAGCACACGCCGTCCGGGCTGCTCTGCACCGGGACCCGCGCGAGCGTGACGCCCTGCTCGAGGTCGAGTACCAGCATCGAGTCGTCGTTCCGCACCGTCACGAATGCATAGCGGCCGCTCGGGTGCGGGAACACGCCAGCGGTGGACGGCGCCTCGACCTTGGTGCGCCCGAGCGGAATGCTCTTCACGATGCGCTGGCCCGCCACGTCGCACACCACGAGCGAACTGGCGCGCGCGTGCGGCACCAGCACCTGGCGTCCGTCGGCCGTGAACTGAACGCGATAGGGAAAACCGGGAGAATCGAGACGGCGCACCACACGCAGCGTATCCGTGTCGATGATCGAGATGGTGTCCTCGGCGCGGTTACCCGCCCACACCCAGCGTCCGTCCGGCGAGACGCCCACACCCTCGCATTCGCGGCCCGTCGGGATGTCCGCAAGTTTCTCGCCCGTGGCGAAGTCGAACGCGCTCACGCTGCCGCTACCCATATTGGAGCAGTAGAGCCGCCGGCGGTCGGTCGAGAGCGCCAGCATGTGCGACCCGCTATTGCCGGTGCGGAACACTCGCTCGATCTGGCCGGTCACCACATTCACCACCAGCAGCGCGCTGTCCGCCTCGACCGTGCACACGACTCGCGTGTCATCCACCCAACGCACATCGTGCGGCATGCGATAGGCCACGAGCTCGATGGTGCGAAGCGGACGCCCGCTCGGCAGCTCGATCACGCTCAACACCCGCTGGGGCACCCCTTTCCCGTGATAGTTCGTGACCACGACCGATCGCCCGTCGGGTGACACGGCCGCCTCGTGTGGGCCACCCACCACCGGCACGTGCGCGTAGGCCTCGAGCGTCTTCAAGTCCACGAGCGTGATGCTGTCGGACTTCTGGTTCACGACGACCACGGTCCCGGACAGCGCGAGCGGCTTGAGCTTCCCCGGCGCCGCCACGGGCGAGCCGGGGACCAGCAGCTGGCACGCGGCCATGATCGAGACGACGGTGATTGTGCGCATGGTGGCTCCAGGGCGAGGGGGAGGAGTTCGCCGGAAGGGTGCCGCGACGCTTGGGCTCACGCAACACTTGAGCGCCCAACGCGGCGAGTCGGCGTGCGACCGTGCGACGCCATCGTGCACGCGTCGCGACATGCGCCCGTGATCGGTGCGTTCGTGCCGCGCCCGCCAGCGTTCGGCTGCGGCTCGCCATCGGTGGGCGCGGACGGGGCGCGCCGCACGCGACACCCGCACTAGTCTGTCGGCAACCGATCGGATGCGGTGGCCGCGGTCGTGCGCGGCCCAACCTTTGCCTGGATACGCCCGTCCAAGGAACCGATGCCCATGCGCTCCATGATCCGGATCGCGGTCGCCGCCGCGCTCGCTATGCTCGCCCCCGCGGCGAGGGCCGCCGCTCCGCAACCCGGCCCGCCCATCACCATCGGCAAGGCGGCGGGTGCCATCGTCATCGATGGCGACCTGTCCGATGCCGGCTGGCAGGGCGTCGAGGGCGTGTCGCAGTGGTACGAGACGCGCGTCGGCGACAGCGTCGAGCCACACGTGAAGAACGTGGCCTACCTGGCATACGACGACAAGTACCTCTATGCGGGTTTCCGCTTCGACGATCCCAACCCGAAGCTGATCCGCGCACCGCTCGGCGACCATGACGCCTTGTCCGGGACCACCGACTATGGCGGCATCATCGTCGACAGCCGGAACGACGGGAAGACCGCGCAGATGTTCCTGGCCAACGCGAACGGCCTCCAGTACGACGCTATCTCCAGCGACGTGAGCGGCGAGGACAACTCCCCGGACTTCTACTGGGACACGGCCGGCAAGGTCACCGAGTCGGGATGGACGCTCGAGATCCGCGTGCCGTTCTCGTCCCTTCGCTACTCTCGAACGCCTGCGCCGACGTGGGGCATCCTGCTCTATCGCAACTACCCGCGCGAGCGCCACTACCAGTTCTTCACCGCGCGCATGCCGCGCGACGTGAACTGTTTCATCTGCAACTCCAGTAAGCTCACCGGCCTCGCCGAACTGCCGCAAGGTTCACACCTGGTGGTGGCGCCATTCGCCACCACGCAGCAGACCGCGTCCCCCAGCACCGGACTCGGCTCGCCGCTCAAGCACGACAACCTCGAATCCACCACCGGTCTGGACGTGAAGTGGAGCCCGCTGTCGGGGCTGGCCATCGATGGCACCGTGAAACCCGACTTCTCGCAGGTCGAGGCCGACGCGGCGCAGATCGTGGCCAACGAGCGCTTCGCGCTGTTCTTCCCCGAGAAGCGCAGCTTCTTCCTCGAAGGCGTGGACCTGTTCTCCACGCCGTTCCAGGCGGTGTACACGCGCACGGTCACCGCGCCCGACGCCGGCCTGCGGGCCACCGGCCGCGCCGGCAATACCGCGTTCACCGCGCTGGTCGCGCGCGATCGCGGGCAGGGCGTCGTCATCCTGCCGGGCTCCGAGGGCTCGGATTTTGCCTTTCAGGATTTCCGCTCGGACGTCGGCGTGACGCGACTTCGCCGGGACTTCGGGCCATCCTTCGTGAGCCTGTTGAGCACGTTCCGCGAGATCGAGGGCGGCGCGCACAATCGCGTCTTCGGTCCCGACTTCCAGTGGCGCCCTCGGCCCACCGACTCGTTCACGGGCCAGGCCCTGTGGAGCGACAGCCGGACGCCCGATCGCACCGATCTCGCCGCGGAGTGGGACGGCCGCACGCTCTCGGACCGCGCGCTGCTGCTCAATTGGAGTCACTCCACTCCCCGGCTCGACCTATTCGTGCAGGGGCAGGACCTGGGCCCCGAGTTCCGCGCCGATAACGGATTCATCCCACAAGTGGGATACCGCGAATACTACGGTCAGACCGGCTGGACGACCCGGCCCAAGCAGCGATTCTTCAGCCGTGTGCGCTACTTCACCGAGGCGTATCTCGATGAGGAGCAGGACGGCACCACACTCACGCGCCACGTGCAGGTGGGCGTCGGGGCCGACGGCCGGTTCGCGAGTTTCGTGCGGGTGGAGTTGAACCGCGACGAGTTCCGCGTCGGCGACCAGATGCTCAAACGGTTCCGGCCGCGCGTCCAGGTGGACGCGAGTCCCACTCGTGCGCTCGGCAACCTGTCGTTCGTGGCCACGTTTGGCGACGAGATCGACTTCGCGAACGGGCGTGAGGGGAGCGGCACCAATCTGTCGCTGTCCGGAACCTGGCGCCCGGATGTACACACCGCCATCGGGGCCACGACGGTGCTTCGCTGGCTCGACGTGGATGCCGGCGCGGCGGGTTCCGGGCGGCTGTTCACCGCGCAGCTCGAGCGCGTGCGTGGCACGTACATGTTCAACTCGCGCTCGTTCGTGCGGTTGATCGGCCAGTACGTCGAGACCAAGCGCGACCCCGCGCTCTACACGTTCATCGTGGATCCAAAGAGCGCGGACCTGAGCCTGTCGGGGCTGTTCGCCTACAAGCTCAACTGGCAAACCGTGCTCTACGCCGGTTACGGCGACCAGAACGCGTTCTCAAACGTGAGCGGCCAGCTCGAGAAGAGCGGACGGCAGGCATTCGCCAAGGTCTCGTACGCGTGGCAACGCTGACCGATCGAGGCGCGGGTGAGGGTCCGCGCCTCGATCCGCACGTGGCCTTATCGAAGCAGCAGCAGCTTCTCCACCTTCTGCAGCCCGCCGGTGCCCGTCGTGGCTCGCGCGTCCACCCGCAGGAAGTAAATGCCAGGCGCCACCGCCTGGTCACGGCCGTCGGTGCCAGTCCACTCCTGGCCGTGACGACCCGGGGAGATCGTGCCGTCCACCAGCGTGCGGACGACGCGACCTGCGATGTCCAGCACTTCCAACTTCACCCGACTCGCGCTCGGGAGGTCGAACCGGATCCGCGTTCGGCCGACGAATGGGTTGGGGAAGTTGCGACCAAGCGCATAGGCCACCGGGAGTGACGATTCCATCTCGCTTGCGGCGCGAGTGATCAGGAGTCCTTCCTCGACCGGCGGCCGCAGCAGGGTGCTGGCGAACGCGTATCCGATGCGGCTCATCAGGATCCGGACCCCCGTGCCGGGCTCCACGATCGCAACCTCGCTGCCGGGATCCTGTTCCGCCTCGAGGGAGCCCTCGGCACGAGCCGTGCCCGCGGTCACGACGAGCGCGAGTGCGACCGCCGCGAGGTGGCTGCCTCCAACATGTCCTCTCATCTTGCACCTCCACGATTCCGGGACTCTCGCGGCGGGAGTCGGATGCTCGCTCGAATCGCGTCGAGCGCTACTCCGGCTCCAGCCGCTCAATCGAACTTTGCGAATTTGGTCCGCTTCACCTTTCTAGCCGTCGTCACGCCGCGCACCTTCTCCTCGGTCGTCTCGCTGGTGATGTTGCCGAACGAATCGAACATCCTCGAGGTGGTCGTGCTCTTCACGCCCAGCACCGAGAGTCTCGGCAGGCTGGCCACGAGCGCCTCGCGGGTCAGGCCCGGGGCGAACGCGGTGAGGGTGTCGGGCACGCCGGCCAGTGGCACGAGATGCGCTGTCTCCATCTCGTTGCCGTCCGTGTCGAAGGCGTGGGTCTCCTCGGCGACAAGTGAGTCTCCCGTGTCGTACCTCCGGAAACTCCGAGCGCGCACGAGCCGCTTGTGGGTGTCGTACTCGTGAAGCGTGAACAGCGTCAGCACGTCCGGCCCCGGTGGAACCTGAAGCAGGTCGGTCTGGAACCGATCCGTACGTTCCACCAGGCCGTCGGCGTCGTAGGTGTGGCGCACCCGCGCCACCGGCCGGTCCCCGCTCGGGTTCAGGCTCGTGACGCGGTGGTCCCTCGTCACGACCTCGGAGACGTTGTCGAGCGCGTCGTACGCCAGCTCGGTCGTGGCGTAGCGCGCGGGCGTGCGCCCGGTGGAGTCGGCCATGTCGGAGTAGATCCGGTGCAGCCGACCCGAGCCGTCGTACTCGTGCTGCATGTGCCCGATCGCCAGACCGTTCTTCTTCATGCGGATGAACGTGACCGCGGTGTCGGGATCGTATTCCAGATCCAGCTCGGTCGCGTCCGCGTTCCGAGTGATCTTCTTCACCACGTCAAGGTCGGGGTCCACGACCACGGTTTCATCGTCGAACGCGCCCTCTCGATTCTTCGTTCGCTTGAGAAACGCATTGCCCTTGCTGTCGAACTCGGTGATCGCGGTGAGCGTCGAGTCGGTGCCGTCCGCCGACAGCTCGTATTCGGACGCCATCTTGATCTTCGCCTTCTTGATCTTGTCGCGACCCACTTGCGGCATCTTCTTCTGCTTCTTGACCGTCGTCGCCAGGGTGGCGGTTGGATCCTCGGCGGGTTCAGTGCCGGACCGGGTCTGGCTCCGTGAGGCCGGTACCATCACGGCGGCGAGCAGCACGCTCGCCACCAGCATCAGCCACAGTCCTCGAGTTCGCCTCAGGACGTCGCGGGCGGTTGGTAAGCTTCTCATGGGTCACCGCCTATCGGGACTGCGAAGGCTGCTGGTTGACGCGCGCCTGGATGTCGGCGATGAACTTGTCGCGGAAACCCGGCTGCGTAAGCTGACGCAGGAACGCGTTGTTCTCGACGGTCGCGCCTGCGCGGCGCAGGTGGTCGACGGCTTCGTCCACGCCCTGCTCGAGGTCCGCACGGGACACGAGTCCACCCGGGTGATTCGCCGCGGAATGCGTGTGGCCGGGCCCGATCGCCTCGCCGTCCGACGAGGCCGACGGTCGCGGAGCCGGAGCGTCCAAAGTCCGCAAGGGCAGGGGAGCCGAGGCGGGGGTGGAGACGGTAGCCGTGGTGCCCGCCATGGCAGCGCCGAAGCCCGGCACTAGCCTCGCCAGCGCCGTGTGGGTCTGCTGGAGCTGGCGCCGGAGGCCGTCGATCTCGCTCGCCTGCGCCCGGAGCTCCGTATCCTGCCGGATCGCCAGGCGGGCGATGCTGTTGCGATCCAAGCCCACCGCCACGGTCACGTAGCCCATGTGGGTGGCGTCCGATCCCGACCAAGCGATGCCGACGATGTTGGGGTAGTCCGGCGCGCTCAAGTCCGACGCGCGCCGCGCGACGCCAAAGCCGTTGCCGTTTCCGCTCGCCACGATGTAGTTGCTCGGTTCGACCTTGCCGAACACCTTCACCGGCACCTGTCCCATGAACGCGACCTTCACGTAATCGGATTCCCTGCCCTGCGGCGGAGTGTTGCCGAGCACCAATGGATTGGTGGACACGACCATCAGCATCTCGGCGCCGTCGGTGGCCTTGCTCACTCTGCCGCTTCGCACACCCACGACATCTCCCGGGTAGAGACGCTCGGCGAGGTCAGCCTTTGGCAGCCACTCGGCGTAGTCCGCGGCGCTCGACGAATAGGTGACGCCGCCGTTCAGTACGCTGTTGTCCATCGTCTGCCGCCAGTAGAGGAGGTCCCCGGCGGTGATCACGACCTCCGCCCCGGTGAGCGCCATCTCGGACACGGACGCGATGATGAATGACACGATCGGCAGCGTCTGACACGCACCGAACCCCAGGCAGGTCGTGGTGGACAGGGCCGAGGCCAGCGTCTGCCCGATCGCCTTCGCAAAGTGCAGGTCAGCAAGCGTCTGCTGCGCGATGAGGCTGCCCTGTTCCCACTTGTAGTACTCATCCGCGTGCAGCTCGGTGGCGGTGAGCCCGGCGATATGGCCATGAAGACGGTTGGTCGTGGTGCCCACGAACGAGAGGAAGTTGTTGTTCCCGTTCGGGGTGCCGGCGTCGGCGCCCGTCAGCTTGAGCATGATGCCCTGGCTGCTGCCCTGAATGAGCAGCGGGTAGGCGTCGGGCTGCAGCCGGTCGCCCCTTTCGTCGAGGTTGGTGTTGATGACCACCTGCCCGTTCATCCGGCTCGAGCCGTTGTTGGTGATGCCTTCGGTGCTGGTGAGCCGGCCGCCTACCGAGGCGTCGCCGGTCACGGCCAGCGTCGCGAACTCGCTCCCACCCCTCACCTCCAGCTGGCCCTGGAACGTCGAGACTCCCTTGACCTCGAGGTCCCTGGCGACGGTGAGGCTCTTCTCCACGCCCACACCCCCTCGCACCGCCAGCGCGCCGGTTTCGCTGCTCGTGGATTCCGTGGTGTCTTCCAGCGTGGTCGTCCCGGACACGTGGAACGTACCGCCGACCGTGGCCAGACCGGCGACCCTCGCCGCGCCCTGCACGTTCAGGTTCTCGCCGATCCCCGCGCCGCCGCTCACGATGAGTGCGCCGCTGCCGGGCCCTGCCGAGGACGCGTCGTGGGTAAGGCGCGTGATGCCGTAGACAGTAAATCCCTGCCGCACCGACGCGTCGCCGTTCACCTCCAACTTGCTCACCGGGCTCGGCGTGCCGATGCCGACATTGCCGCCCTCGAAGAAGAACGACCCGAACGGCGGGCCGAACAGCCGCAGGTCCGATGACGATCCCGGGCGCTCGAGACCCACCGACTGGTCGCCGAACAGGAACGCGCCGCTGCTGGAGCTCGGGCGCGAGGTGATGCTGCCATTCGCGTAGAAGTCCGACAGGAACTCGCCCGCGCCGCCGGAGCGGATACTCAAGCGCGGCTCGTTGTTGGTGCGGAACACCAGGTCGGCGCCGTCAGTGGTGCCGAGGAAATCAAGGTTCGGATTGGAGTTCGAGTTGCCCTTGAGCGACCACACCGCCGAGGGCACGCCCGCACTGCCGTTGACGCCCGTGATCTTGCTCCAACTGACGCTGCGGATCTTCTCGTCGGTGACCGCACCGGGTGCGATGTGCGTGGTGGTCACCGAGGTGTCAGCGACCCGGTCCGCCATGCGGGAGTGAAAGCTGTAGGGCGTCGGCATGAGCTCGACGCGCGGCGATAGTTCGGGGTCCACATCGACACTCACGCCCAGGTAGTACTGCTGGTCGAACGGCAAGTCGAGCGTGACGCCGGGGCTGCCCTTGCCCAGGACGACGTGAAAAGAGCCATTGTTCACCTGCACGCGGGCGTGCGTCTCGGTCCAGATCGGAACTCCGCCGGTGGGTGAGGTGTAAAGCGCGAACCGGAAATCGTAGTGGCCGCTGCTGAGCGGCCTGCCCTCCGCCGAGGTCAAGTTGCCATCGTAGTTGAGCGTGGCCGGCGGGGCGCCGGCTGCGTCACAGGGGGGCAGCAACACGATGGCGAGGGCGATCAGGACGAACGACGGGAGTCGCGAGAGCAGGGGTCGCATGGGGAGCGCCTCCTCGGGGTTCCTGGAGCGGAACCCAGCGTGCCGCGGGAGTGCGCCGGGGCTTCGTCGGAGTGAACGGAGGGCCGGCGAGGGGCATCCGTGAGGAGAAGCCGGGGCTGCGCAGATCTGCGAGGACTCGGTGCGGCCGCTGGCTCTCGGCTGCAACCGGTCACTTCCGTGCGGCCGATATTCCGGGCCCGCGACGAGCGACCCCGAGGTAAATGACAGGGTAGGCCGGGATCCCCGACACCTCAACTGGAATTCGTTCTCAGGCCCTGACCCGCCGATGGGACCGTGGGAGTATGTTGGGAACCCTGAGTGCTGACACGGATCCGGAATTGTGGCAGGACAGCTTGAGCGTAACGAGTCTCGTGACCCGATGGAGCCATTGGGTCCCGCAGCTGCAGTCCGTGCTGCGCATCGTGACCGGATTCCTGTTCATCTGGCCGTGAACGATGAAGTTGATCGCGTTCCCCGTGGGCATGCCGCCCGACACATCAACACCCTCCTCCACTTTTCGCCGCCTGCAACCGATGACGAGGTAAGCGAGTCCGCGCTTCAGTTCGTGCGAACACTGAGCGCTGCACCGTGGCGGGCGGCTCGCCGTCAGCTGGCGTCGAGCACGAAGTGGAATCGCGCGCGCTGCGGCTTGCCGCCCTCGTCGAGCGCCACCAGCAGCTCCGGCGCGAACAGCCCGTCCCGGCGATTCCGCGGTTCCCCCGGGAAGTAGAGCTGCGTGGTGAGCACCCGACCATCGCGCGGCTGGACACGCACATGGAAATGCCGCGTGCGCCCGGGGTAGAGCCCGGGCATGACGCTGGTGAGCCGGTAGCGACCTTCGGCGTCGGTGAACTGGTGGCCGCGCAGTCGGAAGCCCTCGTTGTCGTAGTGGCCCGCGCCGTCCGCGTGCCAGAAATCGAGCAGCGCGCCGGCGAGCGGGCGGCAGTCCCGCCCGAACACGCGGCCGGAGAGATCCAGCCGGGTGCCCGCGAGCCCCGGCTCGATCAGTGAGCGGCGTTCGGGCGAGGACAGCTTGTAGAACGGCCCCTCGGTCTGCGGCGGCGTGGGTTCGTCGTCGTCGCCGCACTCGGGCGTGGGGGATGTGGCGCGGCCGCGGTCGATGGCCGCGACACGCGCCTCGGCCGCCGCGGCCTCGTCCACGCCGAGGAGGTGGGAGACGAGCGTCGAGGCGAACGGAGCGGCCGCCAGGAGTCTCAGGAGCCGGCGACGATCGGGAGCGAACTCACGCTTCATGGAACGGAGTCTTGCCGGCGGCTCGCGCGCGTGACAAGCCCTTTCTTACGAGCGCGGGAGGATGCGGTAGGATGACAGGATGCCCCTGCACTCCGGCATGAGACTCGGGCCATACGAAGTCATCGCTCCCCTCGGGGCGGGCGGCATGGGCGAGGTGTATCGCGCCCGGGACTCGCGCCTGTCGCGCGAGGTCGCCCTCAAGGGCCTGCCCGAGGCATTCGCCGCGGATGCCGAGCGCCTCGCTCGCTTCCGGCGCGAGGCGCAGACGCTCGCAGCCTTGAACCACCCGAACATCGCCGCGATCCACGGGCTCGAGGAGGCTGAAGGCTCGCCCTATCTCGTGCTCGAGCTGGTCGCGGGTGAAACGCTCGCCGCGCGGCTCGCGCTGGGCGCGCTGCCGCCCGCGGAGGCCATCGCCATCGGCGTGCAGGTCGCCGCCGCGATCGAGGCCGCGCACGAACGCGGCATCGTGCACCGCGATCTAAAGCCCGGGAACATCATGATCACGCCGACGCGCGTGGCCAAGGTGCTCGACTTTGGGCTCGCCAAACTGGACGAGGGCCCGCCCTTGGGCCCGAGTGACTGCAATTCGCCAACGCTCGCGAGCCCTGCCGCCACCGTCGCGGGCGTGATCCTCGGCACCGCCGCATACATGAGCCCGGAGCAGGCGCGCGGCCAGCTCGTGGATCGCCGGAGCGACGTGTGGTCGTTCGGTTGTGTGCTGTTCGAATGCCTCACGGGCCGCGCGGCGTTCACGGGGGTGACCACGCCAGACTTGATGGCGCGCATCCTCGAGCGCGATCCGGACTGGGGCGCGCTCCCACCCGGCACTCCATTGCGCGTGCGCGAATTGCTCCGACGCTGTCTGCGCAAGGACGCTGACGCACGACCGCGCGACATGCGGGATGTGCGACTGGAGCTGTCCGAAGCCGCGGCGGGATCCGGCAGTGCGGGTTCGCACGAGAAGTCCGTGGCGGTGCTGCCGTTCGAGAACCTGAGCGGCCCCGACGACGAATACTTCGCGGACGGCGTCACCGACGAGATCCTGAACGCGCTCGCCCAGTTGGAGGGGCTTCGCGTGGCCGCCCGCACGTCGTGCTTCGCGTTCAAGGGCCGACGCGAGCACCTGCGCACCGTGGGCGAGAAGCTCGACGTGACCACGGTGCTGGAAGGCAGCGTGCGAAGGTCCGGTTCCCGCCTGCGCATCACGGTCCAGCTCGTGAACGTGGCGGACGGCTACCAGCTCTGGCCGGAGCGATACGACCGCGAGATGACCGACGTGTTCGAGCTACAGGACGAGATCGCCAAGGCCATCGCCTCCCGCCTGCGTGGCACGCTGCACGAGGAGGCTGACCGCGGGCGCGCCCGGCACGGCACCAAGAACCTCGAGGCATACGAGTTGTTCCTGCGCGGGCGTGCGCTCCAGAACAAGCGCGGCCGATTCCTGCCCGAGGCCATCGCGTGTTTCGAGCGGGCCATCGAACTGGATCCTCGCTATGCCGAGCCCATGGCGTGGCTGGCGGATTCGTATCGCCTGATGGGAGTGTTCGGCACGGCGCCGTCCGGGGAGGTCATGCCCAAGGCCCAGGCCATCGCCGAACGGGCGCTGGCGATCGCTCCCGAAATGACCGAGGCGTTGATGACGTTGGCGTCCGTCGTGGAGGGCTACGACCGGGACGTGGAACGCGCGCAGTCGCTCTGGGATCGCACGTTCGCCGCCGACCCGCGCCACTCGCGCGCACTGTGCCAACGGGCCCTGTGGGGGTTCTGCCTGGGCACATTGACGTCGGAGCAGGCCGTGGCCTTGTCGAGCCGAGCCGTCCAAGAGGATCCACTCAATGCGTGGGTCGGCGCCATGCACTCGCACGTGCTGGGCTTCGCCGGGCAGCACGACGAGTCAATCGCCGAAGCCGAACGCTCGTTCGCCGTGGACCCCGATTCCTTCTTCGCGCACTGGAACCTGATGCGGGCCTACGCCTGGCCGGGGCAATACGCCCGCGCGCTGGAACTCGCTCCGGAGATCATGCGCGTCTCCGGGCGGCATCCCTGGGCGCTCGGCACGCTGGCGTGGGTCTACGGCAAGCGCGGGCAAGTCGAGTTGGCTCTCGCCGTGAGCGACGAGATGGAAGCACGGTCACGCCACGAGTTCCTGTCGCCATTCTGGCTCACCGTCGCGGCCTCGGCCGCCGCGACACCAGAGCGCGTGCTCCTCGCGGTGAAGCGCGCAGTGGTCGAGCGTGATCCGCTGTTGGGGTGGTCGCGCGTGGTCCCGTTCTGGGATGGGGTCCGGACGCATCCGGCGTACGAGGAAGCCGTCCGTGGGGTGTGGCGCTGAGTCGTCGGCGCGCCGGCCACTCCTGCGCTAGCGACTTCGCGTCGCCGGCGCCCAGTGCACCACCACGGTGGTCGTGCCCACCGAACCGCCCTGGATGGGTGTGATCGCGTAGAACCTCTGGCCATCGGGCGTGACCGCGTAATGGTTCCGTGGCCCCACCGGAAGCAGCAGGCGCACGGAGAAGAGCGATTGCGGGATCACCACCTCGAACGTCGTCGCCGACGCTGCGAGGGGCATGGACATGAGCTGCTGATCCGAGGACAGGTAGAAGAGCTCCTTGCCGTCCTCGCGCCAGCACGGATCCGAGCCGCCGTTCGTGGACACCTGCCATTTACCTCCTGGCTCGGGGAAGGACTGCACGTACACCTCGGTCCGGCCGGACTCGTCCGATGTGTAAGCCAACCAGCGGCCGTCCGGCGAGATGCGGCCCTGAGTCTCGTCATAGGGCCCGGTAAGGAACGGGTAGGGCAAGCGGTCACCCGTCATGGGCAGCACCCAGATGTCCTGGCGGGTCTTGTCCGAGGACTTCTCGAAGAAGGCGAGTCGGCCATCCCTCGACCAATCGGAGGTCACGTATTCGCCACCCGTGGATGCCAGCACACGCTCGCTGCGCCCGGCGCCCGTGGCCGGCCGGACGTGCAGCCCGGGCGCGTCCGCGACATCGGAGTAATAAAGGAGTTGGCTGCCGTCTGGAGACCACACGGGATAGTTCTCGTTGCGCGGATCGAACGTGAGCCGGGAGGAGACTCCGCGCGCGATATCGAGCACCCAGATGTCGCGGGTCGAGGTGGAGAGATCGCGCATGCGCACCGCGATTCGACGCCCGTCGGGCGAGAGCGCGGGGGCCAGCACGTCCAGATTGCCCGAGAGCGTGGCGACCGTTCGACCGCTGCGATCGAGTTGCGTGACCTGCCCCAGCGCGCCGCCACGCGACGCGAACGCGAGCACGCCGTTGTCGGACACCGAGAAGTCCGCGCCGCCGACGGAATTGGTGAGCACCTGTTCGGCGACCGGAACCGGATCGCCCTGGGTCTTCCGCGAACGCGCGTCGAACGGCTGGGCCACGAGCGTGCCGTTGCGCGACAGCAGGATAAAGCCGGGCTGTGCGTACTGCGCCCGCGAATCGCACGGAAACAGCTCGCGCGTCTGCTTGGACTCGATGTCGCCCACCCGCAGCATGGACTTGCGGCCCGTGGTGAGGAACAGGAAGTGCCGGCCATCGGGCAGGAACTCCGGCCAGCCCACCGCCGTCTCGCCCTGGGCCGAATCGCGAGCCATCAACGCCACGGGTACGCCGCCTCCCGCGGCGACCATGTAAAGGGGATCCTCTCCGCGGCCATCGAACAGGATGACATCGCGCCTGCCCCAGGTCCCGTCCGAGCCGGTCGGCGCATCGCAGATCACGATCGGCGGGCCGCCGGAGGCCTGCACCTTTTTCAGCTTTCCGCCCGCCACGAAGCCGAGGTAACGACTGTCCGGGGACCAGAACGGCCGCGTGCTGCCCTCGGTGCCGGGGATGGGCGTGGGCTCCAATGCACCGAGCGGACGCAGCCAGATACGCGTGACGCCGGTCGAATCGGTGGCATTGAATGCGATGAATCGGCCGTCCGGAGAGACTCGCGGCGCGTCAAGCGAGTGGATCGAGGTGGGCGGCTCGAACTGGAATCGGATGGGCTGGGCCGGTGCGGGCCTGTGCGTCAGGTTCCAGCCCACGGCAAGTACCGCGGCCAGCACGCCCGCGGCGGCGAGGATCGCCGTGACGCGTTCGCGCTTTCGGCGCCGTTCGGCCACGGGCGCAGGCACTCCCGCCTGCGAACCGCCCTCCAGCACCCACTGCAGCTGGAGTCGCACGTCGTGCGCAGTCTGGATGCGTTCTTCGGGATCCTTGGCGAGACATTGCCGGATAACGCGATCGAGCCCCGGGGGCGTCAACGGCTGGATCTCGGCGAGCGGGCGTAGCTCGTCCTTCATGATGGCGGAGATCAACGAAGCCTGCGTGCGGCCCTCGAACGCGTGCCGGCCCGTGGCCATCTCGTAGAGCGTCACGCCCAGCGCCCACAGGTCGGTGCGCGGCTCCGGCTCGGCCCCCTCCAGCTGTTCCGGCGCCATGTAGTGGAACGTCCCGACGATCGATCCCTCGGCCGTGAGCGGTCGCGTCATGGTGGGCGTCTGCGACACACCCGGCGTGGCACCCATGCCCACCGGGCGCGCGAGGCCAAAGTCCAACAGCTTCGCACCGCTCTTCGTCAACATGATGTTGCCGGGCTTCAAGTCGCGGTGCACGAGACGCTGCCGGTGCGCCTTCTCGAGCGCGTCCGAGATCTGGATGCCGATCTTGAGCAGCTCGTTCGCAGCCATCGGCCCGCGCTCGAGGCGGGCCGCCAGCGTCTCGCCCTCGAGCAACTCCATCACCAGGTAGTCGAGGCCGTCCTGGTGCCCCACGTCGAACAACGTGCAGATGTTGGGGTGGTTGAGGCTCGAGATGGTCTTCGCCTCGCGCTCGAAGCGCGCTCGCACCTCGGGCGTGACGGCCATGGTGTCGGTGACGACCTTGATGGCCACGTCACGGTCGAGCCGCGTGTCGCGGGCGCGGTAGACCTCGCCCATGCCTCCCACTCCGAGCGGGCCGACGATCTGGTAGGGACCAAGGCGGGTACCGGCGGCCAGCGGCATCGGGGATCTCCGAACGGGAAGGCGACGGGAATTGCGGCGAGGGTCGAGGGCGCGACTGCGGCGCAACGGCGCGGGGGAGTATACCCCGGCACGCGCGTCCGCTCAGGTCTGTGTCGGACTCGGGACTCCGGTTCGAGTGGGTCCGCGCAACGTGGATCCCGACTCGTGATAGGGTCGCCGGATCGTGTGCGGCATCGCCGGAGTCCTCCGCCTTCGTGACGAGCACGACGACACTTCTGTCGTCACTTCCATGTGCGCCGAGATCGTGCGCCGCGGCCCCGACGACCAGGGCGTGGTCCATGATGGCCGTGCCACGCTAGGGAACCGCCGCCTCGCCATCCTCGACCTGAGCCCGGCCGGCCACCAGCCCATGCGCGGGTTGAATGGTCGCTTCCTCATCACGTTCAACGGCGAGATCTACAACTATCGCGAGTTGGCCGGCGAGCTGGGGCTGTCCGAGCGCAACCTAAGATCGCACTCCGACACCGAGGTGATCCTGCACGCCTGGGAGCGCTGGGGCGAGGGCGCGCTCGACCGCATGGTGGGGCAGTGGGCGTTCGCCATGTGGGATCGCAGGGACGAGCGGCTGTGGCTGGCGCGCGACCGCTTCGGCGAGAAGCCGCTGTTCTTCCATCGCTCCGCCGACACGCTCACGTTCGCGTCGAGCGTGGCGGCCCTTGCGAAAGCCCCATGGGTGCCGCGCGAGATCGACGACAGCGCGTTGTTCGAGCTGGTCTCCACGCGCTACGTGCTCCCGCCGCGCACGATCCTGCGAGAAGTGCAGAAGCTTGCCGGCGGCGAGCTCCTGCGTGCGGACTCGACCGGGTTGGACGTGCGGCGCTGGTACTCGCCGGCGTTCCGCCCTCCGCCGAGCCGGAGCCGCGCCGACCTGGTGGAGGAGTTCGGACAGCATCTCGCCCGTGCGACAAGTCGCTGCCTGGTGAGCGACGTGCCGGTGGCGCTGCTGCTCTCGGATGGCATCGACAGCAACAGCATCCGCGCCTCGCTCGCCGAGCAGGGCGTTGCGCCTCGTTGCTTCACGTTCGACGCAACAGACGAGCACGCGGCGCGCGCGGGCGCGACCGCAAGTGTGGACGCGACTGACGGCGCCACGATCGTGCGCGCCACCGCCGAAGAGCGCATGGAGTTGATTCGCGAGACGTTTCGTTCGTTCACCGAACCCGTCGGGGACGGCGCTTCGGTGGCCACCTGGACGCTCATCCGCCGCGCTCGCGAGCACGCCACGGTGTTTCTGTGCGGCCACGGCAGCGACGAACTGCTCGGGGGCTACTGGCTGAGCAAGGAGCGCTTCCGGCTCGCCGCGCTCCACCGGCTCGCGTTCCTGCCCGCGTCGTGGCTAGGTCGCGACCTCAAGCGCCTTGCGAACGGATCCGAAAGCCCGGGTGCCCTGCTCCAGCGACTGCGTGAGCGCCCGCACCGGCGCGCTCCCGAGGCCGTGCGCTACATGATCAACCGGGCGCTCTCGCCCGGAGAACTGCGCGAGCTCTACGCGCGGCCCGACGTCTCGCCCGAGTACCTCCGGCAGATCGATGCGCTCTATGCGAACTGCGCGGATGACTCGTGCGACCTGGATCGGATGCAGGAAGTCATGCTGCACACGTTCCTGTCCACCAACATCCTCACTTACGCCGACTCGACGGCGATGGACTCCTCGGCCGAGCTGCGCATGCCGTTCCTCGATCGCGATCTGGTGGAGTTCGCACTGGCGCTGCCGCGCTCGATGCGCGTCGGAAGGTTCCCCGGGCGCGCCAACACCAAGCTCGTCCTGCGTGAGTGGGCGCGCGGCAAGCTGCCACGGGAGGTGAGCCAGCGCCGCAAGCGCGGGTTCACCTACGCGCGGCTCCCCGAGGTCATCGCCCGCGATCGCGAAGCGGTCAAGCAGCACATCCTCGGCGTGGATTCGATCCGGCGGATGCTTCCCGGCGTCGAGTCGTGGCTGTCCCATCCGCCGCAGGCCTATGGCGGTGCGACAGAGGGAACGCTGTGGGCGTTACTCTCGCTCGGGATCTGGTGTGAGCGCGTGGGTGTGAACTAGCGCGCCGTCGCGCGCACTACCGACGCTTCATCTCCGCGTCCCAGTTGAGCACCAGGGTCAGGGGCGAAGGCGCCGAGTCGCCCTCCTGCGTGATCACCAGGAATCGCTGGCCGTCCGCCGCGGCGATGTATTGAGAGGTCGAGGCCGAGAGCGTGATGCGCGTGTTGAACAGCACCGTGGGGACCCCCACGGCGAGGCCACCCTCGGTCGAGACGGACGCCGCCATGAGCCTGCCGTCCGTGGCGAGGTAATAGAGCTCGCGACCGTCGGCTCGCCACGTCGGCTGGAATCCGCCTCGGGTCGAGACCTGCCACTTGCCGCCGGGACCGGGGAACTCCTGCACGTAGATCTCGAACCGCCCGGACTCGTCGGAGGCATAGGCGATCCAGCGCGAGTCCGGAGAGAACGTGGCTTGGCCCTCGATGAAGGTGGTGCTCAGGAACGTGAACGGCTTCCGATCGCCGAACAATGGCAGCACGCCGATGTCCAGGCTGGTCGTGGGATTCTCCTCCTGGTAGGCGAGATACCGATCGTCTCGCGACCAGCAGGTGAGGGCCTTGTTGTACGGCGTGACGAGCAGCGACTCGTCCGCACCGGTGCCGCTCGAGCGCTTTTGGTAGAGATTGGTCACACCGCCATTTCGATCCGAGCTGAACGCGATCCGACTCCCGTCGGGTGACCAGTGCGGATTGTTGTCCGTGGCCGGGTCGAACGTGAAGCGAGTGTTCGTCCCGCGGTCCGGATCCAGGAGCCAGATGTCGCGATTCGAGGTCTGCGGGTCCGAGATCCTCGCGGCGACGCGCCTTCCGTCGGGTGCGAGCTGGATATTGAGGATGTTCCCCTGCGGCCCGACAGGGGACAGGGCTCGGCCACCACGGTCCATCCACACCAACTGCGAGCGGTTCGATCCCCCCACGGAGGAATACGCCAGCACCCCGTTGTCGGACACCGAGAAATGAGCCAATCCATTGCCACCCGCACCGACCCCGTCCACCACCGGCACGGGTTCTCCCTTGAGGCGGAGCGAGCGCGCATCGAAGGGCTGCGCGAGCATCGTGCGCTCCTTTACATAGAGCAGGTAGCCCGCGGGCGAGTACACGGCGCGACTGCCGCCGGGACCGAGCAATCGGCGTTTGCCCGTCTGCAGGTCGGCCAACCAGATCTGGTTCCCGCCGGCGCTCTGAAGCCGCAGGTACAGCATGTGCCGACCGTCGGGGAGGAACTCGGGCCAGCCCACGCTCCCCGAATCGCTCGGCACGACCACCGATGGCACGCCGCCGGCTGCGGACACCTGGCGCAGCGGATCGGCACCACCACCGTCGAATGCGATCACGCCCTTGCTGCTCCAGGCGCCGTCGTAGCCGCTGGGGGCGTCGCAGATCGTCTGCGCGGGCCCGCCCGTGACGGCCACCTTCTTGAGCTTGCCGCCGGCCATGAACGCGATGTACCGGCTGTCGGGCGACCAGAACGGCCGGGCGCTAAGGCCCTCGGTCGAGGGGATCGGCTCGGCCGCGAGCGATCCCATCGGTCGTATCCAGACCAATGCACGTCCGGTCGAGTCGAAGCCGTCGAAAGCGATGTAGCGGCCGTCAGGCGAGATCCGTGGCGACCCAAGCTGAGCGAGGGAGCGCGGCAGCGTCACTTGAAGTCGCGCGATCTCCGCGGGACCCTTCGCACTGCGGCCGAGTACGAATGCGAGCGCTGCGGTGGCGAGCAGCGAGACTACCGCGATGCCCCACGCGAGCCGCTCTCGACCCTTGCGCCGCGCCGCCAGCGGCGCGGGCACGCCTGCCTGCGAACCGCCCTCCGCAATCCATTGCAGCTGCAGCATGACGTCGTGCGCGGTCTGGATGCGGGCGTCGGGGTCCTTGGCGAGACAGGTGCGGATGACGCGGTCGAGCGCGGGCGGCGCCAGTGGCTGCACCGCCATGAGCGGCTGCGGCTCGGCGGACATGATCGCCGAGATCAAGCTCGCGCGGCTCTTCCCCTGAAACGCCGGCCGCCCGCTGGCCATCTCGTAGAGAACCGCACCCAGTGCGAACACGTCGCTGCGCGCGTCGGCCTCAGCGCCTTCCAGTTGCTCGGGCGACATGTACTGGAACGTGCCGAGCAGTGTGCCTTCGCTGGTGAGCGGGCCGCTGCCCGGCAACGCGGTCGGCAGCGAGGTGAGCGCGTCGAGCGCCGCGCCCGAGGCGGGCCCTGCGGCGATCTTTGCGAGCCCGAAGTCCAGCACCTTGGCGCCGCCACGCGTGAGGATCACGTTCCCGGGCTTCAGGTCGCGGTGCACGATGCCCTGACGATGCGCCTTGTCGAGCGCCGAGGCGATCTCGATGCCATGCCGCAATGCCTGCTCGGCGGGCAGCGGTCCGCGGGTGAGCCGCTCGGCCAGCGTCTCGCCCTCGAGATGCTCCATTACCAGGTAGTCCACGCCTGATTCCTGGCCCACGTCGAACAGTGTGCAGATATTCGGGTGGGAGAGGCTCGAGATGGCCTTCGCCTCTCGCTCGAATCGCTGCCGCAGATCGGGTCGGTCGGCGAGGTGCGTGGGCAGCACCTTGATGGCGACGATGCGCTCGAGGCGGGTGTCGCGCGCTTTGTACACCTCACCCATGCCTCCGGCGCCGAGGGGGTTGAGGATCTCGTAGGGTCCAAGGCGCGAGCCGGTGACGAGGGCCATGAAATCATCCCGAGTGAGCGGTGGAGGGCGGTCTGGCTGGGGCCATCCGAGGGACTCGGAACAGCTCCCCGGAAGGCTGTAGTCAGACTTGTGAGAGTGCGGGAACGCTAGCACACGTGCGAACGCCATGTTCCAGGCGGCCGACTGCGAGTGGACTTTCATCCGACTCTGGACGGTGGACCAATGCCGGGACGGTCGGACGGGGCCGAGAAAGCGCTTGGGAGCCGGCACGCCGGGGAATACCCTCGCAAGTACGCAATTCGTACAGGCGACTTTTCGTGTGCCCCGTGGTGATTCTTTGTCCCTCCGCTGAGACGCTCATCCTCTGCCCGCCACGGTTCACGTCCGACAACGCCTCGTTGAAGGCGGGGAGGACCGCGTGGTGGGACAACAGGTCTCGCACTACCGCATCCTCGAGCTGATCGGCGAGGGGGGAATGGGCGCCGTCTGGAAGGCGCAGGACCTGAACCTCCCTCGCCAGGTCGCCATCAAGGTTTTGAAGCCGTCCCACTTCGACGGATTTGCGGCGGCCGAGCGGTTCCTGCGCGAAGCCCAGGCGATCTCCCGGATCGATCACCCCAACGTCATCACGTTGTTCGAGGTGCTTCAGCAGGACGACACCTACTACATCGTCATGCAGTACGTGAATGGAAAGTCGCTGCGCGAGCGCCTGCGGCAGGGGACAGTGCCGATCGACGAGGTCGTTCGCATCGGCTGCGAGGTGGCGGCAGGCCTTCGAGCAGCGCACGCCATCGACGTCGTTCACCGGGATCTCAAGCCCGACAATGTGATGCAGACGTCGGGCGGGGCATGCAAGGTGCTGGACTTCGGCGTGGCGCACCTCATGGATCGCACTGCATTGACGATGCGGGGCGGCCTCGTCGGAACCCTTCGGTACATGGCCCCCGAGCAGGTGCGCGGGGAGCGCCCGGACCCTCGCACGGACGTCTATGCACTCGGCGTACTTCTTTTCGAACTGCTGACCGAGTCGCCCCCCGCCGCCGGTGACGGCGAGGCCGCTGTGCTCCATAACATTCTGAACACGAAGCCGCCCTCGGTTTCGAGCGTACGTCTGGACGTTCCCACGGATCTCGAGTTGATCGTGACTCGAGCGCTGGAGAAGAATCCTCGGGACCGCTATTCGAGCATGGCGGAGATGCTCTTGGACCTCGAAACCGTTCGGCGTGGCTTGAACGCGAGCAGCGACGCCGTGACCAAGCCGATCCACGTTCGCCGCCGGATCCCTCGCCGACCGGTGACGGTGGTCCTTGTGCTCAGCTTGATCGCCGTAGCGGGCTACTTCGTCTCGCGTCGAGACTCCCTGGCCCAGCCCACGGTCCTGGTGATGCGATGGGAGAACACGACCGGAGACTCGTCGATGGTCTGGCTTTGTGGCGGAATCATGGACTGCCTGATCCGCGCCTTAAGCGGGAGGGAAGGCTTGAACGTGGTGAGCCGCCAGACCGTGGCTTCGGCCCTCGCCGTCGGACCGCGTATCGCCGCGGGCTTCGCGCCGTCGACCGAATCGGGCATCGCCAGGCAGCTTGGCGCGCGTTACATGACCACCGGAACCGTGGAATCGCGCGCCGGCCTGGTGCGTGTGAACTGCGACCTAATCGACGTGCACCGCGGCACGCTGGTCCGCAGCTGGTCTCGCGACCTTTCCGATCTACGGTCGCAGTTCTATCCCATGGTGGATGTGTTCGCCGCGTCGATCGCCACGCACATCGGCGGACCCGGCTCGAGGCGACCGCGCGAGGACCGCCCCAGCGGCCAGACGCTGACCACCTCGCTTGACGCGCTGCAGCACTACCACCAGGCCCTCGAGCGCAACGAGATGAACGACGTCCATGCCGCGCTCGGAAGCTTGCGCCAGGCCACTGCCGTGGACTCGAGCTTCACAGACGCACACTTGCTGCTTGCTCAACTGACTCCGGAGCATCGCGAGCACGAGCGGCACCTCTCTCTTGCGATGCAGCACCGCTTCAAGGCCTCGGCCCGAACCCGCACACTGGTCGAGGCGCAGCAGCTGCTGGAGGACGACCAACTCGATGCGGCCAAGGCGAAGTACGAGGCGCTCCTGAATGTGGACCCGGGTGATCTCATGGCACGTGCTTCGCTCGCGGAGATCTTCGAGGCCGAGCGCCGGTTCAGCGAAGCCGCCTCGGAGTACGCGGTCATCCACCGGCTGAACCCGTTCGATTACTCGTACTATCCGGCTTGGGCAAACGACTATGTGAACACCGGACACCGGGACAAGGCATTGGCGCTGGTAGAAGGCTGGCGCAAGGAGTTCCCAGATGAAATGGGACCACTTCATTCGCTGATCGGCCTCCACTTCCTGCTCGGCGACTACGAGATCGCATTGGCACTGTGCGATTCGCTGGCGCTCCGCCGCCCGTCCGCCGACCTCCTGATGCGAGGGGTGCTGCTCGCTGACCTCGGACGGCTGCACGCCGCCGACAGCATTTACCGCGCACTCGAGCGCCAGCCCGACCTGTACCGTTCCTCGACCCGTGGCACGTCGTATCGCGCGTATGTCGCATTCCTTCGCGAACGATTCGCCGAGGGCTCGAGGCTGATGACGGGTCCTCTCCGAGACCAGCCGGATGCCTACAATCACTGGCTCGCGGGCCTACTTGCCGCGGGCGCGCGCGACACGCTGAGCGCCAGCCAGCATGCTCGCGCGATCGTCAGGCAGTTCTCGACCTCGGGGCAGAACACTCTCGATCCAGACGATCGGATGCGTCGTCGTTTCTATCACCACCTGCGTGGAATGATCGCCCTTGCCGGCGCCGAGCCACGGGGAGCCGCGGCGTGGTTCCAAGCTGCCCTCCGCTATGCGAGCCCGGGCGACGACCCTTTCTTCCGCACCGCGCTCGCGTCCGCGCTGGTGGCCGCTGGCGACTCGCGACAGGCCATACCCGAGTTCGAGCGCGCGCTCCGATTGAACCCGCGCGCGCCGGAGGCGCTGCTCGGATTGGGGGATGCACTGATTCGGACCCGGCGGTACGACCGCGCCCGGCAGGTGCTTCAGCAACTGCGGACCGTCTGGGTGCACGCGGACGAGGATCATCCGCTCAATCGCAAGCTGCACGCACTGTTGAAGGTTGCTTCATTCCGGCGTGGATGAACATTCGGAGCAGTCGTCCGGAGCGCTCATCCACGGGGCCGTGCCACACCCACAACGGAGGTCGCCATGCCGGAGTTCATCTCGCTCGAGGAGCTGTGGCTCAAGTGCCGCGGTGTAGAGAATTCGTTTCGCTACTACAGCGACGTCATCGCCGCTGTGGGCAAGGACCTCAAGAGTCGGGGACTTCTGAGTTCGGGGATTCCGGTCTCGGACCCGGCGGTACAGGCCGCATTGGAGCTCGCCTTCCCCACGGGAGACGATGAACCCCTTCCCAAGGTGCCTCCCATTCGTTGTCCCCCTTGGTGCCGGGTCGTGGCGGGCGACGCGATCGAAGGGCTGGGGCGGGTGGGCAGGATCGCCGACGCCGTCACGAAGGTCGGTTCGGCGCTCATGGTGATCCGGGCCCATTCGCCGGGTGGTGGAGAGGCCCTGCACGTCTACGTCAGCGAGCTTCCGGGTACACATTGGGGTCACATGAGGGAACACGGCGAAGGCGATTCTCACACGCGCTGAAGGCCAAGGAGGACGCCACGGAGTTTGGATGTGAGGGCCCGTACCGACGTCGGCGGACCAGCCGACGGGAAGTCGGCTGGTTCGGAGCGAGACGCAAATGATCGATCTGCTCGGACGACTCTAGGAATCGCTGGCCGCCCGCTACCACCTCCTGCACAAGCTGGGCGAAGGCGGGATGGCGGTGGTGTTCCTGGCCGAGGATCTCCGGCATCGCCGTCAGGTCGCTCTCAAGGTGCTCCGCCCGGAGTTGGCGGCGGAGATCGGCCCGGAGCGGTTCCTGCGCGAGATCCAGATCGTGGCCGGGCTCAATCATCCCCACATCCTGCCCTTACACGACTCCGGCGAGGCGGGCGGCTTCCTCTACTACGTCATGCCGTTCGTGGAAGGCGAGTCGCTCCGGGCAAGGCTCACACGCGAGAAGCAGCTTCCACTCGACGACGCGCTGCAGATCGCCCGCGAGATCGCCGACGCACTGAGCCACGCCCACAGCCATGATGTGGTCCACCGCGACATCAAACCCGAGAACATCCTGTTGGAGAGCGGACATGCGGTGGTCGCGGACTTCGGGATTGCGCGGGCGATCGACATGGCCGGCAGTCACTCGGCGACGACCGGCGGGATGGTGCTGGGGACGCCGGCGTACATGAGCCCCGAGCAGGTCGCCGGCTCCAAGGATCTCGATAGACGTTCCGATCTCTACTCCCTCGGCTGCGTCCTGTACGAGATGCTGGCGGGGCAACCACCCTTCACCGGACCCAGCGCCGAGAGCCTCGTGCATCAACACCTCGTCGTGGAGCCGCGCCCGGTCACGGTGTTGCGTTCGACGGTCCCGGCGTTGGTGTCGCAGGCCATCACCAAGGCGCTTGCCAAGGCGCCAGCGGATCGTTTCAGCACCGCCTCGCTGTTCGCCTTGGCGCTTGCGGCTCCAGACCAGAAGTCGACGCCGAGATCGCGGAGGCGCGTGCTCGTGAGGGGCGCAGGGCTCGTCGGCGTCGCAGCGGTGATCTCCGTGCTGTGGTTTGGGGACCGCCCGCCGGCAGTGCCCCGCAGTCTCCTCGTGCTGCCGTTTGCCAACCTCACGGGTGATTCACAGCTCGAGTACCTGTGCGAGGGCATCGCGTCGGAGGTCCTGAGCGATCTGGTGCGCGTGCCCCAGCTCAATGTGGTGAGCCACACCACGGCATGGAGCTTCCGGAAGCGCGAGCAGGGCGTCAAGGCGATCGCCAGGGAGCTCGGTGTGAGCGCCGTGCTCGAGGGCACGATCCGGCGACGCGGCGACAAACTCCAGCTCGACGCTCGGCTCGTGGACGGCCGGAACGGTTTCGTGCTGTGGACTGGAAGGTTCGAGCGCGCCGGCGACGACCTGATCCGGCTCGAGCGGGAGTTGGTCCGCGATGTCGCACGAGCGCTCTCCGGGCACACGTCCGCCGCGGAGTCGATCGAGCTCGCCTCCGCGCCCACCCGATCAACCGCAGCCTACGACGCCTATCTCCAGGCCGGCCGCTTTCTGGATCTCGCCGACGGTCTCAAAGGTCCCGAACGGGCGGTCGAACTCTACGCCAAGGCCATCGCGCTCGACCCGCGGTTCGCGCTCGCGCACGCCGGCCTCAGCAAGGCGCTGTTTCGGCTCCATGCCCGCACCAAGGACCCCGAGCTGTTCCGCCAGGCGGAAACAGCGTCGGACCGCGCGATCCAATTGAACCCCGGTCTCCTCGAAGCTCGGCTCGCTCGGGCACAGATCTATCGCGGCTCCGGTCGCTACGCCGAGTCCATCGCCGAGTTGGGAGGGATCCTGAGCGCCAGCCCCAACTGGGACGAAGCCCATCTCCACCTTGCAGCGGCCTACCGCGACGCGGGCGAGCTGGTGAGCGCCCAGCCGAGTATCCGACGTGCGATCGAGCTGCGCCCGGGCTACTGGAAAAACTGGAACTCGCTTGGCGCACTACTCATCCGGAAGGGGGACTACGCCGGGGCCCGGGCCGCGTTCGAGGATATCGTCAAGCTCGCCCCCGAGCTGAATCGCGGCTACGAGCAACTTGCCGCGCTGGCAATGCTGGAAGGGAAGTATGACGAGGCGATCGCCGCATACGAGCGCCTCCCGGCTCCAGCCATGGACGGCACCCTCGCCTCGAACATCGGCACGGCTTACTTCTTCGCACGACGCCTGGACGAAGCCGAGAAGTACTACCGGCTCGCGGTACGCCTGGAACCCAATCATTCCACGAGGCGCCAGAATCTGGGAGACCTCTACGTGCGGCAGCAGCGGACCGACGCGGCGCGGGCCGAGTACGGCGCGGCGGCGCGACTCTTGGAATCGGAGCTGGCAGTGAATCCGGACAGCCGGGACATCGGCATGCGCTATGTGCTCTGTCTCGCCAAGGCAGGAGACTGCGAGCGATCCGAGCGCTTTCTCAAGGGCCTCCTCCCCAGCCTGCCTGAGCAGGATGCGCAAAGCACTCACTCCGTGGCCATGGTCCACGCGGTGTGTGGTCGGCGTGATGCGGCTATCGCCGCGGTGCGGAGGGCGATCGCACTCGGCATCTCGCGAAAACTCCTACGCGACGAGGACGAGTTTCGCTTGCTCGCTGTCGACCCGGAATTCGTACGCTTGCTGGCAGACGAGTCCCCGCGCCGCTGAAGCGCGTGAGCCGGCGACCGCGAGACGCAAAGCTGCCGTTCGCCTCCCTGGTGACGCTCGATTGCCGAAATCACGGCCGTGAAAATCGTTGCGGCGCTCGGTGTGAATACATATCATGCCGCGGAGACGGCCCCTCGTCCACGGATGGAATCCTTCGCCCTGACGGAGTGCATCCGTGCTCGAGCCGTGGAGCCTGGAACCAGGACAGCTGTTGGAGCGCTTCTGGTACCTGCTCCCGATGGGGGTGTTCGGACTCGTCTCGTGGACCGTGTGGGCGGTCCGCTGGGCGATCGCGCGTCGATACCGCCCGCTCGTCAACGATCACAGGTCCAGCACGTCGGTCGTGGTGCCGGTCTACCGTGAGGATCCGGACGTCCTGATGCGCTGCCTCGGGTCCTGGCTCGCCGAGGATCCGGATGAGATCCTCCTGATCGTCGACCTCGGCGATGTCGCGGTTCTCGAACGACTCAAGCGCGACCTCGATGATCGCGTGAAGGTCATTCCCTTTCTGCACCGGGGCAAACGATCGGCGCTGGGCGTGGGTGTTCGTGCCGCGCGGCACGGGACGGTGGTGCTCGTGGATTCGGACACCGCCTGGGAACCGGGGTTGCTCGCGGCGGTACAGATGCCATTCGTCGATCCGTCGGTCGGTGGGGTCGGCACTCGCCAGAATGCGATCGGCCGCCAGACGAGTGTGTGGCGGGTCGTCGCCGACTGGCTCGTCAATACGCGTTACCTCGATTACGTGCCCTCGCAGGGGATGGCGGGCGGCGTCGCCTGCCTCTCTGGACGGACGGCTGCGTATCGCCGACAAGTGATCCTCCCGCTGCTGCCTGAGCTCGAACACGAACACTTCCTCGGGCGCCGATGCGACGCGGGGGACGACGGTCGGCTGACCTGGCTGGTGCTGAGTAGCGGCTACAAGACGGTGTACCAGGGCTCGGCGCGCGCTTGGTCCATGTTTCCGAGTTCATTCGGCGCGTTCGTCAAACAGCGGCTGCGCTGGAGCCGCAATTCCTATCGCTGCTACCTGACCGCGATCCACCACGGCTGGCTCTGGCGCCAGCCCCTCATGACGCAGATCGCGGTGCTGCAGATCCTGCTGACGCCTCTGTCGATGCTGTGCGGTCTGGCCTTCACAGCGGTGGCGCTGGCTCACCAGCGGTGGGACCTGGTGGGATTGGGTCTGGCCGGCATGCTCCTCGGACGCGCGATCCGCAGCGTCTCGCACCTGCGTGAGCATCCCCGGGACATTCTCTGGCTGCCACTCACGACGGCGGTCGTCATCCTGATCGCATTGCCCATCAAGACCTGGGCGGCACTGACCATGAACACGCAGGGTTGGCTGACTCGTTCGAGCGACCGCGTGGCGGGCGAGGGGCAGAGCGAGGCCTCGCTGCGCCAGCCCTCCAACGCCGCCTCGGAATCGACGCTTCCATGAAGCTTCGGTCCCTTGCGATACCCCTGGCATTGTCGGTTTCGTGGGCGGGTACTGCCGCGTTCGACGCCCCGCCGCAGCCTGGGATCGAACGAAGACTGCGCGCCGAGCGTGCGCGTATCACCGAGATGGTCCGGTTGGAGCGAAGCGGCGAGGGCCACTCGGCACGCCGATCGCCGGCACCGAGCGGAGATCCTCCAGACGCGTGCGCGATGAGCAAGCGGCGCCGAGTCTCGGTCGCGTCCGCTGCGGCGCTCGACGCCGCGCTGGCAAGCGCCCGCCCCGGTGACCATATTCGGCTCGCTCCAGGCGTCTACCGCGGCACGTTCGTCGCCGTCAGCTCGGGGACTCCCGAAGCGCCGATCACGCTGTGCGGCCCCCGCGGAGCGATTCTCGAGCAGCGATCGATCGAGTCGGGATATGGCTTTC
Source organism: uncultured bacterium (assembly GCA_964418975.1). Taxonomy (GTDB): domain Bacteria; phylum Eisenbacteria; class RBG-16-71-46; order RBG-16-71-46; family RBG-16-71-46; genus JAIOPA01. Next base: position 29,642 of record CAYQNV010000081.1, on the reverse strand, counting down.
ACCTCAAGGCCAGCCACTGGTACTTGCTCGGATTCTCGGTGCGCCATGCGAGCAAGGGCATCGTGACGGACGGCGCACGACACAATGTCCTGCGCGATCTGGAGATCTCCGGAATCGGGGAGGAGGGAATCCACTTCCGCAGCGCGAGCACCGACAACACGCTCGAGCGCAGCTGGGTGCACCACGTCGGCCTCAAGTCGCCGCTCTTCGGTGAGGGCGTCTATATCGGCAGCGCGGCCTCCAACTGGAAGACGTACAGCCAGGGCCAGCCGGATGCCAGCAGCCGCAATCGCGTCGTCGGCAATGTCATCGGTCCAGGGATCGCCGCCGAGTGCGTCGATGCCAAGGAGGGCACGACCGAAGGCGTCATTGCCGACAACGTCTTCCTTGGCACGGGCGCGGGCGCGGCCGACTCCTGGGTGGACCTCAAGGGCAATCGCTACCAGGTGTTCGGCAACTCGGGGACGTTCGACCCGACCGGCGCTTTCGCCCGCGCGGTCATGGTCCAGTCGACCCTGCCGGAATGGGGCAAGGACAACCGGATCCGCGACAACATCGAAGTTTCTGAGCGGCCGGGCGCTCGCGGCCAGCCGTTCCGGGCGTCATACGGGCAGCACGGACCCGTGAGCCTGGTGCTGCCCGGACGGCGGAAGGCCTACACGCTCGCCGAGCTCGCGGTGCGCTTCCCGCAGTCAGTCCAATCGGTAGGAGCGGGCACCCTGTTGCTGCGCGAGCATCTGGTGGTGGGGCCCGACGCCCGCTTGGTGATCCGCGCCCCCGAGGTGCAGGAGCTGCGCCTTTACAGTGGTCCCCGCGGGCTCGCCAGCCTCGTCGGCGTGCGCGCCCGCGTGGAGATCGCCGGCGCCGAGCGAGCGCGCGTCCGAATCCGATCGTGGGACCCAGCCCTGCGCGGCCCTGACCGGATCGGCGTGGACGGTCGTGCTTTCCTCACAGCGATGGGCGGAGCCATGGACATGAGCCGGGCGGACGTCACCGACCTCGGATTCGGCACGGGTTGGACCTCGGGCGCCGCGTGGAAGGGCGGGGCCGGCGGCAAGTGCCGTGGCGCGGTGGCGAACTGCCGATTCGAACGCAACTTCATCGGGGCCTATACCTTTGAAGCCGACAGCATGCGATGGACGGACAACGTGTTCGCCAACAATGCGGGCTACGGCTTCGACCCACACGATCACAGCGACTACTTCACCGTCACGGGGAATCGCGCCCACGACAATGGCAGCCACGGCATCATCTTCTCGCGCGGTTGTCGTGGCAACGTCGTGCGTGGGAACTTCAGTTACTCCAATCGCGGCCACGGCATCATGCTCGACGATGGCAAGGTGGCGAACGATGGCGATCCGCGCCACCTCCAGGCTGTCCCCTCGACCGGAAACGTGGTGGATACGAACGAGGTGTGGAACAACGACGTTGGCATCGCGTTACAGGGCGGCAACCACGGCTGGGTGCGGGGCAACCTCGTGCATGACAATCGCTTTGGCGTCCGGTTGCATCAGTCGGTGGGCAACATGGTGACCGGGAACACGATCCGTGGCACGCGAGAATCCGCGATCTACCTCTACGACGGTTCGGATGGCAATCACGTCGTCGACAATCGCATCCATGGGGGACAGGGCGGGATCGTGGTCAAGAACTCCGTGGGCAACGTGGTCGAGAACAATGCGATCCAGGGCGTCACCGCCCGAGGCCTGGTGATCGCGGGTCGAGCGGATCTCACCACGCTGCGGCGCAACCGCATCAGTGGACGTGGGTCGCAGGCCATCGACGTGGGCAAAGCCACCGGCCTCTCGCCGGATGCTGCCACGGACAACCGCACCCGGCAATGGATCAGCCCGCGGCTGCCGTTGCTGCCGCTGCTGGTGTGGTCGATCGTCCTGATCGTCCCGCCCGTGATGATGTTGTCGGTGCGCCGGAAGCGGAGGAGCCACAAGTGAACCGACTCGTGGCATCTCTGCGGAAGCGGCGTCTGTGGCGCAGAGTCGCACTTGCGGCAGTACTTGCATTGATTCCCGCCCCCGCCCCCGCCGGCGCGGCACCGGAGCAGGTGCTCACGCTTTCCGCGGCCTGGGCCACCTACCGGGACGACAACGTCTTCAAGTACTCCGTTCCGCAGCTGGCGGACCTGGGCTCCGGGTTGTCCACCTATCGCTATGGCATCACGCAGCCGGACGACGTCGTCTCCCGGCCGAGCCTCGCTCTGCAATGGCAGCTCGACCGCGGCGATGGTCGTCGACGATCGATTCGGATCCGGGGCGAGGGCGAGGTACACGTCACCAACGGCATCGCGAACTTCGGCGAGTTGGACGTGACCTGGCGCGAGCACTTCGTGGGCGGGCGACGGCTCACACTCGCGTATGCCGGGGCACCGGAACGATACCTGCGCCGGCTCCATGACGACGACTTGGTTTCGCTGCCGGCTGCTGAACGTTACCTCGACGCGAGGTACAACTTGCAGGGCGGCGCGCTCGCCTGGCGGCATCCGGTGCTGCGAGGCGCGTGGGTCGAGCCCGGCTACCGGTTTGAACGCAGGCGACACGGGGCTGACTTTCGTGAACGCGATTCCGACTTCCACCGGATCGAACTCCAGACCGGCCGTGACGACCTGCCCCGCGCCGGGAGCGTGAGATTGGGCGTCGGCTATGTCGAGCGACGAGCGCGTGCCACGGACAGCGAACCGGTGGGCGGCGAGCCGGACCTGAGCTATCGGGGGATCAAGGGGGCCGTCGACGGTCGCCTGACCCTCAACGCGACCGGCAACTGGACGTGGACTCCCGACTTCGCCTACCAGCTCGAGCATCGCACGCACACCTCCGACCGTCCCGCAGACCGATATAACCATGGGCGCGAGGATGTGGTTCAGGGCGTGGAGATCGGGTTGCGCGTCTCGGGCCGAGGGCGGTGGGGCGTGCGCGGTTTTCACCGGTTCGAGCGGAGCGCCGCGAGGCTGGGAACTACGGCGCCGCTTGATTCCGAGATCGGCAGCTACACACTGAACCAGACTGGCCTCAGCCTGGACTTGTCGGGCGAGCTGTGGCGACGCGACCGCGGACCTGCCGCCCGGGCCCTGGTCGCCCTACCTGAGCGATAGCGTTGCCGCCATCGCGGGGGCCGTGTCGGAGCCGACCGACGCGAGTTCGCGCCCCGACGAATCCCTTATGCGCAGCCGCCCGCTCGCCGCCGCGCCGAGGTAGAGGTCAGCCTTGAATCGGGCCCCCAGGTTCCGCGAGCACCGGGCGAACAGCGGAATGCTGCTGTACTCGCCAATCCGCCCGACGCTGGTCCCGCTGTCCGCGAGACGATATCGCTGGGAGCGAATGACGCCACCAGCAGCCAGTTCCCAGTTCTGGACCGAGGCCCAACGCAACTCGACTCCGCCGCCGCCCTCGGGGCTCGTGCTCGGCGCGTTCGCGATCCGCCATCGGTCGTCGAGTTTCCAGTTGACCACCACGAACGGCGACAGCTTGACCGAGTAGAACTGTCGCTGGATGTTCGCTCCGGCGCCGAGCGTGCGCCCGGGCCGCACCAGTTTCACGACACTCAGCGCCCCACCATAGGTGGCGGCGTCCCCGGTGCCCGCGCGCTTGTCGTACGCCCACTCCACCGAGGGGGAGACGCCGACGAGCACGGTCCGGGACAGCGCGAGCCTCGAGCTGAGGCCGACGCTGGAACGGCGCAGGTTCCGCCACGGCGCACCTCCCGCCAGCATCGTCGAGGAAGCGAAGCGCCATTCCTCGGAGACATCGCGCAGCGAGAGCCCAGCGGATAGCGCCGGGATCCACTGCCGCGTCACCCCCGCGGCGATCGAGACACCGCTCATCCGCACCGCGCCGCCCGATCGGAGCTGGCTATCGAACTGATGGAGTCCGGTGACCGCCGACGTGACCGTGACGGTGCTCGAGGGCTTCTCCTGGGCGATCGAACGAGCGGGGAGCCCCAGTGTCGCGAGCAGCAGGACCGAGCTGGCGATGCGGTGGTGCATGCGGACTCCTTGGGAATCTGGGAAAGCTGCCGGCCGAATGCCCGCGCGACCGGCGTACCCTAGCAAGGGACCACGGCAGTCTCCATCGAAACCCTCGTGCAACACCCTCGCCGCCAACCTCCTGCCGCGCAATCGCCAAGCCGCGCGGGTGGGGTCAGCAGGGTCGAGCCGGCCACGGACAAAACCAGGACGCCACCGCCACACCCTGGCTTTCCAGGCGGGCGCCACGCCCCCTGGGAGGGCGTTCCGGGGCGTGCGGAAGGGGTGAGCGTCAGATTCGCGAAGAATTCTCTCTGTTCCGCGTGCCGCCACAGACTATGATGGCAAGCAAGCGAGAGCCCCCCTCGCGCACCACCCCGCCGGCTCCTCCCGTCCAGATCCGGCGGTCAAGAAGCGGCGTTCCTCGCGGCCGGCCGAGCAGCGATCTCGACTGTGCCGGGAGTTGCGTGTGTCCCCCCATGCGCACTCGGACCGTCATCGCGCCACGGCCGGCGCACCCAGTCACGCCTCCACCTTCCACGTGCCTCCTCTCCAAAGACCTTCTTCCGGGAGCCACCCGTATGAATTTCGAGCCGACGTGCCGTGTGACAGCGCTTCGGAGACTCACACTGCGGTCGACGCGAGCGGCGGTCCGTGCGTGCGTGGCTGCCGCGCTGCTTTCGCTGAGCGCCCTCCCGGCGCTCGCAGCAGGCACGTTCTACGTCGACACGCAGCATCCTGCGGCCAACAACAACAATCCGGGCACCGAGGCGCTCCCCTATAAGACCATCACGGGTGCCGCCGCGGCGCGCAATGGTCCCGGCACCGTGATCATCGTCAAGCCAGGAACTTATCGGGAGACGCTCACGGTGCCCGCGTCAGGGGCCCTGGGGAACCACTACATCTTCCAGACCTCCGGCCCCGGCGTGGTCGTGGACGGCGCCGATGACTTCTCGGGCACCTCCAAATGGGCCCTGTCCTCGGGCACGGTCTACCGCGCGGCAAGTGTCAACTGGAGCACCAAGCAGGTCTTCGTGAACGGCGTCCGGCTCACGCCCTCGACCGCGGCTCCCGCTTCGCTGCCACTCAATAGTTTTGTCTACGTGGGCGGGTCGAGCGGTGGCCTGTACGTGAACATCGGCGGTGCGAATCCGGGAGCTCACGCGACGCTCGTCGGCCGCCGCACCTACGGCATCCGGCTTTCGGCGAGATCCTACGTGACGATCCAGGGCTTCACCGTGGCGCGCACCGAGGACCGCGCCATCTACGTCACGAGCGGATCCAACAACAACATCCTCCGCGCGAACGCCGTGACCAATGCCTACCGGTACGGCATCGCGCTCAACGGCAGCACGGGCACGCTGGTCGAGCAGAATGTGGTCAGCAACACCCAGGACCACGGCATCGCCCTGACCGCCAGTTCCACCGCGTGCACGGTCCAGGACAACGAGTCGTTCAACAACGCGCATCCCACCGTGCGTCAGGCCAATGGCATCTACCTGAATCGATCCACGAACAACCTGCTCCAGCGCAATCGTCTCCACCACAATCAGGACTCTGGCCTGCAGCAGAACACCTCCTCCGACAACAACAGCTCGATCCAGAACATCTCGTGGAGCAACGGCGACCACGGCTTCGATAACCTCAACTCCGCGAACTCGACCATCATCGGCTGTGTCGCCTACGGCAACTACAAGAACGGCTTCTCGATCGAGGGAAACTCGCCGGGAGCCCGCCTGCAGAACAGTATCGCGATCGACAACGGCATCAATGTGCTGCCCGCCGACGGCCCGCTCGAGACCGATCTGTGGGTGGATTCGCAGTCCTCCGTTGGCTTCGTCTCGGACTACAACCTGTTCTGGAACTCCACGAGCCAGGCGCCGGTCAAGTACATCAGCACGTCATACTCCACCGTCGCCGCTTACAGCGCGGCGACCGGACACGATAGCCACTCGCTCCAGTCGAATCCGACATTCACCAATCCGGCGAGCGGAAACTTCGAGCTGCTGCCGCTGTCTCCCGCGGTCGACGCGGCCCACTCGGGCATCCCGGATTGGCCCGCGACGGACGCGCTCGGGCGCGTCCGTGTCGATGACCCCGGCGTGCCCAACACGGGTGTGGGCAGCATCGCCTACGCCGACCGGGGCGCACTCGAGTTCCAGGCGACGGGAGCACTCCCGGTCGCAGCGCTCACGGTGACGCCGTCCTCGGGGCCGGCTCCGCTGACCGTCTCCCTCGACGCGTCGGGCTCCAGCAGCCCGAACGGTGCGATCACTTCTTACCGGTTCAATCTGGGTGATGGCACCATCGTCGGGCCTCAGGCCTCGCCGCAGACGAGCCACACTTACGCCGCCGGCACCTGGACCGCGACCGTCACGGTGACGGACGTGATCGGCTATACCGATAGCGAGAGCGCCACCGTGTCGTCGCTCATCGTGGATCTGCCCCCGGTCGTGACGGCGCCCGCCGCCGTGAGCGTGAACGAGAACCAGCTCCTCACGGTCAATGTGACGGCCGCGGACCCGAACAACGATGCGATCACTTTGCTCGCGGCGTCGAACATGCCGGCGGGTGCGACGTTCGTGCCCGGCGCCGGGAACACCTCGGGAACGCTGAGCTGGACGCCCGCGTTCGACCAGGCCGGCTCCTGGACGGTGACATTCACCGCCAGCAACGCGCTCAGTGGTGCGGCGAGCACGGCCATCACGGTCGACAACGTGGACCGTTCCCCGGTCGTCGGCGCACCTGCGACCCTGTCGGGTGACGAAAACGCTTCGCTCGAAGTGGTCGTGAGCGCCGCGGACCCCGACGGTGACGCCATCACGTCCCTCACGGCGACCGGTGTTCCCACGGGGGCGACGTTCACCCCCGGACCCGGGAACACCAGCGGAACACTGAACTGGACGCCGGACTTCACGCAGTCGGGTGTGCACACCGTGACGTTCACCGCCAGCAACGCGCTGAGCGGTGCGTCGGCCACCAGCATCACGGTGAGCAACGTGGACCGCGCACCGCTGGTCTCGGCACCGGCGACGGCTTCTGGCGATGAGAACTCCACGATCACGGTGAACGTGACCGTGTCGGATCCCGATGGGGACGCGATCACCTCGCTCACGGCCAGCGATCTTCCGCTGGGCGCCACGTTCGCCCCAGGGGCCGGAAATACCAGCGGCACACTGAGTTGGACGCCGGACTTCGACCAGTCTGGCACGTATGCCGTGACGTTCTCCGCGGGCAACGCGCTGAGCGGCTCCGCCGGTACGAGCCTCACGGTGAACAACGTCGATCGCGCCCCGACGGTGACGGCCCCGCCCAGCGCCAGCGTGCTCGTGGGCAGTCTACTGACGGTGGAGGTGACGGCTGTTGACTCGGATGGCGACCCGATCGCCTCGCTCACCGCCACGACCCTTCCTCTCGGAGCGACCTTCACACCGGGTGTCGGAAACACCAGCGGCACGCTCAGCTGGACACCGGGCAGCGGCGACGCTGGCGATCACCTCGCGAGTTTCACGGCGAGCAACGTGCTCACGGGCTCGGCGAACACGCTCATCTCGGTGAGTGCCGTGGACCGCCCACCCGTCGTCAGCGCGCCGGCGTCTGCGGGAGGTCGTGCGCTCGAGACGCTGACGTTCGCGGTGAGTGCGGCGGACCCCGACGGCCAGGCGATCGTTTCGTTGGAAGCCACGGTGCTGCCCGCCGGCGCGACGTTCACGCCCGGCCCAGACAACAGCACGGGCACCTTCTCGTGGACGCCCGTTGTGGGCGACGTGGGTGAACACAGCGTGACATTTACGGCCACGAACACTCTGTCGGGCTCGGCCAGCACCACGCTCACCGTGGCGCCAGCGGATCAAGCGCCTGTCGTGACCGCACCCGCCACGACGTCTGTGAATGAGAATCAGGCGCTGTCGGTCGCGCTGACCGTCGCCGACCCCGACGGGGATCCGATCACATCGCTCACGACCAGCGAGCTGCCCGCCGGGGCGAGCTTCACGCCCGGGGCGGGGAACACCACCGGCACGCTGTCGTGGATCCCGGACCATTCGCAGTCGGGCTCCTACTCGGTGACGTTCACCGCGAGCAACGCATTGAGTGGCTCCGCGAGCATCAGCATCACCGTGGACAACGTGGATCGCGCCCCGGTCGTGACGGCTCCGGCTTCGGCCGCCGGCAACGTTGGATCCACGATCACGGTGAACGTGACCACATCCGATCCCGACGGCGATGCGATCACCTCGCTCGTGGCTTCCGGGGCCCCGACCGGGGCAAGCTTCACGCCCGGCCCGAACAACACGGATGGAACGCTCAGCTGGACTCCCGCAGCCGGCGATGTGGGCGAGCACAGCGTGACATTCACCGCCACGAACGCCCTGTCCGGGTCTGCCACCACCACCCTCACCGTGGCACCGGCGGACCAGGCGCCGGTGGTGACCGCGCCGCCCGCGGCGTCGGTGAACGAGAATCAGGCGCTGTCGGTGAACGTGACGGCATCGGACCCGAACGGCGATGCGATCACGTCGCTCACGGCCAGCGGCCTTCCCACTGGAGCGAGCTTCGCGCCCGGGCCGGGGAATACCAGCGGCACGTTGTCGTGGATCCCGGATCATTCGCAGTCGGGCTCTTACACGGTGGTGTTCACCGCGACCAATGCCCTCGCCGGCTCCTCGAGCACCAGCATCACGGTGAATGACGTGGATCGCTCCCCGGTCGTGGTGGCTCCGGCGGCCACCAGCGGCAGGGCCGGGACCACGATCACCGTGAACGTGACGGCTTCGGACCCTGACGGCGATCCACTCACTTCGATCACTGCCGGTGTCCTTCCGTCCGGTGCGAACTTCACGCCCGGCCCCGGCAACACCAGCGGCACCCTCACCTGGACCCCGGGGGCCGGCGACGTGGGTAACCACAGCGTCACGTTCACGGCGACGAACGCGCTGTCGGGCGATGCCACGACGGTCATCACCGTATTGCCCCCCAATCAGCTACCCGTGGCTGCGTTGACCGCGACGCCCTCCACGGGGAATGACCCGATTCTGACGACCGCGGATGCGACCGGCTCGGTGGACCCGGACGGATCGATCGTCACCTACGGATTCGACTTCGGCGATGGTTTCGTCGTCGGTCCGCAGGCCTCCCCGGTGTCTCCGGCCCACTCCTATGCGGCGGGAAGCTGGACGCTCACGGTCATGGTCACCGACAACGATGGCGGCACCGGCACCCGGTCCGTTCCCATCCTCGTGGCCGCGGTCCCGAGTCAGCCGAACCTCGTCGGCAATCCGTCGTTCGAAACGAATTCGACGGGATGGGGGTCGTACTCGGGCGGAGTGCTCGCTCGCATCGCGGGTGGTTTCGATGGCGGCTGGGGACTACAGATCACCGGCGGCTCGACCACGGCGAGCTTCGGCTGCAACGACAGCCCCAACTGGGTGGCCAGCGTGCCGGCTGCCGGCACCAAGTACCGGTTCACGGCCTGGGTGCGCTCGGTCGCGCATCTCGGCACGGCCAAGCTTCAGGTGCGCGAGTACCTGGGGTCGACCAAGACCGGCTCGATCTATTCTTCCGGCGTCCCTCTGACCTCGAACTGGCAGCCGGTGACTGTGGACTACATCACCGTGTCGAGCGGCTCGACACTGGACTTCCAGGTCATCGACTTTCCCGTGGTCGGCAACGAGGTTTTTGTGACCGACAACATCTCCATCCGCAACGTCACCGGAACGGGCCCCGCACTCTTGGCGGGGAACGACGCCCGCCAGCCCGGGACTGGGCCGGAATCACTCCAGAGCGACCTGGAGGGCCGTGTGCCGCTCCGTGGCGCGCTGTCGCCGAGCCCGTTGCGGTCGCGATCCACGCTCACATTTGTGACGACGAGAGCGGGATCCCTCGTCGTCGAGCTCTACGAGATCACCGGGCGGCGCGCTCGCGTGCTCATGGACCAATCGGATGCTCCCGCTGGACTCCACCGGATCCCAGTGGACACGCGTGATGACGGCGGCGGGGCGCTCTCGCCGGGTGTCTATTTCTACCTCGTGCGTGCGGCCGAGGGTCGCTCGACCGGACGCTTCGTCTATGCACCTTAGCCGGTGCGCCGTGAACTAGCGCGGGTCACTCCCGATGGCGTTCGTCGTGCACCACTGGTTCACGATCGTGGCGTAGCGGGCGGGATCGGCGTTCCACGCTTCGACGTGGTTGGCGATCTCGATTCGGACGAACGTGACCTGCTCGGGCAGGGCTCGGGAATACGCCTCGCTTGAAGCGAAGGGGACGAATTCGTCGTGGATTCCGTGGAATAGCAGGATCGGCGCGGTGACGCCCTCGTGGTGGCGCACGCGGTCGAGCTGATCCCAGTCGAGACCCGCGCGCATCGCGGCGATCCATTTGGCGAGCAAGGTCGCGAGCGATGGCACACCCAGCATCCGGCTTCGGTGAAGGAGCGTGGCGTTCCAGTCCAGGGCCGGCGCTTCGAGGATGACGCCCGCGACCTGGCTGGCGAGCGGTGAACGCGCCATGAACTGCATCGTGACCTGTCCGCCCATGCTGTAGCTCGCGAGCAGCAATCGGCGTGCGCCCTGCGACAACGCGTGACGTGCCGCCGCCTCGATGTCCTGCCACTCGGTGAGGCCCAGATGGTAGAGCCCGTCGGGCGAGCGTGGCGCGTCCACGTCGTTCCGATAGGTGATGAGCAGGCCGGGCAGTCCGCGGGGCGAGAGCACCGAGAGCGTCCGCAGTCCCTCGGCCCGGTTCGCGCCGATTCCGTGCACGTAGATCACCCAGGTCGAGTCCTGCCCCTGCACGTACCAGGCGGGGTACCTCCCCAGGGGCCCCTCGAAGCTGGTCGTCTCGTAAGCGAGCCCGAGGAGCGTCGAGGGGTCCGCCGAGCGCGATACACCCCGCAGGCTGGCCCAGCCGCCCGCCGGCGGTCGGCCCACGACGGCAGTGAACTCGCGAACCACGCTGGAGTCGTCAGAGGCGAGCACACGCCCGATCCGCGCGTAACCGTCCTGCCACTCGAGCGCCCAGGCGCCGGCCTGCAGGCTCTGGCGATCCCGAGATAATCGGACGCGGCCGGGCTCGACGGCGAACACGCGCTGCTCGCGAAGCGTGGAAGGCACCCTCGGTCCGATGATCATCTCGGAGTAGCGCCACAGGCTCCAGGCCGCGAACCCGAGCAGCGCGAACGCGAGTGTGGCGGCGGTCGCGAGCAATGCCGCGCGGACGCGGGTGGGGCGAGCGGACGTTTGGAGCATGCGTGACGCACCCTAGCAACGGGGCTCTGGAAACGCCATGGCTGAGGCTGTGAGCCTGACGTGTCGCAGGGTAGGACGCATTCACGTTGCAGTTCGCCCGGACGGAGACATTTCGCAGCCACAAACTTCGGTTGGAGCTTGTGGACGCTGAATCAGACGGTGGATACTGGAATGGTTCTTGGCACTGGCTAGGGAGGGCTGGGCCACTTTTCATGACCCCGAACCTCTCGAGCCCACCATGCGCCCTGGCTTCTTGCGCTTCACAGCTTCCCTGTTGAGCAGCGCCCTGCTGGTCGCGTTCCTGTGCGGCCCGGCGTCGGCACAGCCGGGCACCGTCCTCAGCTACAAGAAGATCAACGGCGACACCCTCGCCAGCTTTGGCCACCTGCTCGACGACCACGATGAGTTCGGGGACGCCGTCGCCAGCCTGGGAGACCTCGATGGTCCCGGGCCCAGCGTCCGAGCGATCGCGGTGGGTACCATCAGCGATGACGACGGCGGAACCCACCGGGGTGCCGTCTACATCCTGTTCCTGAATGCTGCCGGCCACGTGATGTCGCAGCAGAAGATCAGCAGCACGCAGGGCAACTTCACCGGCGTGCTCGAGGCGGACGACGAGTTCGGGAGTAGCGTCGCCTCGCTGGGCGACCTGGACGGCCCGGGCCCCAGCGTCGGCGCGCTGGCGGTCGGCGTCGTCGGCGACGACGATGGCGGATCGAACTACGGCGCGGTGTATGTACTTTTTCTGGATGCCGCGGGCAGCGTGCTTTCGCATCAAAAGATCAGCAGCACGGAAGGCAACTTGAGCGTGACGTTCGACCTGGACGAGGAGTTCGGCGGCGCGGTGGCAGGGATCGGTGATCTCGACGGTCCCGGACCGAGCGCCGGCGCACTGGCAGTGGGCGTCATCGCCGACGATGACGGCGGCGTCAACCGGGGCGCCACCTATATCTTGTTCCTGAACAGTTCGGGCAGCGTGTTGTCCCAATCCAAAATCAGCAGCACAGAAGGCAACTTCACCGCGACGCTCGACAACAACGACAATTTCGGCGAGGACGTCGCCCATGTGGGTGACTACGACGGCCCCGGGCCGAGCGTGGCCACACTCGCGGTCTCCGCGGTGGATGATGACGACGGTGGGACTGATCGCGGAGCCGTCTACCTGCTGCTCCTCAACTCCGCGGGCACCGTGCTTTCACACTATAAACTCAGCAACATGTCGGGCAACTTCACAGCGCTACTCGAAAACCGGGACAATCTTGGAACGGCCGTCGTCTCCCTCGGGGACCTCGATGGCGACGGACCCAGCGTGCTGACACTGGCTGTCACCGCGGGCAGCGATGACGGTGCCGGGCTGAATCGCGGGGCGGTGTACATCATGTTCCTGAACGGCACGGGAGGCGTGCTGTCACACCTCGAGATCAGTAGCCAATCGGGCGGCACCATCAGCTCGCTGATCGACGATGACGACGAGTTCGGATCGGGCCTCGCCGTGCTGGGTGACCTCGATGGCGCTGGCGGCGCCGGGCAGGTGCTCGTCTCCGGAGTGGGCTACGACGACGACGGTGGGCTCGATCGCGGTGCGGTCTACCTGCTGTCGCTGGCGGGAGACGCGATTGTCACACCAAATCCCCCGGTCGTGACGGCACCGCCCACCGCCTCGGTCGACGAGGGCGTGCTCCTCACGATCAACGTCACGGCCAACGATTCCGACGGCGATGCGATCAGCTCGTTCATCGCGACGGACATGCCGACAGGGGCGACGTTCACTCCCAGCCTCGACAAGACCACCGGCACGCTGGAGTGGACGCCGACATTCGGCCAGTCGGGCGACTTCACGGTGACGTTCACCGCCGCCAACGCGCTGTCGGGCTCGGCGAGCACGACGATCACGGTGGGCGACGTCGACCGCGCCCCGGTCGTGACCGCTCAGGCCACCGCCTCGGTCAACGATGGCGCATCGCTCAACTTCGAGGTGAGCGCTGCCGACCCCGATGGCCAGGCGATCACTTCGCTTATCGCCACCGACATGCCGATCGGGGCGACGTTCACCGCTGGCCCCGACAACACCACCGGCACGTTCAGCTGGACACCGACGCTGGCCCAGGTGGGCGGCCACATGGTGACGTTCACCGCCGCCAACGCCCTCTCGGGCTCGGCGAGCACGACGATCACGGTGAGCGCCGTCACCGGCGTGGAACCCACTCCGGGGATTCCATCGCGACCCACGATCGCTCCGAGCCCGATGCGGTCACAATCCACCTTGAGCTTCCACATGCCATTCGCCGGGTTCCTCGAGGTCAGCATCCATGACCTCACCGGGCGCTGCGTGCGTCATGTGGTGAGCCTCGCGGACGCGCCGGCGGGGGTGCATCGATTGGCCATCGACGGGCGTGCCGACACCGGAGAGCTGCTCAAGTCCGGCATGTACTTCTATAACATCCGCACACCGCGCGGAGCGAAGACCGGCCGGATGGTCATCGCGAGATAACGCTCAGGAGGCGATTGATCCGGAGCCGCAATCGTCCGCGCCGGCGGCGAGGGCCGTCCTAAGTTAGATTACCGGGATGGCCCTTACCCCCGGCACCCGTCTCGGCACCTACGAGATCGTCGCGCCCCTGGGCGCTGGCGGCATGGGCGAGGTGTACCGCGCGCGCGACACGCGGCTCGGGCGTGACGTGGCGCTCAAGGTATTGCCGCAAGCGTTCGCCGCCGATCCGAACCGCCTGGCCCGATTCGAACTCGAAGCCCGGACCGTCGCGTCGCTCACCCACCCCAACATCGTCGTGCTCCACTCCATCGAAGAGGCCGGCGGCGTTCGCTTCCTGACCATGGAGCTGGTCGAAGGCACAACGCTCGACGCGCTGCTCACGCCCGGCGGAATGCAGGTAACGCGCATCCTCGAACTCGCGATCCCGCTGGCCGACGCGCTGGCGGCGGCGCATGAACGAGGTGTGGTGCACCGGGACTTGAAGCCGCGCAACGTGATGGTGACCCGCGAGAGTCGGGTGAAGGTGCTGGACTTCGGGTTGGCGAAGCTTGCTGCCGGTGGGGACTCCGACCCGTCGGACAGCACGACGCAAACGCTCGCGTCACCGCTGACGACCGAGGGGCAGGTGATGGGAACCGTGCCGTACATGGCCCCGGAGCAGATCCGCGGTGGACATGTGGACGCACTCAGCGATCTCTTCGCGTTCGGGATCATCCTGTACGAGCTCGCCGTCGGCCACCGGCCGTTCGTCGGCGTGACCTCGGCTGACGTCGGCTCGGCGATCCTGCGCGACACACCCGCTCCACTCCAGACGGTGCGCGCCGACCTCCCCATGGAACTGGATCGGATCGTCTCGAGGTGTCTGGAAAAGGACGCGCGCGCACGATTCCAGAGCGCCGCGGAGCTGGCCCGGGATCTGCGTGCGCTCCAACGGCAGCTCGAACACGCGCCAGTGGAGTCTGGGGACGACATCATCCGCTCACTGGCCGTGCTTCCGCTCGAGAACCTCTCACGCGACCCCGCGCAGGAGTATTTCGCCGACGGCATGACCGAAGCACTTATCTCCGACTTGGCCCGACTCAAGGCGCTGCGCGTGATCTCGCGTACCAGCGCCATGAAGTACAAGGGCGTCCACAAGGCATTGCCGGAGATCGCGCGCGAACTCAACGTGGACGCCATCCTCGAAGGCTCGGCGCTGCTCCTGGGCAATCGGGTGCGCATCAACGTGCAGCTCATCTCCGCGCGGCACGACGAGACACTGTGGAGCGACCGCTACGACCGGGACCTCGTGGACGTGCTCGATCTCCAGAGCAACGTGGCCGAGGCGGTGGCAAAAGAGATCGCGTTGCGCCTGACGCCGCGCGAGGAGCGGCGGCTGGCGAAGCGGCAGGAGGTCAACGCCGAGGCGCACCTCGAATACCTGAAGGGCAAGCACGCGGCGGAGGCCACCTCGCCCCAGGCCATCGAGCTGAGCCTGCGGCACTTCCAGCGGGCACTCGAACTGGATCCGAGCTTCGCGCCCGCCTGGGCCGGCGTCGCCGACTGCCACAGCACGCGCGCCGGCCGCGGCATGGCGCCGCCCGCCGAGGCGATCGCGCAGGCGCGGGCTGCTGCGGCCAAGGCCCTCGAGCTGGACGACTCGCTCGCGGACGCTCACGCCGTCCTGGGCTCGATTCACCTGCGCGACCGTGACCTCGCCTCCGCGATCAGGTCGCTGCAGCAAGCGATCGACCTGAATCCCGGGCTCGCATCGGCACACTACACGCTGGGACGCGTCTATTACTGCTTCGAGCGGCATGCCGAGGCGCAAGCGGCGATGCTCAAGGCGTTGAGTCTCGACCCATTGTCCATGATCATCCACACCACCGTGGGCGACGCCTACTACTACGCTCGCGAGTACGAACGTTCAGTGGGCTACTACCAGAAGGCGATCGAGCTTGATCCGCGCTTCGACGGTGCCCACACAGATCTCGCGCGCTCGCTGGAAGCGCTGGGCCGGTTCGACGAAGCTCGAGTGCACTACGAGGAGGGCCGTCGCCTCGCCGGCACCGTGGCCGGGCCGTCGTTCGGGCTGGCGCATCTCGAGGTCAGCATGGGGAACGAGCGTCAGGCGCGACGCATCCTCCAGGAGCTCTTCGCGGCTCGCTCACAACGGGTGGTTTCGGCCTGGGGCATCGCCGCGCTCCACGCCAGCCTCGGCGACCGGGATGAAGCGTTCCGCTGGCTGGAAACCGCGATCGAGGAGGGGGCGACCGGACTCATCTTCCTTCGCGTTCACCCGCGGCTGGATCCCATTCGCAGCGATCCGCGTTATCGGGCGCTGCTCGCTCGGCTCGGGCTCGACCGGGCGTAGCGACTCGAGCGGGCCGTGCGGAGGGCCTCATGAAGTCACTGCACTTGCTCGTCACGCTCGCTGGAATGGTTGGCGCAACGGCGAGCGCCTCATGAACGTTCCCTCGCTCGACGACATCCGCTCCGCGCGCCATCGCATCGCGGGCATCGCGATCCGCTCGCCGCTCGTGCGCCTGCCCGCACGCGCGGGCGAGCCCGAGATCTGGCTCAAGCTCGAGACGCTGCAACCCATCGGCTCCTTCAAGATCCGCGGTGCCGCCAATGCGATCGCGCTCGCCCCTCGCGATTCACTCGCCCGCGGCGTCTTCACCGCCAGCGCGGGCAACATGGCGCAGGGCGTGGCGTGGTGCGCGCGCGAGGCCGGCGTGCCCTGCACGGTGGTGGTGCCGGACCACGCGCCGCGTGCCAAGCTGGACGCCATCGAGCGACTCGGCGCGCGCGTCGTGCAGGTGCCGTTCGAGCGCTGGTGGCGCGTGTTCGTGGAGCACCGCTACGACGGGCTCGACGGCCACTTCGTGCACCCGGTGAGCGATGCCGTCGTGATCGCCGGGAACGCCACGATCGGGCTGGAGATCCTCGAGGACCTGCCCCGGGTCGCGTGCGTGCTCGTCCCCTTCGGGGGTGGCGGCCTGTCGAGCGGCATCGCGTCGGCACTACGGGCAGTGGGTTCGAGCACTCCGACGTTCGCATGCGAGGTTGAAACCGCCGCCCCGCTGGCGGCATCGCTGGCCGTCCAGGTCGCGAGCAGCATCGAGCACCGCTCGAGCTTTGTGGACGGCATCGGCGGACGCGCCGTGCTCGAGGAGATGTGGCCGCTTGCCGCCGATCTGCTCGCCGGCACCTGTGTGGTGTCGCTCGAGGAGATCTGCGAGGCGATCCGGGTGCTCGTCTCCCGGGCGCAAGTCGTGGCGGAGGGTGCCGGCGCCGCGTCGCTCGCGGCCGCACTCGCCGGCAGGGCGGCGAACGGCGCGCGCGGCGTGAGCGTTCCGCTCCCCGCCGGGCCGATCGTGTGCGTGGTCTCGGGCGGAAACATCGACCCCGCCAAGCTCGCAGCCGTACTCGAGGGGCGCGTGCCCCAGTCCTGACGCATGGCGAAACCACGCGACGCGTCAGGCGAGCTTCAGGGAATGACCACTCCGTCGAGTCCCACCACGATCTCCGTCAGCTCCTTGCCCGTCATGACGTGGGCTTCGTAATAGGCCAGCGTTCCCAGTTTGGTCACGCTCTCGACCAGCTTTATCTTTCGCTTGCCGGCGGACTTGACGACGGTCGCTCGCACGGAAGCAGGAAGCGCCGCGAGCGTCATCTGCTGCTCGCTCACGAGCACCGTGCCGTCCTCCCCGACGCTGATGTCCTTGGTGAGGCCACGGATCTTCATCTCCACCTCGTAGACCGGCTTCCCGTCCTCGCCGATCTCCTTCAGCATCCCGCGGATGGTGGCGCCGACCGCCTCGGCGCGCACCGTCTTCTGCACCGCCGCGGGCATCTCGTCTATCGAGGCGAGCTTCACGGGAGGCGGTGTCGCGGCGAGCGCCGGCACTGCCAGTGCGAGTCCGGCGACGAGGAGCCAGCGGGTTGGCATCGGGAACCTGAGTGCGGGCATGCGAATTCCTCCAAGGATCAAGACGGCGCTTCGGCGGACGAGCGACCTCCGGCGGGCCGCGGTCATGGCCCGCCGGGGGCCGACGGCGGATAGATGTTACAACGGGAATACGTGGGGGAGTGAGGACTTCCTCCAGATCGGACCTGAAGCGGACCCGGCGGCTTGCCGATAACCCTTGCGCCCCACGCCGCCGCACTGGACGAAGGAGGGAGCATGAAGCGCATCGTTCTGTTGTTCGGGCTGGCTGCCTGCGTGCTGAGCGCGCCGGCCGCGATGGCCCAATCCAACCTGGGTCTCAAGCGAGTGGGCGGGGCGTTGGCATTCGTCAGCCCTGAGTCGCTCAACGAGACCATCAGCATCGGGATCTTCGCCGACCACGGCACCATCGCGCCCAATCTCGCGCTCGAGTCGCGCATCGACTATTGGGGCCAGTCCGAGCAAGTGTTCGGCGCCAAGGCCTCGACTCGCGACATCGCGGTCGGCGCACGCGGCAAGTACGGATTCGCGCTCGCGAATCCGAGCGTCCGGCCCTTCGCGGGCGCCGGCCTGGGACTGCACTTCCTCCGTTCCGAGGTCGTGATCCCGGCGCAGGGTGGATTCCCCGCGATGACCGCCGAGGCTTCGACGACGAAGCTCGGCATCGATCTGGGCGGTGGCATCGCCACCCAGTTGAACCCGCGCTGGGACTTTCTCGGCGAGGCATGGTTCGGCATCGTGGACAGCGCCAGCCAGTTCTCGCTGCGGGCCGGCCTGTCCTACGCGCTCGGCCAGTAGATCGTAGATCAAGGGGGCGAGCACGCATGGCCTGAACGGCGGCGTGCTCGTCACCCGACTCACTGGCTTTGCTACAGGTCCGCGGGGGGCTTGCCGAGGAGCCGCCCCTCGAGATGCGGCGCTGGCCATGCGGGGGCTGGGCAACCCCTGATAGGGCTCCGGTCGGTCCGGGTGAGACGCGTCGGCCGGCCCCGTGGAAGCCTCTCCCGTACGCGGCAGGTGACATTCACAGCCCGATTTCGCGGTGCTCGGGACTTCCGGAAGGTGGTAGCCTCGGATTTGGCGAGCCTGGCGGCTGCGCACCGATCGTCCCTCATGAGGACTGCTCCTGCCGCCGCAGCTCCAGGTCAGTCCGCGGCAATAGTCAGATCCATGCCCCCCCCGCAAACTCGCGGACAGGAGGGCGCAGGGGCCGCTTTTGGGGCTCGCGGCGTTATCTCAGGCAAGGGTGCTCATCCAGGACACCCTCGTGCGTGAGGTCGAGATGGGTTCGCTCCGATTGTGTTCGTGGTCGCTTGTCCTGTGGCTCGCTGCGGGCTTGTCGCTATGCGCTCGCGCAAGTCGAGCCGAATCCGCCGTCCAGGTTCCGCTCGGAGCGCGAGCCATCGCGATGGGGGGAGCCTTCTCGTCCATCGCCGACGATGCGACGGCGCCCTACTGGAACCCGGCGGGATTGCCCTGGATCGGGAACCAGGAGATCACGGGAGCTCACGCCAACCTGTTCGGCTCGGACATCAAGGACGACTTCGCCGCTTTCGTCCTGCCGCTGAGCCCCTTTCACGCCGCGGCGGTCGACTTGTATCGCTCGGGATTCAAGGACAGCGAGTTGGACTTCGGCGAGAATCGCGTCGACTTGGCTTACGGCCGCAAGGTGACCTCGTTCCTCTCTGCCGGGGTCACGGGCAAGTACCTGACGCGGAACACGTCGCTCGACGGAGTGTCGGTCCGGCGCGGCCACGGGTTCGGCGCCGACTTCGGGCTGCTCGTGGTGCCCTACGATCGCATGCGGCTCGCGCTCACGCTCCAGGACGCCTTCAACACCAAGCTCGCTTACACGGAGGGCGACGGAACCGTGCTCGCCTACTCGCGGAGCCTGCGCCTGGGCGCCTCGTACCGCCCACTCAAGGACGCGATTCTCGCCCTCGATCTTGATGGCCGCTATCACCTGGGCGCGGAGTACGAGGTGCTGGATCTGCTCGCCCTGCGCGCCGGGCTCCAGGAGGATCCCGACGCTTCCGACGGGGTCACCTATTCGTACGGAGCCGGGCTCAAGTACGGGGTGTTGCGCTTCGATTTCGCGCGAGTCGACCACCCAGTGCTCGGATCGACCAACCATTTCGGCGTCAGCATGGGATTCAACTTCAACCCCTCGCAGATTCGCATCGAGAAGGTTGAGGCGCGCGACGTTTACGGCTCCCTCTACAAGACATACTCCCGCGAGCCGTTCGGCTCGATGCAAGTGCGAAACCTCGACGACAAGCCGATCACCGCCAGTCTCAAGGTCTTCGTTCCCGGACTCATGGAGGTCCCGTCCAGCCAAGACGTGGTCCTGCGGCCCAGGGCCACGCAGCAAGTCCCGCTGACGGCGGTGTTCTCCGAGCAGGCGATGCGACAGCAGGGGGACATGCCTGTCCAGGTGCAGGTCTCGGCCACCTACCAGAGCCTCCGCCTGCCGCGCACCGAGAAGGCGGCAGCCCGCTTCCTCGCCTACGGCCCCGGCGCCGTCGACTGGAGCGCCGGCGTCGCGCAGGCGGCGGCGTTCATCACCACGCGCGACCCGGCGGTGGATGCGGTGGCGCGCGACGCGGTGCGGGTCACGACGGGCGAAGCGCAGCCTCAGGCCGGGCAGCGGAACATCGCGCACGCCGCCGCGCTGTTCGACGCGCTGGGATCGCTCGGCATCACCTACGTGCCGGACCCCAACAATCCCTACTCCGCGATCTCCGAGACGCCACGCGCGGTGGATACCATCGCGTACCCGAGCGAGACGCTGGCGCGGCGGACTGGCGACTGCGACGACACGTCCGTGCTGTACGCGGCGCTGCTGGGCAACGTCGGCATCGCGACCCAGTTGGTCGACGTGCCGGGACACCTGTTCCTGCTCGTGGACACCGGCCTGCATGAGCGCAACCGGCTCTCGCTGGCGCTCGAGGAGAGCCGCTACGTCGTGAGCGAGGAGCAGGTGTGGATCCCGATCGAGACCACCGCGTTGAAGCAGGGCTTCGCGCAGGCGTGGACCGCAGGCGCCGAGGCGTATTCGAGCTGGGCGGGCCGTGGGAAACTCTCCCTGGTCCGGGTCGATGAGGCGCGGTCGCGTTACGAGCCGGCCGAACTCCCGGGCGGGGCCGCCGCCTTCCCCGTGCTCGAGCCGGGCCGGCTCGTGGCCCAGGTCCGCGCGGATCTCGCGGCCATCGAAGGGTGGCGAACCGCGTTCTTGGCTGGTCGGTACGGCGATGTCCAGCTCAGGCTCGCGGCGAGTCCCGAAGCACTCAACGAGATCGCACAGGTCCACTACCTCGCCGGCAAGCTCGAGGACGCGCGCGCGAAGCTCGAGCAGGCACTCCTGGCGGAGACCATCCCGGCCCGCACGCGGAACAACCTCGCCAACGTGCTCGTCGCGCAGGGCGACTTGGCCGGCGCGTTGTCGCACTATCTGGCCGCGGTGGCAGCCGAGGACGGGGACGCCGGGGTATGGCTAAACCTCGGCCTCGTCCACTACGCGAGCGGCGACACCATCGCCGCTGAAACCCCCATCGCAAATGGCATCGCCCGTAGCGGCGGCTACTCGGAGGCCTGCCGGCTATTGGGGCTGATTCCCGAGGCAAGCGTTGAGCGAGCGGGCCGCGAGAAGATGTCGGCCGAAGAGGCGCGCCAGCTCCTGAAGGCCGCGCTCCGCAAGGTCCCGGCTTCGGTGGCCCGAACCCCGGGAAGGCCGGGACTGGTCCCGGCGCCCGCGCCCGAGCCGCGCAAGTGGACGAGTCGGATCGCCGCGGGTCGGGCAGGTGAAGCGACGCTCGCCAGCCTGCTCTACTGGAAGCGTTGAAGAGGCCGATGATGCGAAAGGCTTGTGGTCGCCGAACGATCTGGCTGATCCTGCCGGTGCTGGCGATGTTGCTCTCCACCGCGCCGGCGCGCTCCACCCAGGGTGCCGAGGCAGCCGGCGGGGAATGCGAGCTTGGCATCACGCTCGCGCTACTGGGCCGACCGGCTGCGGCAGAGTCCGTGTTCACCTCGCTGCTCTCGCATGCGCCCGGCGATGCTCGCGCCCTCACCAATCTTGGCAATCTGGCGATACTGCGCGGCGAGCCCGGGCTGGCGCTCGTCTTCTACGACCGCGCGCGAGCCGCAGACAGCACCGATGCCGGCATCATGCTCAACGAGTCCACGGCGCTGCTGCTGCTGGGCGAGGAGGAGCTTGCCACCGCCCGGGCCGCCGCTGGTGTCCGCGCCGCGGGGGGAGCGAGGGCGGCCGCCGGCCTTCTCGGGCTTCGTATGCCCGAATCCACCACCGATGCCCCAAAGGCCGCGGATCGCGCCTACGTGGGGAAGGATGAAGTCCTCGACCTGCTGCGCGCCGCCGCCGGTAGGGTTCCGGTGGATTCGGTCAAGGCGGCGGGCGCCGCGAGCGACACTTTGACTTCGAAGGCGAAGAAACGGCCCCAGGTGTGGCGATCCGCGGCTGCGCGTGCGGGGGGGACGTCCGACGCTGCGACGCTTGTTTACTGGAAGCGTTGACATGCCACCCACCGACGCTCAGGCACGCCGCCAGCAGATCACCCGCGGGGTGGTCATCGCCTCACTGGCATGGATCGTGGTCTCGGCGCTGCAACTTGCCGGAGTCTTCGAAACGTTCGATCTCCGACTCCTCGACTGGCGATTCCGACTGCGAGGGGAGCGGCCCGCAGCGGACGCGATCGCGATCGTGGGCGTCGACGACGCAACCATTCGCGCCTATGGCGCGTGGCCGATGCCCCGCGATTCCTACGCGCTCCTCCTCACCGCGCTCGAGGAGGCGGGTGCCCGGGCGATAGGCGTGGATCTCCAGTTTCCAGACGACGGGAACCAGGACCCACAGTGGAACCGGCTGCTCGCCCAGGTTACCTCGGAGCACGAGAATGTTGTCCACGCGGTCTGGTTCCACGCCCAGGGCTCGGCCGCGCATGTCGAGCCGCTGGCTCCGGCGGCGGCGACAATCCTCCATTCTCACGGGCTCCCGGCGTCACGGGTGCCCGCCCCCGAAGCGGCGAGTGTGGCGCTTCCGTTCCCGGACCTGCTCACCGCCGCGAAGCGTTTTGGGCACATCACGGTGCTCGTGGACCGGGACGGCGCCATCCGCAGCATGCCCCTACTGATCCATTACCAGGACCTCCTCTATCCAGCTCTGGCCCTGAGCACCTACGCCGCGTATCGAGGGGATGCCGCTCCCTTGACCGTCGAGTGGTCGCCACGCGTTGCGCTAGTTCGGTGGCCTGGCGGCGATCGCACGCGCCTGCCGCTGCGGTCCGATGGCGTCACCGGTGTCGACTTCGCGGGTGACGCCGCCGCGTTTTCCCACACCCACTCGATGTTGCAGGTGCTGCAGTGGCATCGGGAAGGGCAGATGGAGAAGCTGCGCGAGGCGGTGGGGGGCCGAATCGTCCTGGTCGGCCTGACCTCCCGCTACGAGGCGTCTGAAGACGTCGGAACCACGCCGTTCGCCGCGGCCACGCCTCTCGTCTACATCCATGCGAACGCGATCGACAACTTGCTGCGCGGCCACTTCCTGAGCCGCCCTCCCGCCTGGCTCCATCTCCTCGCGTTGGCGGGGATCAGCGCTGCCCTCGGTTGGTGGTTCGCCATCCTCTCGGTCCCGCGCGCGGTGCTGCTGATGGCACTCACGCTCGCGGTGCTCGCCGGACTCGACCTCGTGTTGCTGGCGGCGTTCGCGATCGACGCGCCGCCCAGCGCGGCGTTGGCGCTGGCCCCCGTGATCTACGCCGGCATCCAGAGCCATCGCTATGTCTTCCTCGAGCGGCGAGCCGACGAGCGCGAGGTGGAGATCCGCGCGGGTCGCAGCGTGCAACAGCGCTTCCTGCCCGAGGCGCTGGTGGGGCAGAAGCTCGGCCACTACCAGATCGTCGAGAAACTGGGCGCCGGCGGGATGGGCGTGGTGTATCGCGGGCGCGACGAGCGCCTGCGGCGCGACGTTGCGGTGAAGGTCCTCACCGGCGGCGGCCTGGCCGACGTCGCGATGCGCCGCCGCTTCCGCCACGAGGCGCTCGCTTTGTCGAAGCTTAATCATCGGCATATCGCTACCATCTTCGACTTCGATAGCCAGGATGGCACCGACTTCATCGTCATGGAGTACATCCAGGGCACTTCCCTCGCGGATCTGATTGCGTGCGGACCGCTCGATCAGCGCAAGGCGCTTGCGCTCGGCATTCAGATTGCCGAGGCGCTTGAAGCGGCGCACGCGCACGAGGTGCTGCACAGGGACCTGAAGCCGGCCAATATCATGGTTACTCGCGAGGATGCGGCCAAGGTGCTCGATTTCGGGATCGCCAAACTCGTGGACCGCGATGCGACCACGCTTTCACGAGGGTTGACCGAGACGGGGCAGATCATGGGCACGATCGCCTACATGGCACCCGAGGTCCTCCGAGGCCAGCCGGCGGACTCGCGAACCGATGTGTACGGGCTCGCAATGATTCTATTCGAGATGACTACAGGCTGCCGCCCCTTCCCCAAGGACGAACCCCACGAGCTCATCCATCTGATCCTGAACCAGTCGCCGCCCGAGCCGCGTGTGCTGAACGCGAAGGTTTCATTGGCGACGCAGGCGATTATTTTGAAGGCGCTGGAGAAGATGCCGGAGCACCGATTTGCGACAGCAGGGGAGATGCTGGCCGCACTGCGCGGCGTGGTCAGCGGCCCTCACTTGTCCAGCGAAGACGCGCAGGCACGGAGGTAGCAGATGCTCACCGCCGTAGTGCTCGAGTGCGAACGGGTACGGGGCCGCTTCACTCGCGTCCTGGCCCTGACCTGCATCTTCCTCTCGATCGCCCATCCCGCCTACTCCGCATGGCAGACCTTCTCGAGAGCCGACGGGATGGCGAGCAACCAGGTGCGCCAAATCCTTGAGGACCGCGCGGGGAACATGTGGTTTGTGACGACTGGGAACGCGTTCTCGAGGGGGGCGGGGGGATTTAGTCGTTACGACGGCATGAGCTGGCGAACTTTTACGACGGCCGATGGGCTCGCCAGCGACGGCGTGGGCCCCATGCTGGAAGACCGTGAGGGGAACCTGTGGTTCGCGACCGGCAACGGCGTGTCCCGGTTTGACGGCGTATCTTGGCGCACCTTCACCTCCGCCGATGGGCTGGCCAGCAACACGGTGAGCAGCATTCTCGAGGACCGCGCGGGGAACTTGTGGTTCGGGACGTCTAGCGGCGTAAGCCGCTACGACGGCGCGGCCTGGCGCACCTTCACTACGATCGATGGCTTGGCCTGGGGCTACGTGGCTTCGATCTTGCAAGACCACGCGGGGAACATGTGGTTTGCGACGTCCAGTGGTGTGAGCCGCTACGACGGCGTGACTTGGCGCACCTTCACCACCGCCGATGGCTTGGCAGGCAGTGTCGTTCATTCCATCCTGGAGGACCGCTCAGGGATCCTGTGGTTCGGGTTCGGGACGTCTGGGAGCGGTGTGAGCCGCTACGACGGCGTGACTTGGCGCACCCTCACCACAGTTGATGGGCTGTCCCACGACTGGGTGGAAGCCATCCTGGAGGACCGCGAGGGGAACCTGTGGTTTGGGACCGCTGGTGGCGTAAGCCGCTATGACGGATCGGTTTGGCGCACATACACACCGGTGGATGGGCTGGTCGACAACGGAGTGTTCTCCATCCTGGAGGACCGCGCGGGGAACTTGTGGTTCGGGACGTTCGACAGCGGCGTGAGCCGCTACGACGGCGCGGCCTGGCGCACCTTCACCACGATCGATGGCTTGGCCTGGGGCTACGTGCAATCGATCTTGCAGGACCACGCAGGGCACCTGTGGTTCGGGACGTTGAGCGGCGTAAGCCGCTACGATGGCGCGGTCTGGCGCACCTATACCGTCGCGGAGGGGCTGGCAAGCAATGATGCGTTGCCCGTTTTAGAGGACCGCTCAGGGAGCTTGTGGATCCGGACGTTTGGGAGCGGGGTGAGCCGTTTTGATGGCGCGAGGTGGCGGACATTCACCGCGGCCGACGGACTGGCCAGCAATACGGTGTACTCCGTTCTCGAGGATCGCGCGGGGAACCTGTGGTTCGCGACAGCCGGTGGCGTGAGCCGCTTCGATGGCGCGACTTGGCGGACTTTCACCACCGCCGACGGGCTGGCCGACAACACCGTGTACTCCATGCTGGAGGATCGCGCAGGGAGCCTGTGGTTCGGAACGCTTTCCGGCGGCGTGAGCCGCTTCGATGGAGCGAGCTGGCGGACTTTTACCACCGCCGACGGGCTGGCCAGTAGCACGGTGTACTCCCTACTCGAGGATCGCACGGGAAACCTGTGGTTCGGAACATCTGGTGGCGTGAGCCGCTTCGATAGCGCGACTTGGCGGACATTCACCACGGCCGATGGGCTGGCCAGCAACACCGTGCCTTCCCTGCTCGAAGATCGCGACGGGAACTTGTGGGTCCGGACGATGGGAAGTGGCGTGAGCCGCTTTGATGGCGCGAGTTGGCGGACTTTCACCGCCGCCGACGGGCTGGCCGGTAACGACGTATACTCCCTGCTCGAGGATCGCGCGGGGAACCTGTGGTTCGCGACAGATGAAGGCGTGAACCGTTTTGACGGCGCGACCTGGCGAATCTTCACCGCCGCCGACGGATTGGCCGACACCCCCGTCTTCTCCCTCCTCGAGGATCAGGCTGGAAATCTGTGGTTTGGGACGGCCCACGGTGGTGCGAGCCGATACGAACCAGACCGGATCCCCCCACGAACGCTGTTCGCAAGCGCTCCGCCCTCCTTGTCCACTTCTCGGAATCAAAGCGCTGCGTTCGTCGCCGCATTCGGGGAGACGAGGATCGAGTTCTCCTACCGGTTCGACGGCGCCCCATGGTCAGCATGGTCCTCGATCAACAGTTGGGTTGGCAATGACCTCTCGGAAGGGATCCACGGCCTCGAGGTGCGGTCCCGCGACTATCTAATCAACGTGGAGCCTCGGCCCGCCACGACGACCTTCGAGATCGACGCGACGCCGCCCTCGCCGGTGATCGCCTCGCCACTCTTCGGCCTTCCCGTGCGAGGCCGTGTCACTATTGGTGGCACTGCCGCAGACAGCCGCTTCCGGAACTACCGTGTTGAGGCTCGCCCCGCCGGAGCGGTTTCGTGGGATTCGCCCGATGCGAATCTTCTGATCCAGTCCCCGGCTCCAGTCGCCAACGGAGCTCTCGCGACGTGGGACACATCATCGCTTCCCGAGGGCGACTACGAGCTGAGGCTCTCGGTCTCCGACACGCTGGGACTCACCGGCGCCACGCAGGTCTCGGTGATCGTCGACAACCACGCTCCGTTTGTTGACGTGACTGCGCCGGCGCGGGTTTCGGCCGCCGCCGGTGGGGATATCTACACCACCAACAGCGAGCTGCATCTCTACTTCCCACCGCACGCGTTCCGTGACGACGCGGTGGTGAGCATCGCACCGGTCTCGCCGGACTCGGTGCCGGGGACGCTGTCCGCCGGCACGGTACGGGTGCTGCCGGGGTACGAGATCGCCTGGGGGAGCGCGGCGCTGGAAAAGCCGACACGGCTGGAGTTCTCCTACGGGGAGGTGGATCCCACGGCCGTGATCGGCACGCTCGCGCTCCACGCCTAGACCGACGGCACGACCTGGCGCCGGCTGGGCGGCACGGTGGACGAGGCGGCACGGCGCATCTCGATCGCCGTGAACGAGCCAGGCCGCTACGCTCTGTTCGCGGAATCGTCCGCTCCGGGCGGCGGTCGCACGCTCTCGTCGCTCTCGTTCACGCCGCGCGTGTTCTCGCCGACCGGCGGCTTCGCGGATCAAGCGGTGGGGATCGGCTTCACGCTCGGGCAGGCGTCCTCGGTGACGGTGCGCGTGTATAGCCGTGCGGGGTGGCTGGTGCGCGAGGTGGCGTCGGGATCCTCTTTCGGTCCGGGGGCGAACCTGGTGCGCTGGGACGGGCGCGACCGCGCGGGCTCGGTGGTGACGGACGGGCTCTATCTGGTGACGGTCGAAGCGCTCGGGCAGACTCAGACCAAGTCGCTGGCGGTGGTGCGATGAGACTGAGGTTAGCCGGCGGAATCCGCTGCGCGACTGGCGGAGCACGTCCCGCCCTCGGACTCCTCCCGAGCGTCTCCGCAGTTGTGTTGGGATGTCTGTCGATCGCCCTGGCCGAGCCCGCCTCCTGCGCCTGGACGACTTTCTCGACGCGCGACGGGCTGGCCGCCAACAAGGTCCAGTGGATGCTCGAAGACCGCGACGAGAACCTGTGGTTCGCGACGATCGGTGGCGGCGTGAGCCGCCACGACGGGTCGAGCTGGCGGAGCTTCACGACTGCCGACGGCCTCGCACACGATGAGGTCTGGCATATCATGAGGGACCGCGCGGGGAATCTCTGGTTCGCGACGGCGGGCGGCGGCGTGAGCCGCTATGACGGCACGACCTGGACCACATTCACCCTCTTGACGCGTGACGGGCAGCCCGACAACGGGGTGTACTGGAGCCTCGAGGATCGCGCCGGTAAGTTGTGGTTCGGGACGAATGCCGGGGTGCACCGCTACGACGGTTCGGCCTGGCGGATTTTCACGACCGCTGACGGGCTGCCCCCGGGCCCCGTGCTCTGCATCATGGAGGACCGCGCGGGAAGCCTGTGGTTCGGGACGGACGGCGGCGGCGTGGCTCGCTTCGATCCCACAGATTCGAGCTGGCGTTCATACCCCATCGCCGTCGGTCTGGCCGTCTTCTCGCTGCTGGAGGACCGCGCGGGAAATCTGTGGATCCCAACAACGGGCGGCGGTGTGATCCGCTTCGACCCTGCTGGATCAACTGAGCGGACATTCACGACCGCCGACGGCTTGGCGGGCAACACCGTGTACGCCGTGCGGGAGGATCGGGCGGGAATCCTGTGGTTCGGGGGGGAAGACGGTGTCAGTCGGTACGACGGCATGGCCTGGCGAACCTCTACGATCGCCGACGGACTCGCCGACCGCACCGCGCAATGCATCCTCCAGGACCGCGCGGGGAACCTCTGGTTCGGAACGGACAGTGGCGTAAGTCGGTTCGATGGTTCGAGCTGGCAGACCTTTGCCACAGGAGATGGGCTTGCCAGCCAGTATGTGGCCTCCCTCCTCGAGGACCGCGTCCGAAACCTGTGGTTCGGCACGCAGGACGGTGTCAGCCGCTTCGACGGTTCGGCCTGGAAGACCTTCACGACCGCCGATGGACTTGCGAGCAATTACGTGAGTGAGATGCAGGAAAACCGTACGGGAGCACTTCTGTTCGGGACCGGGAATGGGGTCAGTCGCCGCGCCCCCTCGGATTCGACTTGGCAAACCGTTACGTGCGACAACCAGCCAAGCGCCGGTATTGTGCTATCGCTGCTCGAGGACCGAGCCGGAACTCTCTGGGTTGGCTCGTTGGCTGGGTTGCGACGTCACGATGGGCCGAGCTGTACGACCGTTTCGGCTCCCGACGGTCCGGCCTTTCGCTACGTCAGCAGCATCATGGAGGACCGCGCCGGGGGGCTGTGGTTCGGAGGTTCCGGGCTTGTCCACTACGACGGAACGACGTGGCGGAGCTACACGGCCACCGATGGACTGGCCCTATTCCAAGTGAACTCGATTCTCGAGGACCGCGCCGGAGACCTGTGGTTCGGGGGGGAGGGCGGCGTCAGCCGTTATCACCCCTCGGATTCGAGCTGGCGATCCTTCACCACCGCCGACGGACTGGGCGACCACTCGATTACGTCCGTCTGGGAGGATCGCGCGGGGAACCTGTGGCTCGGCACGAGGGGGGGGGTGAGTCGTTACGACGGCACGACTTGGCGGACGTTGACCACCGCCGACGGCCTGGCTGAGCGTGGTCACGCTATTTGATGGTGATGCGTTCACGCATTCTGAGGGACGGCAGTGGCTGAGCGAGCGGCGGAGCCTCTGAGGCGGCCGCGCTCGGGAGCGGCGGGGACGGCGAAGGTCTCGAGGTAGAGCTTCTCG
>CAYQNV010000080.1:0-12866 GCA_964418975.1 uncultured bacterium | reverse complement strand
ATTCGGCTGACCACTGCCTGGATCCGCAAACCTCCACCGCCCGCGTGCGTCACGCGGGTTGCTGCGGTGCGTACGACTCCCGGCGCACGCCCCTCGGACCGAAGCTCGAACACGCGAACTTAACCCGCTCCTCGAGCGAAGCATCGGGGAGCTCCTCATCACAGCGCACGGCCGCACGACGTGCTTCGTCGGCCCGGAAGCCCAGGGCACGCAGCCATGGCGTCACGTCTTGGTCGGCTGTCGGAGCTTTCGCGGCCTCCGGCCGCGTGCGCGCGCCGACCGCCTCGCGGGCCTGCTCCGTCCTGCGTCGCGCTGCTTCTCGCTTGTGGCGCATGAACTCGGCCCCGTACGTTTGCTCGGCGGTGTACTGGTTGTGCGCGCGACACCGGAGCCGCATTCCCGCCACTGTGGCTTGGCCACAGCGAGCCCGTCGTTCCATATGGTCTCGAGGCGGGTGCGCGCCTCGCACCGCTTCCCGCGGTCACTTTCGAACGTACACCGGCCGCCATCGCGTTGCCAGACCTTGCGCCGGACGTCGGCGGGGACGTGGCGAACGTTCTCGGACCGGCGGCGCGGGCCCGGGCGCGAGGTGGCGGCGAACTTGCGCTTTTCGAGCTGGGTGAGCAGCGCGTCCAAAGCGCGGTCGAGCACTTGGGCGACGTCACCGGACGGGACCGCGTGCCCGAGAAGCTCCTGCGCGCGACGCAGTTTGTCGTGCGTGCCCTGTCCTATAGTTAGCTGAAGTGCGAATCGCTCGGACGACAGCGGCGCCACGCGGGCGGGCGGAGCAGGGCCCTCAACATGCCCCGGGGCATGTTGCTCGGGCGACGCCTCAACATGCCCCGGGGCATGTTCGCTGGCGAGCCGAGGGGGTGCGATCGCCTGCACCCTGCTCGGCAGGTCCGGCCGCGGAAAGCGTTGTGCGATCAGCACCTCGATCTCTGCCTTGGTTCGGTGTGCGGCGGCCGCCAGAAGCTCCTCGGCAGTCTCCTCGGTCAAGCGCGGTGCCAGGAGGACGACGGCGCTCAGGTGCAACCGACCGTCGGCCAGTGCCGGGAAGATGGCCGGGAACTGTCTGGCTGCGCGCGCCGCGTGAATGCGCTTGGAAGCCGCGTCCTCGGACATGTGCAGCTCGCCCACACACCATGCGTGCATCGACGGATAGGCCGCGGGCAGGTAGAGCTTGCGTTCGTCGACTTCGGCGAGGTGGGCCAGCAGCGTGGCGGTGATGGTGCGTTCCTGAGACACCAGCGCGGTGAGATCGCGCAGCAACACGTGGTCCGCGAGATGCGACAGCGAGTAACGCCTCATGGTGGGACTCCGCGATAGAGACGAATCGCGGGGGCACCACAATTCATAGCATGAGGTATTGCAGCGCTCGGAGTGCCGAGGAGCGTGCGATACGCATCTCTCGCCGAGAAAGTTCTCGGCGAGGGGGCTTCCGAGCGAACCGCGCAAATCCTCCGCACGCTGGCGCGCGGCCAGCGGAGTAGCCTCGCGGTGCGGGAAGCCGGGTCCGGGAGCGTGTCAAACGAATTCGTGGGGTCCGATCCGACCCGCGTCCATCCGGGCGTGCCATCCGCCGCGGGGTGACCGTGGCCGCGGCCGGTGGGCGGAACACGGGTGGGCTGCTGAATCCCCCCACGACGCCCGAGGACCCCACAACTTCCTGAGCCCGGCTCGTGACGCTGCCAGATCCGCAACCTCGCACACCGCGCCCCCTCCAGCCCACGCGCCCGCTTGACCCCTCCGGAGGGCGCTCCCTAGACTTCCAAGGTTTGCGCCCCGTGTCCTGGCCGTCCCCCTGGAGAACTCGATGCCCGAACTACGCAAGGATCCTGTCGTTGGTCGCTGGGTGATCATCTCCACCGAGCGGAGCCGTCGCCCCGGCCACTTCACGCCGGAGCAGCCGAACGGCACCCAGGCGGTCTCGCCGTTCAGCGAGGGACGCGAGAGCATGACGCCGCCGGAGGTGTACGCCGAGCGTCCCGCGGGCGGGGCCAAGGACACGCCGGGCTGGAGCGTGCGCGTGGTGCCGAACAAGTTCCCTGCGCTCGAGATCGAGGGCACGCTCGACCGCCGTGGCGAGGGGCTCTACGACAAGATGAACGGTGTGGGCGCCCACGAGGTGGTCATCGAGACCCCCGATCCCGCCGCGCAGTTCGCCGACCTGCCGGTGGAGCAGATCCAGCGCGTGCTGGTGGCGTGGCGCGAGCGCATGCGCGACCTGCGCAAGGAC
This sequence comes from uncultured bacterium, assembly GCA_964418975.1. GTDB lineage: Bacteria > Eisenbacteria > RBG-16-71-46 > RBG-16-71-46 > RBG-16-71-46 > JAIOPA01. Next base: position 10,627 of record CAYQNV010000080.1, on the reverse strand, counting down.
TCGCGGCTGCGCTACGCGCTCGTGTTCAAGAACCATGGCGCCGGGGCGGGTGCGACGCTCGAGCACTCGCACAGCCAGATCATCGCCACGCCCATCATCCCGCGCATGGTGCAGGAGGAACTCGACGGCTCGCGACGCTACTTCGAGTTGAAGGAGCGCTGCGTGTTCTCCGACATCATCGACCAGGAGACGGGCGAGGCGCAGGGCCGGCGCGTGGTCGTGCGCACGCCGCGCTACATCGCGCTCGCGCCATTCGCGCCGCGGTTCCCGTTCGAGACCTGGATCCTGCCCATGGCACGTCGCGCCGCGTACCACACGATCGACGATCCGGGCGAGATGCTCGAGTTGGCCGGCATCTTGAAAGACACGCTTGGCCGCTTGAACGCGGCGCTCGATTCACCGCCCTACAACCTGATCCTGCACACGGCGCCGCTCGCCGAGCCCGACGTGCCTTACTACCACTGGCACCTGGAGATCATGCCCAAGCTCACGCGCGTGGCGGGTTTCGAGATCGGTTCGGGGTTCTACATCAACCCCACGCCGCCCGAAGACGCCGCCCAGTACCTGCGCGACGTGGGCGCGCGCGCCTGAGCGCCCGGGAGCCATGAGCACGTCCTACTCGGTGGTGCACCTTGCGAGCGAGATGGCGCCATTCGCCAAGGTGGGCGGGCTTGGCGACGTGGTGGCAGCACTCTCGGCCGAGCAGGTGCGGCGCGGGCACCGTGTGGTGGTGGCGATGCCGCACTGGCGCGACCTGACGCTCCCGGCCGGCTGGAAGCTCACCGATCTCTCGGGCACCCGCGTGCCGTGGGGCATGGGTCACGAGCCCGCCCGCTTCACCATGGCCGAAGGCCCGAGTGACCAGCCGAGCGTGCTGTTGGTGGATCATGCGGGGGATCGGCGCTTCTTCCATCGCCCGGGCTTCTACGACGATCCGCAGACGCGCGAGGGTTACCCGGATAACGCCGAGCGCTTCCTGTTCTTCACGCGCGCCGCGCTCGAGGCGGTGAAAGGCTTCGGCGAACCGTTCGACGTGCTGCACGCGCACGACCAGCAAGCGGCATGGGCGCCCTGCCTGTTGCGAACGCACGACGCCGAGGAGTCGGCGTGGGCGGGCACGGCGTCGGTGTTCACCATCCACAACCTCGGCTATCAGGGCATCGTGGACCCGTGGGTGCTGGGGTTGGCGGGCTTCCCGCGCAGCGAGTTCTTCCCGCACAGCCCGTTCGAATACCACGGGCGCGTGAACTTCATGAAGGTCGGCATCCTGTTCGCCGACCTGGTGTCCACCGTCAGCCCCACCTACGCGCGCGAGATCCAGACCAGCGGCGAGTTCGGGTTCGGACTGGAGGGCGTGCTCCTGCGCCGCACCAGGGACGTGCGCGGGATCTTGAACGGTATCGACGACCGCGAGTGGGACCCGGCCACCGACCCGTTCTTGCCCGCGCATTTCGACCGCGACCAACTCGACGGCAAGCGCGCGTGTCGACGGGCGCTGGCGCTCGCGTGCGGGTTCCCGCTCGAGCCCGACTGGCCCATCGTCGGCATGGTCACACGCCTCGTGGAGCAGAAGGGCTGCGACCTGCTGGAAGAGGCCGAGCGAGCGTTGTGCGACCTGCCGGCACGGTTCGTCATTCTCGGAATGGGCGCGCCGCGCTTCATGGAGTTCTTCCGCCGCATGGCCGACGAGCGGCCGTGGCAGTGGTCGTTCGAGACGGCGCACGATGAAGGCCTGGCGCATCGCATCGAGGCGGGCGCGGACCTGTTCCTCATGCCGTCTCGCTACGAGCCGTGCGGCTTGAACCAGATGTACTCGCTCCGCTATGGCACGGTCCCGGTGGTGCGCGCCACGGGTGGGCTTGCGGACACGGTGCGCGAGTTCGATCCCATCACTCGCGAGGGGAACGGTTTCGTGTTCGAGCGCTTCTCGCCGGACGAGATGGTCATGGCGATGCGCCGCGCACTCGCGGCCCACTCCGAGCCCGACCTGTGGCGCGCCGTGCAACGCAACGGCATGGCGCGCGATTCGAGCTGGCGCGTGGCGGCCGACGGCTATGACCGGCTCTACGCCGAAGCGCTTGAGCGCGTCGCGGGCGGGCGCGTCCCGACGCTGGAGAGCGTTCGCGACTCGTTCTGAGACTTCGTGGTCCCGCTAGGGCTCGGGGTCGCCCCCGCCGGCCGTGGCCAACTTGTGCGGGCCGCCCGGGTCCAGCAGCTTCGCCTGCGTCAGGACCTGATCCCACTCGCCGATCATGACACCGGTGACGTTGCCGTTCACGTCCGTGGTCTGGCTCTCCGCATGCAGCAGGATGCGCACAAGCCCGGCGTGCGCGTACCAGAAGTGGACCTGATCATTCGGGCCGTAGAGTTCCGACGCGCCGCGTAGCTTCCAGGCCGTGAGCGTGCCGGCGGGGAGCTCCAGGCGTTCTCGGCCGATCACCCGCCGCGCGAAGCGGGGGGACTGGCGCACGATCCAGCGCGCGCCCGTGAACAGCGGATAGCGCAGCAGCGTGATCTCGCCGGGATCCGCGCCGCCGGAGCCGAACGTGCCCCTGCCGAGCGCCTCCTGGTGGAGGACCGCCAGCCGTTCGGACAGCTGGAGCGCCGTGCGCTGGAGCGACTCGCGATCGGGCGAGTCGGCGAGCTGGCGATCCAGCGAGGCGCGCAGGGCTGCGCGGTCGCTGTCGGAGCGCCAGCCGGCCGAGGCGTTCGCCGTGATGAGGTCCAGGTTGTAAAGCCCAGTGCGATCCTGGCGCATGGCGAACATGGGTCCGGGGAGGATCGCGAGGACCATCGGGTTGTACTCGGTTTGAAGGAAGTAGTCGCGCAGGCCGATCTGCTGTGTGCCGATGATCTCGGCGACCCAGGGCCGCTTGCTGAGGGCGATCGCGGTGGGGCCGCCGGTCGGGATGAGCGTGATCTTCTCCCGCACTTCGTATTCCCAGCGATTCCCCACCGCGAGCGGGTAGGGCGCGCCACGCCGGCGCTGCAGCTCGCCGCTCCCGGACGGCGTAGCGGCGGTCGGCCCGGCGCCAAGCAATCGGGCCGCGACGCTGGCGCCATCGAGCGCGGAAGTCTCCGATGCTCGCTCGGGAGCGCAACCTCCGGAAGCGGCCGCGAGGAGGGCGAGCAGCAGGACGAAGGGGAGTCTGGTGCGCGGAAGAGCGGGCGAGAACAAAGGGCGTGCGGTCATGGGGGCCTCCTGCGATTGCGCCGACCTGGCGCGAACCCGGTCCGTCGCGTTTCACGATACACCCGTTCCGGGGCGAGCGGCGGGACTTTTCCGGCGAATGCGGCCGGCCTCGGCCGCGGCAGGCTATTCGAGAAACGCCGCGTGCAGGGCCTTCACGGCGTCGTTCACGCGCGCGTTCTCCACGCGGAACACCAGTGCCGCCGGTGTCACGCGCAACGCCACCAGCGACACGCCGGCCTTCTCGAGCGCGCGCTCGGCCTTCGCGGCCTCGGTTGCGCCGAGCCCCAGCCCGACCAACGACACGAAACTGGCATCGTGCACCGCGTCCAGCCGCCACTCACCGCCCGGTCCCCGCACCTCTCGGAAACGAACTTTCAGCGCTTCGACGTCGTCCCGGCTGCCCATCCACACCAGCGCGCCGTGCGTCTCGCTGGCCTGCTCGTGCGCCACCAGCTCCAGCGCGGGGAACTGTTCGGCCACGGCCTCGAGGATGCCGCGTGCCTCGCCCTTGCCGCCGGCGTTGCCTTCGGCGATGGCCAGCGACACGTCAGCCCGGTGCGTCACGGCTTCGACTCTCGGTGATTCCACGCTGCCCTCCTGATGGTCTTCCCTCGGGTCATCCTCGATCTCGGTCCAGGGCGCGTCTCGAAATGCCGAACGCACCGCGAGCGGCACGCGCTCGCGCGCGGCCAGGTCCACGCAACGCGCGTGCAGCACGCGGCCGCCCAGGTGAGCGAGCGCCGAGCACGTGCGGTAGCCCATGCGCGGCACGAGGCGCGCGCCGGGCACCACGCGCGGGTCGGCTGTGAACACGCCGTCCACGTCGGTGAAGATCTCGCAGCGTACGCGGCCGAGTGCAGCCGCCAGCGCCACGGCGGTGGTGTCGCTGCCGCCGCGGCCCAGCGTGGTGATCTCCTTGGTCACGGGCGAGACGCCCTGGAACCCGGCCACGATCACCACCTGGCCGGCGTCGAGCGCGGCGCGGATGCGATCGGGCTTTACACCCACGATGCGCGCGCTCGCGTGTGCCTCGTCGGTCAAGATGCCGCTCTGCGAGCCCGTGAACGAGATCGCCTGGACACCCAGGTCATGCAGCGCCATGGCCACGAGCGCCATGGTCACGCGCTCGCCCGTGGAGAGCAGCATGTCCATCTCACGGCGTGACGGCACGGGTGAGACCCGATGCGCCAGCGCGATCAGCTCATCGGTCGTGTCACCCATGGCGCTCACCACCACCACCAGAGCGTGCCCTGCGGCGCGCGCGGCGGCGATGCGTTGTGCGACGGCCCGGATGCGCTCCGGGCCGTTCACTGACGAGCCGCCGTATTTATGGACGAGGACGCTCACGCGCGGAGGGATAGACGCTCGCGCGGCAGCGCGCAAGCGTGGCTTTGCCGCGCCAACGCTGCTTGACGGGTTCGCTCGCCGCGCTTTATGGTCCCCGCCGCTCTTGTTCGCGGAAGTAGCTCAGCCCGGTAGAGCATCACCTTGCCAAGGTGAGGGTCGGGGGTTCGAATCCCCTCTTCCGCTCCATTATCGCGGGCCGGCTTCCTGCCGGCCCGTGCCATTTTCGGGGGATCCCATGGGCGCTCCCGCCCCGGCAGACCCCGGCGGACAAGCCGCCGTGGAACGCGCGATCGCTGACCTCATCCGCGCCCTCGGCTTGGACGTGGCGCATGAGCCGGAGCTGGCGCAGACGCCAGCCCGCGTGGCCGATTTCTACCGCGAGGCGCTCTCGGGCCTGGATCCGGCGAGTCACCCGGATCTCGCCACGTTTCCGCACGCCGGGCAAGGCGATCTGGTGATCGTGCGCGACCTGTCGTTTCATTCCCTGTGCATGCACCACTTCGTGCCGTTCTTTGGACGTGCGCTCGTGGCCTACCTGCCCGGCGACACGTTGGTCGGGATCAGCGCCGCCGCGCGACTGGTCGAGCACTACTCGCGCCGGCCGCAACTACAAGAGCGGCTCGGCCAGCAGGTCGCCGACCACCTGGACCGCTTGATCCGCCCGCGCGGCGTGGCGGTCGTGCTGGAGGCGCGCCACCTGTGCATGGAGATGCGCGGCATCCGCAAGCGTGGCACGGTCGAGACGCGCGCCGTGCGCGGCGAGCTGGCGGATCCGCGCTGGTCCGAGGCGCTGCGGCTCGCGCCCGAGCGCTGACCGCGGCATTAGGTCTCGCGTGAGCCCGGCGCCCACGGTGAGTGTGATCGTCGTCACCAAGGATCGCCCGCGCCTGCTCGCCGACGCGCTCGCGAGCGTGGCGGCTCAGACGTTGGTACCACTCGAAGTGCGCGTGGGCGATGACGGCGGCGGCACGTCGGCGCCGGTGGCCGACGGCCTGCCGCTGCTCCAGCTCACCTGGCTGCCACTGGCGTGCGGCCAGCCGGGCGCGGCCCGCAACGCCGCCGCGGCCGGCGCGATCGGCGACGTGCTGGCGTTCCTGGACGACGACGATCGCTGGCAGTCGGACCATCTGGCCGGGCTCGTCGCGGCATTCGCCGACCCTGACGTCGGCTGCGCGTGGCGAGACTGCGTTGTCATGCAGGAGGCGATCTTCGCGGACGGTGAGCGTCGCGTGCTCGCGCGCCGCACGTTGGCGCGCGACTGGGACGACGCGCTCATGCGCTCGGACGATTACCTTCCGCCGAGCGCCTGGGGCGTGCGGCGCTCGTGCTTCGAGCAGCTGGGTGGCTTCGACAGCACGTTTCGGTACAGCGAGGACTGGGACCTGATGTTGCGGCTGTCACAGGTCACGCGACTGCGGCGCGTGCCGGGGGTGACGGTCGAGGTGCGGCTCCGGAAGTCCGGGAACGCGTCGGCCGAGTTCACACCGGAACGCCTCGATTGCCTGCGACGCCTCGGCGAACGACACGGCTTTGCCACGCCGCCGCCCAAGACGTTCTGGGAAGTCGCACTCGCGGTGGGCAGGTCGTGAGCACGCCCGCGCGCGAGCTGGTCATCGTGGGCGCGGGGCCCGCCGGGGTATCGGCAGCGCTGTGGGCGCGCTCGCGTCATCTCGACGTGCTGTTGCTCGAGGCGAGCTCCCGCCCGGGCGGACAGCTTCTGCTCGTGCACTTCCAGCCGCGCGAGGTTCTCGGTTGGCTCGCGGGGGAAGGGCGAGAGCTGGCTGCGGCCTTCGCCAGGCAGCTGGCCGAGGCGGGCATCCCCACGCGCTACGGCGCTCGCGTCGAGGCGATCGAGCGTGCGAACGGACTCACGCTGCGACTCGCGGGCGGTGAGCGCCTGCAAGCCACGGCCGTGTTGGTGGCGACGGGTGCGCGCCGACGTCGGCTCGAGGTGCCGGGCGAGCGCGAGTTCGAAGCGCGTGGTGTGTCCTACTCGGCGACGCGGGATCGCGACAAGCTCGCGGGGCGCAACGTGGTCGTGGTAGGCGGCGGCGATGCGGCGTTCGAGAACGCCGCGCTGCTCGCGTCGCTGGGCGGCACGGTCACCGTGATTGCGCGCGCTGCCGCGCGTGCGCGGCCCGAGTTCCGCGAGCGGCTCGAGCGCGAGCCGCGAGTGCGTGTGCTCGAACACACGCGCGTGCTCGCCGTGATGGGCGACCAACGCGTGCACGCGGTGCGCGTGAGCGGCTCCGACGGCGAGCGGGAGTTGCCGTGCGAGGCGGTGGTGGTGAAGGTCGGCGTGCTGCCCAACAGCGAGTGGTGCTGCGACCTGCTGGCGCACGACGAGCAGGGCTATGTGCTAGTGGACGGCGAGCTCTCGACGTCGGTGCCGGGCGTGTGGGCGGCCGGCGACGTCGTGCGTCCGCTGCTCTCGAGCGTACCCGTGGCCGCGGGCCACGGGGCGCTGGCCGCGGTCGCCATCCGCGGGGCGCTCCGCGGCGGCTGAGCGAGTGGCGCGCGGCGCTGCGCCGCCGTCACGACGGTCAAGCGAGGGCTGCGGCGGGCCGAAAACAACGGTGCTGCTTCGCCCGTGGCCCCGAGGATCCCGATGTTCTCGCACGAGACGCGTTCCGTGCTTCATACCGACCGCACTGCGCCGGTCGCGCGCGGCCGCTGGTGCTGGCCCGCGCTCCTGCCCGGCGTGGCGCTGGTGCTGGACGCCGCCTGGCCGCTCATGCCCCATGCGGGTGCGCTTGGCATGCTGTGGCTGGATGTCGCAGCACTCCTCTGCGTGGGATGGGCCACGCTCGGCCCGCGCCGCGCGCCGCCGGCCGACTGGGCCACTCCTATGGACGGCCGGGTGGTAGCGGGCCTCGTGCTGGCGCTCCTGCACGTCATCCAACGGGCAGGCGACGGCGCGCCCATGATGTGGCTGCACCAGATCGCGTCGGCGGGCGCGTGTTTCTATGCGCTCGCCGCCCGGCTCCGGCGCGATGCACTCGCGCCGGACGCCATCTGGCCGTCATTCGCGTTCATCGTGCTGGCGTTGGGTGCGTTCGCGCTCGCGTGCGCCACGCAAGGCACCGAGGCGGTCGTGCGCGCGTCACGTCTCGTGGACGTGCACTGGGCGAGTGACTTCGGGCTCGCCAAGACGATGCTCCTCGCCACGGTGTTGTGCGTGGGTCGCGCCGCCGAGCCGGACGCGCGCTCACTCTGGCGCGTGACCGCGCTGGTGGGCGTGGTGGCGTTCGTTCTCTTGGCCGCGACGGGCGGCGTCGGGCTCCGGATCGGATCACTCGCGGGCCTCGACGAGCCGTTCTTCTTCGGCACCACCGTCGTGGCGTTCATGTTCCTCGCGGGCCTGGCGCGTATGGCGTGGTTGCTGGCACGCGAACGCCCGAACGAGGCGGGCCGCTGGCGGGCGGCCGCGGTCACTTTTCCCTTGGTTGTGCTGCTGTTGTTGTTCGGAGGCACGACGGGTGGCGAGGGCGTGCGAGGTATTCTCGCGCTCGCCGGGGCGGCGGTGGTCGCCTCGAGCCTGGCACCCCGCGCCGCCGCTGGCGCGCGGCCGGCGCGCGATGCCCGGCTGCCCGTTGCTCGGGCGGCCTGAGCCTCTGGCGCGCCGCGAGCGCGCCGGTTAGCTTCGCGGGTCGCTGATCCCTTGGCCGCCCCGCCCGGAGCCCCTCGAAACGCCATGAGTGCCCACTCACTCGCCGACCCACAGGACCTGGCCCAACTCGCCGAGCGCGGCATTGCGCCTGCCGAGGCCGAGCGCCAGTTGCGGGTGCTGGCGAGTCCCACCGCGTGGACGGTGCTGGAGCGGCCCTGCACGCTCGAGGACGGCATCGAACGGCTCGAGCCGGAGCGCGTCGAGGCGCTGCTCGAGGAGCATGCGCGCGCGGCCGAGTCCGGGCGCGTGAGCGCGTTCGTGCCTGCCTCGGGTGCCGCCACGCGCATGTTCAAGGACCTGGTCTCCGCAAGCGAGCAGCCCGGAGGGCTCGAGCCTGAGAGAATCCGCGCCGACTCCTCGCCGGCTGCGCGAGCGCTGGTGCGGTTCGTGGAGGAGCTGCCGCGATTCGCATTTGCCGACGCGCTCGACGCGGAGCTCCGGCGGCGCGGGCACGCGCTCGCGCAGGTGCGCGAGGCGGGGCCGTGGAGCGTGCTGCTCGACGCGCTGCTTGCGCCCGACGGACTGGATGCCGGGCGCGCACCCAAGGGACTGTTGCCGTTCCATCGCGAAGCCGGCGAAGTGCGCACCGCGTTCGAGGAACACCTGATCGAGTCGTGCGCGCTGGCGAGCGACGCGCACGGCGAACGCCGCCTCGACGTGACCGTCTCGCCCGAGCATCGAGCGGGCTTCGTGCGCCTGCTCGCCGAGAGGCAGCCGGCGCTCGCGGCACGGCACGGCGGAAGTTGGAACGTGCGATGGAGCGAGCAGCACCCCGCCACCGACACGCTGGCGGGAGCTCCCGCGGGAGGACCCTTCCGCGACGAGCGCGGGCGGCTCCTGTTCCGGCCGGCGGGGCATGGCGCGCTGCTCCGCAATCTCGCAGCGTCGTCGGGCGACCTGGTGCTCGTCAAGAACATCGACAACGTTTCAGTTTCGCGCCTCCGGCGCGAAACGGAGCGCTGGAGCCGAGCGCTGGTGGGACTCGCGGCGGAGCTGAGCGACGCGGTGTGGGAGTGGTGCGCGAAGCTCGAGAAGGGATGGGACGACGGGGTAGTGGTGCTGGACGCCCGGGATTTCGCCCAACGCGAACTCGGGCTTCCGCTCGACTCCCGCCCAAGTGGGCGGGAGCTGCTCGCGTGGCTCGATCGGCCGGTGCGGGTGTGCGGCATGGTCGCGAACACCGGCGAGCCAGGCGGTGGGCCGTTCTGGGTGCGTGACGCCTCCGGCGTCACACGCCAGATCATCGAATCGGCGCAGGTCGACATGTCCGCGCCCGCGCAGGCGACGGTGTTCCGCGCCGCGACGCACTTCAATCCCGTGTTCCTGGCCGCCTCGCTCCGCGATTTCCGCGGGCGGCCGCACGACCTGGCGCGGTTCGTGGACGAGGCGGCGGTCATCGTGACGCGCAAGTCGCACGGCGGGCGCGAACTGCTGGCGCTCGAGCGCCCCGGGCTCTGGAACGGCGCCATGGCGCACTGGCACACGCGCTTCGTCGAGGTGCCGCTGGCGGTGTTCAATCCCGTGAAGACGGTGTTCGACCTGCTGCGCCCCGAGCACCAGGGCGACTGACGCGCCTCAGCGAGCCGCGAGCAGCACGAGCGAGCGAGGCGGGAGGGAGAGCGGGGATTTAGCAGCCTCCGCGCCCTCTGGGCGCGGGTGGGAGTCGGCGAGCGGCGTGAAGTCGGCGGGCGGCGGGGCCGCGGTCTCCACGACGCCGTGCCAGGCGCGGCCCGCGGGCGCCGGCGGAAGCGCGAAGCGCGCGGGCTGCGGTTCGCCGTTCGCCAGCAGCAGCAGGTCCTGGCCATCCGGGCCGGCCAGCCGCAGGGCCAGCCGGTGCAGGCCCGGCGAGGAGCTTGCCGGATCGAGCCCCGCGTCGGACCAATCGAGTCCCGTCGCCACCGGCCGCCCCGCCGCGAGCGCCGGGTGCGTGCGTCGCAGTCCCAGCAGTCCCGAGACGAAGCGGTGGAAGCCCTGCGAGTGCGTCGCGGCATCCCAGTCCAGCCACCACGCCGGGCCGTCGTGGCACCAGGCGTTGTTGTTGCCGCGCTGCGAGCGCAACGACTCGTCCCCCCACAGCCACAGCAGCGCGCCGCGCGAGAGCAGCAGCAACGTCGCAGCGTTGCGCGCCTGGCGAGCGCGCACCGCACGCACCTCGGGGTCGTGCGTCGGACCCTCGGCGCCGCCGTTCCAACTGCGGTGGTCGTTCGTGCCGTCGCGGTTCGACTCGCCATTCGAGTCGTTGTGCTTGCGCTCGTGGCTCACCAGATCGGCGAGCGTGAATCCGTCGTGCGAGGTAAGGAAGTTGACCGAGCGGGCCGGGCTCTGGCCGGGTCCGTAGAGGTCGCGCGAACCCGCGAGCCGTGCGGCCAGCACGGCGGAAGCGGGTGCGCGGTGCCGGAGCCAGTCGCGCACGTCGT
>CAYQNV010000079.1:0-77642 GCA_964418975.1 uncultured bacterium | reverse complement strand
CCCCGACCCCGGCCGCTACTGGCGCATCGTCGATGACCTGGGGGTCAACATCCTCTACACGGCGCCCACGGCCCTCCGGGCCCTGGCCCAGGCCGGCAACGACTTCGTGAAGAGGTACAAGCGCGACTCCCTGCGGGTACTGGGCAGCGTGGGCGAGCCCATCAACCCGGAGATCTGGCGCTGGTATCACGACGTGGTGGGGGAGAAGCGGTGCGCCGTCGTCGATACCTGGTGGCAGACCGAGACCGGCGGCATCCTCATCACCCCCCTGCCGGGGGTCACGCCCACCAAGGCCGGCTCGGCCACCCTGCCCTTCTTCGGGGTCAAGCCCGTGATCGTCGATCCCGCCGACGGGAAGGTCGCCCTGGGCAACGCGGTGAGCGGTGCCCTGTGCCTGGGCTCTTCCTGGCCGGGGCAGGCGCGCACGGTGTGGGGCGACCACCACCGCTTTCGCGAGACCTACTTCAGCCAGTATCCCGGCTACTACTTCACGGGCGACGGCGCCCGGCGCGACGAAGACGGGTACTACTGGATCACCGGCCGCATCGACGACGTGCTGAACGTGTCGGGCCATCGGCTCGGCACCGCCGAAGTGGAGAGCGCGCTGGTGGCGCACGAATCCGTGGCCGAGGCCGCGGTGGTGGGATTCCCGCACGCCATCAAGGGGCAGGGCATCTACGCCTACGTGCTGCTCGCGAAGGATTGGTCGTCGCGCGCCGGAGCCGAACTGGAGGGCGCGCTCAAGGAGCAGGTGCGGCATGCGATCGGCGGCTTCGCCGCACCCGACGTGGTGCACGTGGCGGCCGGACTGCCGAAAACGCGCAGCGGAAAGATCATGCGGCGCATCCTGCGCAAGATCGCGGCGGGCGAGTACGAGGGACTCGGCGACATCACCACGCTCGCCGAACCCGAGGTGGTGGAGCGGCTCATCTCGCAGCATCGCGATCGCACGGCTGCTCCCCGCTGACTGCCCGGCGCGAGCGAGTCGCGTGCGCCGAAGCGCGCTACACTGCGGAGCCATGCCCCGACTCCTGTTGCTCTACAAACCGCACGGCGTGCTGTGCCAGTTCACCGACCGCGAGGGCCGGCGAACGCTCGCCGAACTCGTGCCGGTCGCGGGCGTCTATGCGGCCGGCCGGCTGGATGCCGACAGCGAAGGCCTGCTGGTCCTCACGGACGACGGCGTGCTCCAGGCGCGCATCGCGGACCCGCGCCACGAGTTGGAAAAGCTCTACTGGGTGCAGGTGGACGGCGATGTGTCCGAGCGCGCGCTCGAATCACTGCGTCGGGGCGTCCGACTTTCCGATTGCGTCACGCGCCCCGCACTCGCACGCCGCATCGCCGAGCCGCCGCTGCCGCCGCGCGTCCCACCCATCCGCGTGCGTCGCGCCATTCCCACGAGTTGGATCGAGCTGGGGTTGCGCGAGGGCCGCAATCGCCAGGTGCGCCGCATGACGGCCGCCGTCGGCCACCCCACGTTGCGACTGGTTCGCGCCGCGGTGGGTCCGTGGACGCTCGCGGGCCTGGCCGCGGGCGAGTGGCGGGACGCGAGCGTGCCCGAGGCGCTGTTCCGATGAGCACGCCGCCGGAGACGCCGCCGGTCAAGCGGCTCGGCCCCTACGAGATCCTCGGCCGACTCGGCGCGGGCGGCATGGGCGAGGTGTGGCTGGCGCGCGATTCCCGGCTCCAGCGCGAGGTGGCGCTCAAGCTGCTCCCGTCGCGGCTCACCGCGGATTCGGAGGCACTGGCACTGTTCCGGAACGAGGCGCTGGCGCTGGCTTCGTTGAACCATCCGAACATCGCCACGATCCACGGCCTCGAGGAGATGCCGGGCGGCACCATGGTGCTGGTGTTGGAGCTGGTCGAGGGCGAGTCGCTCGCCCAGCGGCTGGTGCGCGAACGATTCACCGTGGACGAGGCACTTCAGGTTTTGGCCCAGGTGGCGCAGGCGCTCGAGGTGGCGCACGAGCGTGGCGTCGTACACCGCGACCTGAAGCCGGGCAACGTCATGCTCGGACCGCGCGGGCTCGTGAAGGTGCTCGACTTCGGACTCGCCAAGCGCACGTACGGGCTCGCCAATCCGCGGCCATCCGTGAGCGCCGCGAGCCCGCCGGTGGCGGGATTCATGAGCGTCTCGAGCCAGCAGTCGGCCTCGATGTCGGGGCCCGTGTCGGGCACGCCGGGTTACATGAGTCCCGAACAGGTGCTGGCCGGAACGCAGGACGAGCGCACCGATGTGTTCGCGTTCGGATGCCTGCTCTACGAGTGCTTGAGCGGCCGGCGCGCGTTCCCGGCGGACGACCCGTACGTGGCCATGGCGCAGGTTCTGAACGACAACGCCGACCTCGGTGCGCTGCCCGAGCGCACGCCGGCCACCGTGCGCGCCATGGTCGAGGCGTGCCTCGCGAAGGACACCGAGCTGCGTCCGCGATCGGCTCGCGAGCTACGCTTCACGCTCGAGGAGGCGCTCGGCATCCGGCGTGCTGCCGCGCTACGCGAGGGCGAGCACGTTACCACGCCAAACAACCTGCCCGCGCAGGCCACGAGCTTCGTGGGACGACAGGTCACGCTGGCCGAGTGCGCGCGCGCGCTGGGCGAGACGCGGCTGCTCACGCTCAGCGGCATCGGCGGTTCGGGGAAGACGCGCCTGGCGCTGCAGTTGGCCGAAAGCCAGCTCGAGACATTCCGCGACGGCGTGTGGTTCGTGGACGTGGCGCCGCTCACCGAGCCCGAGCGACTGATCGAGGCGCTCGCCGCGACGCTCGGCGTGCGCGACGAACCCGGGCGCCCGCTCAGCGAGGGCGTGACCGCCTGGCTTGCGCCGCGCTGCGCGCTGGTGTTGCTGGACAACGCCGAGACGCATCCGGCGGCCTGTTCCACCCTGGCCGCGGAGCTGTTGCGCGCCTGTCCTCAGGCGAAACTGCTGGTGACGAACCGAGAACCCCTCGGCATCGAAGGCGAGACGCTCTACATCGTGCCGATGCTGTCGGTGCCGGGCGAGCACGTGCGCACGGCCGCCGCGGCCGACGCCAGCGAGGCCGTGCGGCTGTTCAGCGAACGCGCGCGCGCCGCCTCGCCCGCGTTTGAGCTCGCCGACGCGAACGCTTCGGCCGTGGCCGAGATCTGCCGCCGGTTGGATGGTATTCCGCTGGCGCTGGAGCTGGCGGCCGCGCGCGTGCGGCTCCTGGGCGTGGACCAGATCCGTGCCCGCCTCGGTGACCGGTTCAAGCTGTTGACGCGTGCGGGAGCCGGCGCGCCGTCGCGGCAGCAGACGGTCCTCGCCGTGATCCAGTGGAGCTGGGACCACCTGCTCGCGCCGGAACAGGACCTGCTCCGCCGCCTCGCGGTGTTCACGGGGGGCTGGACGCTCGAGCGCGCCACCGCTGTTTGTTCCGACGACGGCGACGAGTTCGACGTGCTTGACCTGCTCACGCGATTGGTCGAGCGATCCCTCGTCGTGGTGCAGCACGGCGAGGGCGGGGTGCCCCGCTACCGGTTCCTCGAGAGCGTGTGGCGGTTCGCGCTGGAGAAGTTCGAGGCGCACCTGGAGCACGCTGCGCTTCGCGAGCGACACCTCGCCGAATACCTCGCGCTGGCCGAGGGCGCCGAGGTTGCCATGAGCGGCCCGCGGATGCAGGCGACTCTGCGCGAGTTGGGACCCGAGGAGGAGAACCTGCTCGCCGCGCTGTCGTGGTGCTCCCACGCCGAGGATGGCGCCGCGCGCGGACTCCGCCTGGTCGCAGGGGCGCAGCGCTTCTGGTCGGTGCGCGGGCGCTACGCGCTCGGACTTCGCCTGTGCCAGGAAGCGCTGGCACGCGACACCGCCCGTTTGCCCACGCCGCTCCGCGCCAAGGTGCTCACGCGCGCGGCGGGGTTCGCGGGCATCAAGGGCGACTACACCTCGTCCCGTCCGCTGCTCGAGGAGAGCCTCGCCATCTGCCGGGCTCAACAGGACGAAAAGGGCGTGGCTCGCGCGCTCGCCGGCCTCGGCGTGGTGGCCATGCTCCAGTCGCGTTTCGAGGACGCGCTGGCGATCAGCGCCGAGAGCCTGGCGCATTACGAAGCGCTCGGCGAACGCCGCGGCGCCGCGATGGCGCTGCACAACATCGCCACGGTGCAATGGGCTCAGGGGACTGGAGACCACGGCCGCGCGAAGCTGGAGACCGCGCTCGCGATCTTCCGTGAAGTGGGTGACCGCAGCACTGAGGCGCTGTGCCTGGCCTCGCTCGTCTCCTCGCTGCTCCGCGTGGGGGCGCCGGCCGAGGCCGGGGAGCGGTTGCGCGAGTGCCTCAAGGTGCTCGCAGGCCTCGAGGCCCCGCGTGAGGCGGTGTACGCGCTGGAGGCGATGGCGGAGTGGCTGTTCGCCTGTGGCCGCCCGGCCGAGTCCGCGCGCCTGCTGGCGGCCGCGGCCACTGCGCGGGCGGCGCTCAGCTCTCCCCTCCTGTCGGCGGAGGCGGTCGAAGTGGAACGTCTCGCCGCCCGGCTCTCGGCAACGCTGGGCGAGAGCGAAGCGGCTCGTCTGCGAGCAGACGGCGAGGGCCTCGGGCTGGAACAGGCGCTCCAGGAGGCGGCAGCGCTGGCGAACGAGATTCGGCCGGCCTGAACGCCGTACGTGCGAGACTCCGGATGCGGTTCGTCGGTCCCGCTGCTCGACGAGTTCATCGTTCCTGACCCGAATCTCCGATTGCTGAAAATGCAGGGAATCTCTAGACTTGCCGCACTGCTGTTCCTCCGAAGCCTCTCCCCGCGTCTGTTGCCGCGGCGCATCCCCCTGCGTCGACGCGCGGTGACTCCGGATCAGCCGGATCCCTCCATGGACGGTTCCCAGAGTCGGTGCGTGGCTGAACCCGCGCCCGGCTTCCATTCGCCAGGTTGTCTCGGTCCCTCACCGGAGCCGCGAGGTGTATGCATGCGTAGAATCCTGACCACGGTATTGTTCGCGACTTTCGCCGTTCTGGCCTTGGTTCCCAACGCTCGCGCGCAGTCGCTGTTGTTCGACTACGTCGGGTTCGATTACGAATTCCCGAATCCGTTGCCAGCGGAATTCGGTGAAGTCGGCAGCGGTTACGTGGGCCTCGGCACGTGCCCGTTCCTGTTCACTCCGCTCACGTCGAACACGGTCGCCAACGAATACACGTACGTGATGCAGGGCCTGTCGTCCACGGGCTTCACGGCGATCGGCAACTTCCGAATCATCAGCTACTCGTCGGGCACCATCACGATCTACGAGGATGCGAAGGTGGGCGGCACGACCGGAGACTACGGGTCCAACCCACCCAACGCGCTCGCCCCCGGCACCTTCCAGGACGGCGCCTCGATCCTGGTGGGCACCCTCACCAACTTCCAATTCGTGCTCGACACGTCGAACGGCACGGGCAGCTTCGAGGCCGTCTTCACGGTCACCGACGGCACGCAGCTCGGAAACTTCCCGCTCAATCAGCGCGCGGGCTGGACGTTCGCGGGCTCGAGCGGCAACGCGCTCAACACCCCTCCCGGCTACGCGCACCAGATCGACGGGCAGACGTTCCTGAACGCCCCGGTCTCGGCACGCCGCACCAGCTGGGGACGGCTCAAGGCCGGTTACCGGTGATCCGGCGCCTGGGTGCGACGGCAGCCGAAATGGAGACGAACATGAAGCGTTGGATGACGATGATGTGCGCGAGCCTGATGCTCGCGAGCGCGGCCGCGCCGGCCCGCGCGATCGGCCCGGTATTCGATTGGGACCCTGCCTACTTCTGGCAGACGGGAGCCACGCCGACGAACCTGCCGGCCGGGGGCATCCTCAAGTGCGTCGGCACCGTGAGCGCGTTCGGCCCGCCGCTCGACTTCCTGAACGCGACCATCCCCTCGATCGAGTACACGTTCTACGTTGATGGACTCACGTCGCTCGGCACGAGCACGTTTGGCCCACCGGCCACCGAGATCTACACCACGTTCTACACGGGCGGCACGATCGAGGTGTACGCCGACGCCACGCCGAACGCGCTGTTCACGCCGTTCCCCCCGAACGGAGACGTGCCGAGTACGTTCCTGGATGACCCGCCGGCGATACTCACCGGGCAGTTCACGTCGCTGCTCGTGACCACGAACAACTTCACCGCGTTCCAGGTCGGCAGCATCGAGGGCGACATCGCCTGGACCGGCGGCACACTGCTTCCCTACTTCATCGGCCCCAATGAACAGGTCTGTCCCGGGCTGTTCACGGGTGGCGCCACGTGGAACACCTCGCCCGGCATCGGCATCCCCGGCTACCTGTTCCGCCACGACGGCAAGGTCGATCTGCAGTGCCCCGTGTCCACGCAGAAGAGCACGTGGGGACGGTTGAAGGGTCTGTACCGCTAGTCGCAGCCCCTCCCCCGAGCCGCACCGAGAGCCCTGCCCCCTGGCGGGGCTCTCGTGTTGCGGGCGCACGCGCTATGCTACCTCGACCCTTTCCACGCGCGGTGCGCCCGCGCCCCGCGGCCCGAATCACACGGAGCGTGACGGTGAACCCGACTCCCATTCGCAGGATCGCGATCAGCACGGGCGGCGGCGACGCGCCGGGGTTGAACGCCGTCATTCGCGCCACGGTGCTCGCCGCCGAGAATCGCGGCTGGGAGTGCTGGGGGATCCGCGACGGCTACCACGGCGTGCTGGCGCCCGAGCGCTACGGCGGCGACGGCCTCACGCGGCTCAACCGCGCCCGGGTGTCGGGCATCGCGCACTTGGGCGGAACCATACTCGGCACCACGAATCGCGGCGATCCGTTCCATTTCCCGATGCCGCAGCCGGGCGGAACCGTAGCCGAGGTGGACCGTGGCGACGAGCTGGTGGCGAAGCTTCACGAGCAAGGCATCGACGCGATCGTGGCGGTGGGCGGCGACGGCTCGCTCGGTATCGCCTACGAACTGGCGAAGCGCGGCCTGCGGGTGGTGGGCGTGCCGAAGACCATCGACAACGATCTCCAGCGCACATTCATGACGTTCGGCTTCGACACGGCGGTGTCGTTCGCCACCGAGTGCCTCGACCGGCTGCACTCCACGGCCGCGTCGCACCATCGGCTCATGGTGGTGGAGGTGATGGGCCGCTATGCGGGTTGGATCGCGCTGCACGCCGGCATCGCCGGCAACGCCGACGTAATCCTGATTCCCGAGATCCCCTACGAGATCGAAAAGGTCGCCGACCACATCCGCCGCCGTGAGCGGAAGGGCCGGCTCTACACGCTGGTCGTGGTCGCCGAAGGCGCCCGGCCCGAAGGCGGCACGGTCACTGTGCTGGGGACGGCCGCCGGCCAAGCCGAACGACTGGGCGGCGTGGGCGAAAAGGTGGGTCGCGAACTGGAAGGACTCGTGGGCCGCGAGACGCGCGTGGCCGTGCTCGGGCACCTGCTGCGTGGCGGCTCGCCGACCAGCTTCGACCGACTGGTGGCGCTGCGCTTCGGCGCCGCGGCGGTGCGCGCGCTGGAGGCCGGGCACAGTTCGGTGATGGTGTCGCTCGAGCCGCCACACGTGCGCTACCAGCCGCTGGAGGCCGCGGTGGGTCGCATGAAGGTGGTGTCGCTGGCCAGTGACACGGTGGCGACGGCACGCGACCTGGGGATCTGCTTCGGGGATTGAGGCGCGCCGGCGGCACCCCGGGGAGGCCGGACGAAGGCATCGCGGACCGCATTGCGCGAGTCCCGCACCCGTGGCTCAAGTACCCGGCTCGCTCATCCGATCAACTCTTTCGTTGTCGCGCCCCGCAGTCGGCCGGTAGGATTCGTGCGAATACACCCTGCCTCGCCCCACTTCCCCCACCCCGGAACGCCCTCCATGCCCAGGCCGGCCCTCTCCGCCGCATCCCTGCTGTTCGCATTCGTGCTCGGCTTTGCGCCTCCGGTCGCCGCCCAGTCCGACTTGCCGTCCGCGCCCGAGGACGTAGCCACGGCCCGCCAGGTCTCGAGCGAACGCGTCTCGCCCCGGTCGTTCAACTTCCGCGACCTGCCCGCGCGCGCGCCCAGCGAGCACCTGCCGATCCAGAAGCGCCCGCCGCGCGATTGGTTGGCCTACGACGAGGAGATCGCGCGCCTCAAGGCGAACCCTCCGTTCCTGCCCATCACGTCGTTCGCCAAGTTCACGCTGGACACGACGCCCGCCCCCGCGACGGGCAAGGGCTCGTTCGACCCGCTCGCACCCACGCTGGGAAACGGCTTTGAGGGCATCACCCAGGGCGGCTTCATCCCGTCCGAGCCCACGGTGGCGGGCGGGCCGCTCAACATGTTCACCGCCGGCAACGTGAGCGTGACGGTCACGAACAAGGACGGCTCGAACCGCGTCGAGACGAGCGGCATCACGTTCTTCGGCGTGCCCGCGGCGGAGGGTGCCATCTCGGACGCACAGTGCTATTACGACGCGCTGCGCGGACGATTCGTGGCGCTGTGCTTCACGCAGGGCACATCCCCGAACTTCTCCAAGTTCTATCTGGCCATCTCCAAGACCAATGACGCGCGCGGTGCGTGGTGGCTCTACTCGTTCGACATGTCGCTCGACGGCGCAACGCCCACGAACAACTGGGGCGACTATCAGGGCCTCGGCATCTCCGACGACAAGATCGTTTTCAGCAGCCAGCAGTTCAGCTTCGCGGGCAACATGTACCAGTACTCCAAGTTCCGTGTGCTCGACCGTGCGGCCGCGTACAGCGGCGCGGCGCTCACGTACGTGGATCTCGCCCCGGTTGCCGCGCCGCCGGGCGGCACCTCCAGTGACGTGTTCGTCACCAAGCCCGCGCGCAACCTCACGCCGGGTGACAACACCATCCACTGCATGTGTGTGCGCACAGGGGGCGGCACGCGGATCACGTATCGCACCATCACCGGCTCGCCGACGGCACCGGTGCTGTCCGCAGGCAACTTTGTCACGGTGAGCACGTACAGTCCGCCGCCGGACGCGCCGCAGATGGGCTCCGCCGGGCTCGTGGCCACGAACGATTGCCGGCCGACCGATTTCTATACGCGCAACGGCGCGCTCACGGCCGCGTGGCACACGTCCGCGAATATCGGCGGCGGAAACGTCTCGGCCATCCGGCTGTTCCGCATGCGGCTCTCCGACCGAGTCGTGCTCACCGACGAGACGTTCGGCGCGGCGAACACGTTCTACTACTACCCCGCCGTCACCGTGGACTCGGTCGGCACTGTCTTCCTGGGTTTCGGCCGCTCGAGCAGCACCGAGTTCCCCTCGGCCTACGCCTCGGGCAAGCGGCGCGGCGATGCCAGCATCCAGCCGAGCGCACTGCTCAAGGCCGGCACGTCGCACACGGCGCAATCGCGCTGGGGCGACTACACCGGCATGGACCAGGATGTCGCGCAGTTCTCGCCCAGCCAGACCGTGGCCTGGTACGCCGGGCAGTGGACCAAGGGCACGAACACGTTCGGCACGTGGATCAACAAGCTCTCCTACACCTACGGCCAGGTGTTCGGATCGGTGGCGGACGACTGCGACGGCGCCGCCGGCACGACGAGTGATCGCACACCCATCGCGGGCGTGTCCGTGGCGCTCAAGCAGGGCGTGACCACGCTGGTCAGCACCACCACGAACGCGCTCGGCCAGTACAGCTTCGGCTACCTCGAGTCGGGCACGTACGACGTGGTGGTCACGCCGCCCGCCGGTGGCGCCTCCGTGGATGCCACGGCGGGAACGGGCGCGACCTCGCAGACGCGCGTGAGCTCCAGCGACGTGCAGATCGTCATGACGAACGCGCAGGCGTCGAGTGGCAACCACTTCGTGGTGGCCAGCGCCAAGCCGCTGCCGGCCACGGCCTCGATCGCTCCCAGCGCGCGCGCCGCGGGCGATCCCGAGTTCGCGCTCACCGTGAACGGCGCTGGCTTCTCCACCTGCTCCGTCGTGCGCATCGACGGCCTGGACCGCGCGACCACGTTCGTCTCCAGCACACAGCTTACGGCCGTCATCACCGCCGTGGACCAGGCCGCGGGCGCCAGCAAGACCATCACCGTGTTCACGCCCACGCCGGGCGGAGGCACGTCGAACGGCCAGACGCTCACCATCCTCGGCACGCCCGACACCGAGGCGCCGGTCGTAAACGTGACGTCACCCGTGGGCGGCGAGACCTGGGCGGCGGGCTCGTCGCACGCCGTCACCTGGGCCGCCACGGACAACGTGGTCGTGGCCTCGGTGGACCTGGCGCTCTCCACCGACGGCGGCGCCACGTTCCCCACCAACATCGCCACGGGCCTCGCGAACACCGGCACTTACACCTGGGCAGTGCCGGTGACGCTCACCAGCACCGCGCGCGTGCGCGTGCGCGCGTGCGACGGCACGGGCAACCTCGGCGCGGATTCGAGCGCCGCGAACTTCGCCATCACTGGCTGGACGGTCAGCGCGTCGGCGGGCCCGAACGGCGCGATCGCGCCGAGCGGCGCGCTGGCGGTGGCGGACGGCGCCACGCCCGCGTTCACGATCACGCCGAACGTCGGCTATCACGTGCAGGACGTGCTCGTGAACGACGTGTCCGTCGGCGCGGTGACGCTCTACACGTTCCCGGCGGTGCATGCGGACCAGACCATCGCTGCGACGTTCGCGATCAACACGTACACGCTCACGCTGGGCACGTTGGGCAATGGTGGCGTGGCGGCGGTGCCGAATCAGGCCACCTACGACCACGGCACGGCGGTGCAGCTCACGGCCACGCCGTCGGCGGGCTGGAACTTCGACTTCTGGACCGGCGACGCGTCCGGCAGCGTGAACCCGTTGAACCTGGTGATGGACGGCAACAAGAGCATCACCGCGAACTTCGGCGAGCGCACCTACACCTGGAACCAGACCGGCACGGCCGCTTGGACGACGGCCACGAACTGGACCCCCGCCCGCACGGTGCCGGCGACGAACGACGTGCTCATCTTCAACAACGGTGCGGCCGCCGCGATCGCGTCGAGCGTGCCCACCCAGACGGTGGGCCAGATCCTGGTGAGCGGCCTTACGAACATCACACTTCAGACCTCGGGCGTGGCCACAGTGACGATCTCCGGCGGCGCCGGCATCGACCTGAGCGTGGCGACGGGTTCGACGCTGCAACTCACCGGCTCGCCCGCGATCATGCTGGCGATCACCTCGGGCGCGACCGGCGCCATCACCGGCACCACCACACTCGCGGGCGCGGCGCATCGCATCACCGCGGCCGACCCGGGCTCGCTCATCTACCAGGGCGGCGCCACGTGCGTGACCGGCGTGGGCTTTGTGGGCAATCCTTTCGGCGCCACGTCGCTCAACTCGGTCGAGTTTCGGGCTGGCTCGCTCTACCAGCACACCGCGGGTGCCAACCCATTCGGCGCCTCGGCGCCCAGCTCGGTGGTAACGTTCCTCGCCGGCAGCCGATACCGTGTGGACGGAGCCATCACACCGTCCGCGTCGGGCCGCGCCTACGCCGACTTCGAGTTCAACAACGGCGGCACGATATCGGCCTCGGGCGGCACACCCATGACGCTCGACAGCCTCATCGTCTCACAGGGTTCGTTCAGCCTGAACCTCACAGGCGGCGCCTTCATCCGCGGTGACATGCACGTGAAGCCGGGCGCGACGTTGGGGTTCAACCCCGCATCGGGATCGCCGGTGTTCTCGTTCGACGGCCCGTCCCCGCAGTCGGTGGACGTGCAAGGGACGTTCAACAGCACGGCGAACGCCGGCATCAACCTGAACAACGCGGCCGGCCTGTCGCTGGTCACCGACCTATCACTGAATGGAGCGCTGTCGTTCACCATCGGCAACCTGAGCACCGGGGCGCGCACGCTGCACCAGTCGAGCACGTCGAGCACGACCGGCGCCTCGCAGGGCACGGGCTGGGTGAACGGCACGCTGCGGAAGACGTACGCCTCCGGGGTGTTCTCCGGCTCGCTCGACGTGGGCGACGCGGTCACCCACGCGCCGATCGTCGTGAGCGGGTCGGGCGCCGGCGCCGGCTTCAACCTCACCGCCAGCACGACCGCCGGCGACCACCCGCTGCTCGCCGGCTCGACGCTCGACCCGGCGCGCTCGGTGAACCGCCGCTGGTCGCTCGCACCCGCCAGCGCGGCCGGCGCCACGTGGAGCGCCAGGTTCAACTTTCCGACCGCCGACGTGGATCTGGGCGCCGATCCGAACACGTTCGGAGCGCAGGTCCACGATGGTTCGGCGTGGTCGCCGCTCGCGATCAACGCACGTACGTCGAACAGCACCGAGGCGTCGGGCCTCACGTCGGCCACACCGGGCACGCAGTTCGCGGTGGCGAATCTCCAGTCGCTCACGATCAGCGCGAGCGCCGGTGCGGGTGGCGCGATCGATCCGAGCGGAGCGGTCGCGGTCGCCGTGAACGGCGATCAGTCGTTCGCGATGCTGCCCGACCCCGGCTACCACGTGGCGGACGTGCTCGTGGACGGCGTGAGCGTGGGCGCGGTGACCGGCTATTCGTTCACGAACGTGACCGCGAACCACACCATCGCCGCGAGCTTCGCGGGTGACGCACGCTCGCTCACGGTGAATGTGGTGGGCGGTGGCGCGGTCACGAAGACACCGGACCAGCCGAGCTATCCTCACGGCTCGTCGGTCCAGTTGGACGCCATCCCGGGCACGGGTTGGGCGTTCTCGGCGTGGAGCGGCGATCTCGTGAGCACGAACGATCCCGAGAACCTGCTCATGGACGATGCGAAAACCGTCACCTCCACGTTCCTCGACATCGCACCCCCCACGGTGGCCGTGACCGCGCCGAACGGCGGCGAGGTGATCACGCTGGGCACGAACACGTCGCTCACCTGGACTGCGTCGGATAACGCTGCCGTGACGTCGGTGGATCTGGAGCTGTCGCGCGCCGGGGTCGGCGGCCCGTTCGAGTCCGTCGCCACCAGCCTCGCGAACACGGGCTCGTTCGATTGGGCCGTGTCCGGCGCGCTCACCACGGACGCGCTGCTGCGCGTGACCGCGCGTGACGCCGCCTCGAACGCAAGCCAGGACGTGTCCGACGCGGTGTTCTCGATCGCGAACTCGACCGGCGTGCTGGACGGCCCGGTGACCGAGTTCGCGTTGGCGCCGGTGTGGCCAAATCCCGTGCGCGCCGCGATGCGCTTCCTGTTCGCGCTGCCGCGTGACGCGAACGTGCACCTCGGCGTGCACGACGTGCAGGGCCGCGAACTGCTCGTGCTGGCGGATGGCACGTTCCCCGCGGGCCGGCACTCGGTGGACGGGTCGAGCCTCGCGCGCACCCACCTGGACCCAGGGCTCTACTTCGTGAGGCTCGTGGTGCCGGGTCGCACGATCGTGCGACGGTTTGTGTTCATGAAGTAGCGCGTGCTCACGGCGTGCGGCGCTCGCGTGGCCGGAGTCCCAGCCGCGCGAGTGCCGACTCGTCCCCGGGCGCGGTGAGCTTCCAGTACTCCAATCGATCGCTTCCGAGCAGCTCCGCGTGCTCGCCGTCGCTGCACGTCCAACGCAGCACGCGGCGCGGGGATTCGCGTTCCACCCAGAACGTCCACGTGCGCCCGCTGTCGAGTTGCACGCGGGCCACGTCGGCGTCGAACGTGCCAGCCGGCACCGTGACTCGGTCCGGCGTGGCGGCGCGCACGAACCGCGCCCGCGCCACCGATAGTGGCGCGTGCGTGAGTCGCGCCACGCGCAGCGAGCCCACGAGCATTCGGGTGGCGGAATCGCCCGGCGCCACGAGCGGCGTCGCGAACCCGCGCGCCCAGGCCAGCAGCGCGTCCTCGGACTGGGCGTCGGCGGGCATGCTGAGCGACGCGGCACTGTCGGCCTCGCCGTCGAAGTAGCTGTGCGCCGTGAAGCGCGCATAGCGGGCATCGAACAGGAGTTGCGCCCAGACGTGTCCGCACCACTCCTGTGTGCTGAACGACAGCTTCGTGGGTGCGCCGCTCGCGCGGCCGTTCACCGGGGTGAGCGCGACGAACGCGCTGGTCATGAGGTTGTAGTCGTAGAGACCGGTCGCGAAATCCTGCACCAGGTTGAGCTTCAATACCGGGAACTCGTCGCGTTTCGGATGCCGGCCGGGATCGGCCTTCACGCGGTCGGTGTTCGAGAACGTCTCCGTGACGAAGATCGCCACCGCCGTGCCGCGTCGGAGCGCGCCGTAGCGCGGAGTCTCCAGGTCGTAGGCCGCGAGCTCCCCACGCCCGTCGCCCCACTCGCTCCAGAACACGTCGCCGAACACGGGGCCCGGCGCGGGCGCGGGCTTCACGGGCGTGGGCTCGGGCGCACAGCCGGCGCCCGCGAGTGTCGCGAGCAGTATCGCCAGCGCGCCGCGCGCCATCGTCCTCGGTGTCTCTCGGTTCATCCGCACGCCGCTCCCTCCCTTGCCGATCGTGACCGGCGAGCGTGACGTCGCCGGGTTCTGCTCGTCAACCATGTCCGTGACGCGATCCGCGTGCCGAGTCGGCGACGCTCCACTATCCTACGCCGCGAAGATGGACCTCCCTCGACTCCACGCCCGACCCCAACCCACTCCGCTGCCGTGAACGGCCGATCTCCAGGCCGGCCGGACGCCGCACCGTCTCCGCTGCGGCGCTACCTCCCGCTCGCGATGCTGGCGCTGCTCGTGCTCGCGCTCGTGCCAGGGCTTGCTGCCGTGGACGCGCTGGACGAGCGCGAGGCGCGTGATCTCCTCGCGGCGCACGAGTCCACTCTCGAGCGCGAGTGGCTGTCGCCGATTCTGGCGCGCGAGCCGTTCTTCGAGAAACCGCTGCCGGGCTACGCCCCCGAGGTGCTCGCAAACCGCGTGCTGCGCCGCATCGGGTCGCGGGACGAATACGCGCCCGGCGACGTGGCCATCTCGCGCGCAGTACGCGCGCTACTCGCCGCGGCGCTCGCATTCGTAGTGGCCGCGGCGGGCGGGTCCGTGTTCGGCGCGCGCAGCGGCTGGCTCGCCGGTTGCGCGCTCGCGAGCATGTTGGGGCTTCCGCTTGCGGCGCGCGCCGACGGCGTGCAGGTGTTCGCCACCTTGCTTACATGGCTCGGCCTCGGCGCGTGGCTCGCGGTGCTGGCGGGCCGGGCGCGCCACCCGGGCTTGTCGGTGGCGCTCGGCTGGCTGGCACTCGGAGGCGCGCTCGTCACGGGCGGCCCGCTGCCGGCGATGTGGCCGCTCGCCGGCCTCGCGCTGTACTTCGCGCTCGCACGGCATCACGCGGGCTGGAAAGTATTGGACCCGGTCGCCGGTGTGCTGATCCTGGTCGGCGTGAGCCTGCCGTGGTACGGCCTCATGCTCGCGATCCACGGGTCGTCGTTCCTGCCGCACGTGCCGTGGTTCCCGTACGCGTCGGGCACGCGTGGCTCGTGGTTCACGGGCGCGCCATTGGCGTTGTCGTTCGCAGTAGTGACGAGCTTTCCGTGGACACCGCTGTTCGCCGCCGCGCTCGCGGACGCGGCGTTGCGCTTGCGGCGCGGCGCGGCGCGCGCGGTGGCACCACTGCCGCTCGATCCCGAACACGTCGAGCACTTGCTGTTGGCGCTCGCGCTCGCGGCCGCGTGGCCGATGGCGCTGTACCCGGGGCCGCCGCTCACGGCGGCGCTGCCCGTGCTGCCGGCGGTGGCACTGCTCGTGGGACGCTTCGCGGACCGCGTGTTGGCCGGCGGTGGCGACGCGCGTGCGCTCACGCAGGCGACGCGGCTACTCGCCGCGATCGGCACAGCGTTCGCGCTCGCGGGCGCCGCGCTGTCGTTGCGCCTGCCGGAAGTTTCGGCGAGCCTGCGCCTGTTCGCCGCGGTCGTGTTCCTCGCGACATGGGCGCCGCTACTGGCCGACTTGCGGGGCGCGCGGCGGCTCGCGGTGGCGTGCTTCGCGTTGCCGGCCGCGCTCGGCGCACCGGTGTTGCATACGCGTGTCCTGCCGGCGCTCGAGCCGTGGTTGAACGCGCGCGGCGTGGCGGAGACGCTCATGCGCGTGTCGCCGCCGCAGGCGCCGCTCGTGTTATGGGATCCGCCGCCACCGTCGCTACGGCAGGCGTTGCAGCGCAACTTCCTCGCGCCTTCGCAGGTGGGCCCGGGCGCCGCGATTGCGGTCGCGCGCGACGGCTACGTCTACGCGGCGTGGCGTCCGGCCCGCGAACGCGTCGCGCTCGCGAGTGTCGCCGCGCTTGGCGAGCCGCCCGAGGTGCTGGCGAGCTCACCCGTGCTGGTGTTGGCGCGGTTCCGGCCGCGCCCCTGACACAGTTCCGAATTCGTCCGCACCCGGGGGAGCTGTCGTGCTATCCATAGGGGCATGACGCTCGATCCCGAGATCTGCTGGCGCGCCTGGACCGCGCGAGATGTGCGCTTCGTCGGCCGTTTCGTGATGGGCGTGACCTCGACGCGCGTCTATTGCCGACCCGGCTGCCCGGCACGACTGCCGGCTCGCCGGAACGTGCGGTTCTACGCCACGCCCGCGGCTGCCGAGTCCGCCGGCTTCCGCGCGTGCCTGCGCTGCCGGCCCGACCGCGCGCCCGGCGCACCGGCGGCGGCCGGCACCGCCACGACCGTTGCGCGCGCGCTGCGGCTGATCGACGAGGGCGCATTGGCGGACGGTTCGCTCGAGACGCTCGCCGCGCGGCTCGGCGTGACGTCACGCTGGCTGCGCGAGTTGTTCGAGCGCCACGTCGGCGCCGCGCCGCTCGACGTGGCGCGCACGCGCCGGGCGCATCTCGCGCGCAAGCTGCTCGAGGAGACGGCGCTGCCCATGGAGGACGTCGCAGCCGCGTCGGGCTACGGCAGCGCGCGCCGGCTGCGCGCGGCGATGCAACAGACATTCGAGCGCGCGCCCGCCGCGTTACGCCGCCGACCGGCAGCCGGAAGCGATGGCGCGCTGGAACTGCGATTGGCCGCGCGCCCGCCGTTCGGCGCCGTGCCGTTGCTCACGTTCTTCGCCGCGCGCGCGATCCCCGGCGTGGAGGAGGTGCGCGACGGCGTCTACCGGAGATCGTTCGCGCTCGAGGGCGAGCCCGCCACGCTCGAAGTGCGTGCGTCCGCTGACGCGGTGCGCTTGCGCCTGCCGCCGCGCGCAGCCGCAGCGCTGCCGCGCGTGTCCGCGCGCGTATCTCGCATGTTCGACCTGGACGCCGACGTGGACACGATCGCGGCGTGGCTTGCGCGCGACCCCCGGCTCGCCCGGGCGTTGCGCGGGCGCGTCGTGCGCGTGCCCGGAGCGTTCGACGCATTCGAGGCCGGCGTGCGCGCGTTGCTAGGGCAACAGGTCAGCGTGGCCGCGGCGCGCACGCTGGCGGGGCGCCTCGCGGCCGCGGCGGGCGCGCCGCTCGCGGCGCCGGACGGCTCGATCACGCACGTGTTCCCCACGCCCGCCGCCGTCGCGGCCGCTTCGCTCGAGCGGCTGGGGCTCACGCGCGCACGGGCCGCCGCGTTGCGTGGTTTCGCGAGCGCGGTGGCGAGCGGTGAACTGGACCTGGGCGCGTTCCGCGGGCTCGACGACGCGGTGGCACGGCTCACGGCACGACCCGGCATCGGTGATTGGACCGCGCAGTACCTGCGATGCGCGCGCTCGGTGAACCCGACGCGTTTCCGGCCGGGGACCTGGGCGTGCGCCAGGCGCTCGCGCGCGCGGGGCGACTGCCGAGCGAGCGCGAGGTGCGCGCCCGCGCCGAGCGTTGGCGACCGTGGCGCTCGTATGCGGTACTCGCGCTGTGGACCGAGCCGCGCGGACCGGCGCCGAAGCGATCCCGCTCCACTTCTTCACGAAAGGGCAGGCGATGACACTCGAACTCGCAATCACGAACACGCCGTTGGGACCCATGGCGCTCTACGGGCTGGACGATGAGTTGGTGGGCGTTACGCTCGACGGCGATCACGGCCCGGCGCACCCGGTCGAACGCCACGTCGCGCGCCACCTGGGTCCGGTCATCACGCGCCGCGTGCCGGACACGGCCGGCGCCGCAGCGCGCCTTGCTCGTTACTTCGACGGCGAGATGAGCGCTCTCGACGAGCAACCCGTGCGGCTGCTCGGGACGCCGTTCCAGTTCGCGGTGTGGTCGACACTGCGCGACATCAAAGCGGGCACGACACGCTCCTACGGCTCGGTCGCCGGCGTGATCGGCCGGCCGCAGGCCGTGCGTGCAGTGGCCGCAGCGAACGGCGCGAACCCGGTCGCGCTGTTCGTGCCCTGCCACCGGGTGCTCGCCGCGGATGGCACGTTGTGGGGCTACGGCGGCGGGCTGCCCATGAAGCAGTGGCTGCTCACGCACGAGCGGGCCACGTTCCGGCCGCTCGCACGGCAGGAGGCGTTGCCGCTATGAGCGCTGCCACTGCCGTGAACACCACGTTCCGCATCTCGGCGCTGCCCGCGGCGCAGTTCGAACACCTGTTCGCGCTGTCCGACTCGGAACTCGCGGCGCGTGACATCCGTCGAGTGGTGGCCGACGCGCACCCGGGCTTCCCGTGCCGCGTGAGCCTCGTGGACGCCGAACCGGGCGAGACGCTCCTGCTGCTCCACCACCTGCATCACGACGTGCACACGCCGTATCGCGCGTCGGGCCCGATCTACGTTCGCACGGGCGCTGTGACGGCCACGCCCGCGCCGGGCGAGGTGCCGCAGCAGGTACGAACGCGGCTGCTCTCGCTGCGCGCCTACGACGCCGGGGGCATGCTGCGCGTGGCCGAAGTATGCGAAGGCCGCAAACTCGAGGCCGTCGTGGCCGCGATGTTCGCGGAAGCGGACGTGGCCTACGTGCACGTCCACAACGCGCGGCCGGGTTGCTTCAGTTGCCGAATCGATCGTGTGCAGCCGCTTGTCCTACGCGCGGAGGTGAACGCCTCGTGAGGGCGTCAACGACGGCGGAACTGCGCCCGCTTCTGGCGTGGGCGAGCGACCACATCATATTCCCGCTGCCGGGGACGCATCCGTTCCCACTCGCCAAATACGCACTGGTGCGTGAGCGGCTGCTCGCCGTCTCGCAGCGCTCGATCGCGCCGAGCGCGGCGCCGTCATGAATCGCGCGCGCTACACCGAGCTCGAACAACTCCCGAACGTGGGTCCCGCGACCGCTCGGGACCTGAAATTGCTCGGCATCTCGCGTCCGCAGGCGCTCGTGGGCAAGGACCCGTACGCGCTCTACGAGGAGCTCTGCCGAGCGACGCGCCAGCGTCACGACCCATGCGTCATGGACGTGTTCCTGTCGGTGGTGCGCTTCATGGAGGGCGCGCCGGCGAAGCCGTGGTGGGCTTACACCGCCGAGCGAAAGCGCGTCACCGCGCTCGCTCGCGTGCGCAAGCTCTGCCTCGCACAGCCTGAGACCTCGGAGCGGTTGTCGCACGGCGAGCCCACCTGGTTCGTGAAGAAGAAGGTGTTCGTGATGTTTGCGAACGACCATCACGGTGACGGCCACGTCGCCGTGTGGCTGCCCGTGCCCGAGGGCGTGCAGGCCGCGCTCATCGCGGAGACCCCGCGCACGTACTTCCGCCCGCCGTACGTGGGAGTGAACGGCTGGGTGGGGATCGAGCTCGCGCGCATCACCGACCGGCGCCTGGCCGCTCACATCGAGCTGGCGTGGGAGTTGATCGCGCCGCCGGCGCTGCGAAACGCGGCGTCGGAACGCCGCGGGCGCTGAGGCAACGCCCGCGCCGATGGCGCCGTCCTGCCATCGGCGTTCACGGTGGCTGGCCCCGCCAACTGTCCACGTTGTGGTGGGTGACCCTCGCACGGCAGTCGCACGCCCGCGCGGCGCCGTCTCATGCTGACCGTCCGCATCGCTCACGCGATCGCGCACGCTGGCGACACACTCGCCACGATTGACGCGCGCCGTGGTCGCGCGCGACCCTTCTGGAGCCCCGGCCCCCGAGCAGCCGAGGGGAGGTGATACGCATGATGTATGCACGCATGCTCGCGCCGATGGCGCTGGCGGCGGTGCTCGCGGCCCCGCTCGTTGGGCCCGCCGGCCTCGCCGTCGCGGCACCGAAGCGAGCGGCGCAGGTCGCGGCGACGGCGAAGAGCTCGAACTACCGCCAGTTCACCGGCACCGTGGTCGCGCTCGACGCCTCCACGATCACCGTGGAGAAGGGTGGCAAGGCGCCGAAGCAGATGGTGTTCGCGCGTCACACCGGCATGCGGTCCGCGGGCGATGTGGAGAAGGACGCCCGCGTGACCGTGTACTGGCGTGACGAGGCCGGACACCCGGTAGCGCACCGCGTCGTGGTGAAGCCCGCCACGGACAGCACCGCTCGCTGAGGCGGCCGACACGGGCCGGGCGCCATGGACGCCCGGCCCGTTTCGCCGGCGCCGTCGATCGCGCCGGTCACTTCGCCGTACGCCGCCGGGACCGCGCCCGTTCTGCTAACTTCCCCGGCTCGGACATCCCCTCTCCTTCCCGGGAGTTCCCATGCACGTTCGCCGCCGCTCGACCGCCGTGGCCACGGCACGGCTCGTCGCGATCCTGCTCGGAATCGGCGCTCCGCTCGCGGCCCACGCGGCACCCACGCGTAGCCGCGCGGCTCCCAAGCCTTCCGCTTCACGCACGTTCTCGCTGGAGCATGCGCTCACGCTGAAGCAGGTGCAGGGCTTGACGTGGTCGCGTGACGGCGCGCGACTCGCGTTCACGGTGAATGCGCCCGACACCGCCGAGAGCACCACGAACCAGGATGTCTGGGTGTGGGAGGCGGCGACCGACAGTTGTCGCGCGCTCACGCGGCACGCCAAGAACGACTATGCCCCGCAGTTCTCGCCCGGCGGCGACACGCTGGCATTTCTTTCGGCGCGCGACAGCGACGAGGGCAAGCCCTCGATCTGGCTATTGCCGCTGCGCGGTGGCGAGCCGTGGAAGCTCGCCACGTTCGCCGAATCCGTCGGCGAGATGCGCTGGTCGCCGGACGGGCGCTCGCTCGCGTTCACATTGCTCGACACGCTGTCCGGGCAGGTGAAGGCCTGGCGCAAGAAGAAATGGGACCACGTGGTGGAGGACGCGATCCCGCAATACAACCACCTGTGGGTGTTGGATGTGGCTTCCGGGAAGCACCACCGACTCACATCGGGCACATTCATGGTGGCCGATCCACGCTGGTCACCGGACTCGAAGTCGATCGCGTTCGTGTGGAGCCCAACCGGCGCGGTGGACGACGGGAACTTCCGGGACCTGGCAATCGTGCCCGCGGCCGGAGGTGCGGTGCGAAAGCTCGACGTGATGTCCGACGCCGGCCCGGCATGGTCGCCCGACGGCCGCTGGCTTGCCTGGGCGGGCGGGACCGACCGAGCGAAGCACGTCGAAAAAACCGAGTTGTGGCTGATGCCCCCCGCCGGCGGGCGGGCGACGCGCCTGACTGCCGATTTCGACGAGTCCGCGTCTCCACCCGTGTGGAACACTAGCTCCGACACGCTGTTCTTCCTGAGCACGCAAGGCACCTCGACGCGCGTGGCGTCGGTGCCACGCGCCGGGGGTGACGTGACGCTGGGCCCTGACCTGCGCGGCGAGACGGCGGGACCGCTCGTCGAGGGACCCGGCGGCCGGGTGGGCTTCGTGGCGTCGCGCGCGGACCGGCCGGCCGAGGTGCACGTGGCCGACCATGCCGCGGCCGAACCGCGCGCGGTCTCGCGCTTGCACGCCGCGGCCGCGGCGTGCGTGTTCGGCACCGTCCGCACGCTGCGCTGGACCAGCGACGACGGCGTGCAGGTCGAAGGCGTGCTGGTGCGGCCCGCAGGCGCATCCGAACGCGGATCGCTCAAGACGCTCGTGCTGCTGCACGGCGGGCCCTACCAGTCGCGCTATGGCGTCGGCTTCCAGGCCATGGCGCAGTTCATGGCCGGCCGCGGCTACCAGGTGTTCCTGCCGAACTTCCGCTCGAGCGGCGGCTACGGCACCGCGTTCATGCTACGCAAGCGCGCTGACTGGGGCGGGCAGGACTGGCGCGACGTGGAGTCAGGCGTGGACAGCCTGGTGCGCTGGGGGCTCGCCGATGGCACGAAGCTCGGCGTGTTCGGTCACAGCTACGGCGGCTACCTCTCGCTGTGGGCGATCACGCACAGCCATCGCTACGACGCGGCGGTGGTCTCGGCCGGCGCGCCCGACCTGGCGGCGCTCTGGGCGCAGAGCGACGTGCACCGCTATCGCGCGTTCGAGTTCGAGGGCGAGCCGTGGGTGAGCTTCGACAAGTGGCGCCGGAGTTCACCGATCGCGTTCATTGAGCGGGTTAAGACGCCCACGCTGGTGCTGAACGGCGAGGCCGACGTGCGCATCCCCAACCCGCAGGCGCAGGAGACGTATCAGTCGCTCAAGTTCCTCGGAGTGCCCACGGAGTTCGTGCACTATCCACGCGAGGGGCACACGCTGCGCGAGCCGCGTCACCGCGCCGACTGGTTTACGCGACAGGCGGCGTGGTTCGACCGCTGGGTGAAGTGAGCGGCATGGACCGGCGCTGGTTCGCTCCGCTCATTGGCCTGCTGCTGGTACTCGCGTTCGCCGCGTGGGTGTGGCCCACGCGCTGGCGCAACGACCATATGACGGTGGAAGGCAACATCGTGCCCATACGCGTGGACCGCATCACGGGCCGCGCCGACATGTTGATTCCGGACGAGGGCTGGGTTCCGGTCGAGGCACCCCCTGACAGCCTCGGCGACACCATGCCGGCCGGGACCTGAGGCATGGCGATCGGCCGGATCTCGCGCGATCTGGCGCGCCTCGATTCGCTGAGATGGGAATTCGGGCCCGCCGCGGCGCGTCAGCGGCGCGGCACATTCCGAAGCCTGCTCCGCACGCGACTCGCCACGGTGGGGCAGGTCGAGCGGCTACATGAAGCGCTGCTCGCGGCGCGCGCCTACCCGGATGATCGCGCCACGCTGGCGCTCGTGACCCGTGCGCTCGCGAGCTTCGGGCGCAGGCCCGACGTGCGCCGGCACGCGGCGGTGCTCGTGGACTCCGGCGTCGCGGGCTGTGACATCCGGTTCGGGTTCTTCGCTCCGACCGTGCGACGCCTGGCGGCGCGCTGGCCGAATCGTTTGGAGATCGACTGGCAGGCTCTGGAGTCGCCCGACGCGCTGGAGGCGTGGCTGCCGCAGCTCGCGCACGACGCCGAAGTGCCGGGACTCGATGAGCTCGACTACGGGCTCGAGGGCTGGCTCAAGCTCCTCGCCGGCCGTGGCGAGGCCCCCGGAGCGTTTGTGGCGCGGCGACTTTCGGAACGCCTCGCAGACGACACGGTGTTCGAGCGCGTGCACGACGGGCTCGGCATGGCGTACCGGCTGCGCGGCGACGCCACGACGCCGTCACGCACGCATGCGCGCTGGCCGGTGCGACGCGTGCACTTCCAGGGCGGCCCGTTCGACGGCCGCCCCGACCTGGCGCGGGTCGTGGAACGCGCGCCTCGCTCGATCCGCCCGCTCTCCGCGCGCGAGGGGGAGCGAGCGCTCACGCTGGCCATGGAGTGCATGGTCACGCGCAGTCGCGACCTCGATGTGTTCGCCTGGGGTGATGCGCGTGACGTGCGGCGCGTGGACTGCGGCGACGGCCTCGAGTTCCTGATGATCGGCGCGCTCCCCGAACGCCGGCTGCTGTTCGAGAGCGTGTACGGCTTTCTGACGCTCAAGAACGGAGTGCCGGTCGGGTATGTGCTCACCAGCGCGCTTTACCGGTCCGCCGAGATCGCGTTCAACGTGTTCGACACGTTCCGTGGCGCCGAGGCCGGTCCGGTGTATGGAAAAGCCCTCGGCATGACGCGCGCGCTGTTCGGCACCGACACGTTCACCATCTTCCCCTACCAACTGGGCGAGGGGAACGACGAAGCCATCGAGTCGGGCGCGTGGTGGTTCTATCAGAAGCTGGGTTTTCGCCCTCGCGCGCGCTCGACCCGTGCCCTCATGCGGCGTGAGCTGGCTCGTATGGCGAGCACCCCCGGCCATCGCTCCACCCCCGTGATCCTACGCCGGCTCGCGCGCGAGAATCTCTACTGGTCGAGCGGCCCGCCGCGACGCGACATCATCGGCGAGCTGCCTCTGGCATCGGCAGGCCTCGCGGTGACCCGGCTTATCACTTCACGCTTCGGGGGGAATCGCGTGCAGGCCGCGGCCGCGTGTGAACGCACCGCCGCCTCGCGCCTGGGAGTGCGTTCGCTCGCGGGCTGGAGCATCGCCGAGCGCCACGCATGGTCGCGCTGGGCGCCGATCGTGACGCTGTTGCCGGGCGTGTCGCGCTGGGCCGCTGCCGACCGTGCCGCGCTCATCGGCGTGATCCGCGCCAAGGGCGGTCGGCGCGAGGACGCGTTCGTGCGCGCGTTCGACGCGCACCCAAGGCTCGGGAAGTCGCTCAGCGCGCTGCTCAGGTCGGCGCGGCCCTGACGTGGCGCGGGACCCAACGCGGACCTGCGCAATCACTCACGCCGTGCCCGCGTGGCGCGCTGAGGAACCGATTCGAATCCCGTTGGGGACGCCAACCTGCTCGCCTCTCCGCGCGTCGCTTCAGACCACAGCGACCTTGACGCAGTGAATCGGCGGGAGCGAGTCGAACAGACAGCTCCACTCCTCACCGCCGTCCCGGCCGATCCAGAGCTGCCCGGTCGTGGTGCCGAAGTAGAGCGCGGGCGACTTGAGCTTGTCGATGTCCATCGCGTCGCGAAGCACGGTGAAGAAGCTGTCCTTCTTCGGAAATCCGAGGGAGAGTCGATTCCAAGAATCGCCGCCATTCTCGGTGCGCCACACTGCGGGTGCGCCGTCAGGGCACGTGCGAGTCATGGGTTCGAGCGGCAGCACGTAAGCCGTTTCGGCATCGTGCGGATGCACGACGATCGGAAAGCCGAAATCGGACGGCAACCCCTTCGCGATCGACCTCCATGTGTGGCCGTGGTCGTCGCTGCGCAGCACACCGATGTCCGGCCGCGGCCCCCCCGGCCCATCCCAGTTGGCCCAACCTCCGTGGTTCTGCATGTAGAGCCGGCCGGGTGCGTCGGGGTGACCCACGATCTTGTGCACACACTGGCCGTACTCTGGATAGGGGTCGGGTGCAAAGCCGGCGCCGACGCCGGTGTTCGCTGCCCGAAACGTCGAGCCGCCGTCCTCGCTCAGGTAGTGCCCACCCGTGGAGATGCCGAGGTGCACGCGATCGCCGTCACGAAAGATGGTGTGCATGCAGAGCCCGCCGTTGCCGGGCTGCCACTTGCTCGCATGCTCATGATTGCTGATGCTGGCGACCATCTCCCACCTGTCACCCCCATCGCCGCTGCGGAATAACGAGGCCGGCTCGACACCGCACAGCAGGTCCTCATCGCCCGCGCCGACCTCGAGCGACCAGATGTTGGCGAGCGCCCGGCCGTCGTCCTTCGAGAAGGCCGGAGCGGACTCAGTCGGCTTGAAGGTATTGCCGAGATCGGTCGATCGTAGGACTTTCATGCCGAAGAAGGGGTTACAGCTCGAGGCGTAGATTCGTGGCGTGCCGCGCGTGTCGACCAGCGCCGCGTACACGCCAACTCCCTCGCCGAACGGCCCGCGCAGCGCGAACTTCTCACGCGCCTTCGATGCTTCGGCGACGAACAGGCCCTTCTTTGTACCGATGGTGAGTATCAGTCGCTCTGGCATGATCAACCTCCTGACACCGCAGGCACGATCATCACTTCGTCACCGGGCACCAGCGCCGTATCGAGTCCGTCAAGGTCGCGAATGTGAGACACATTCACGAACAAGCCCACATGGCGACGAACCGCGCCTGTTTCATCGCAGATGCTCCTGTGCAGCAATGGGTAACCCCGTTCGAGTTCGTCGAGCGCGGCGCGCACGCTCGGAGCCGCCAGCTCGAGCGCCCGGGCACCCGCGCAGCAATCGCGCAACAAGCCCGGAACGTGAAGCGTGATGGTCGAGGTTCGGTTCATGACGGACCGAGGATTCCGTGCGCGGTGGGGCCATGTCAAGGACTCCCGCACGAGTGCCGAGGAAGACCGGCAATACGAGGCCGGTGTTATGCCTAGTAGCAGGGATGGCCGCGTCGGGCGGTGCGGCGTAGCCTATGGTGACAAGATCGGCCGGCCGCTTCTTCAGTGCGGCCAACCGATCGTGCTTCGGACTCCCGCAAGGAAAGGTGCACTCGAAATGAGGAACCGACTCCTCGTCGTTCTCGCGTTCGCGCTCGTCGCGCCGTTCGCTCTCGCGACGATCGCGCTCTCCGCTCCCGAGTGGCCCGGCCGTCTGCCCGGAGGCGGCACGCGCCTTCCGACCGGGTGGCTGCTGACCCCCGGAGGTCGCACCGCGGAGACGGGAGATTTTCCGCTCGGGCTCTGCCTGAGCCCGGATGGGAGATTTGCGGTCGCGAGCTGCAGTGGGGAGCGAGGCGCGGGCCTGGCCATCGTCGACCTCGGCACCGCCCGGCGGGTGCAGAGCGTGCCGATCGCGGGCACTTGGCTCGGCGTGACGTTCGTGGACGACGGTCGGCGCATCGCTGCCGCGGGTGGGCTCAACAACCGCGTCTACCTGTACGACTTCGCAAGCGGCCGAGCGAGCCTCGCCGACTCGATCTCGCTGGGGCCGCCGTGGTCGGCCGGCGGGCAGTATCCGCAGGGCCGGACGATCGACTACGGAGCCGGAGCGATCTGGCCCACCGGATTAGCGGTTGACGACTCGCTCGGTCGGTTGTATGTCGTGACGCGGCTCGACTCGGCGTTGTACGTCGTGGATCTCAAGTCGCGCGCGGTGCTCCGCCGCGTGCCGCTCCGCGCGGTGCCGTACACCTGCCGCGTCGCGCGCGGTGGCGCTCGCGTGTACGTGAGCCTGTGGAGCGCCGCATCGGTCGCCGTTGTCGATCCGGAACGTGGAACCGTCGAGCGCACGATCGCTGTCGGCGACCATCCCTGCGACCTGGTCGAGAGCCCGGACGGGAGCCGGCTGTTCGTGGCGAACGCCAACCTGAACACCGTCTCCGTCGTGGACGTGGCGCTCGGGCGCACGCGGGAGACGCTCACGACGTCGATCGACTCCCGCGCTCCCACGGGCAGCACGCCGAACGCCGTCGCGCTCGACCGCGAGGGGCGGCGACTGGTGGTGGCCAATGCCGACAACAACTGCCTCGCGCTGTTCGACGTGGGCAAGCCCTGGCACAGCCGGCCCCTGGGCTTCTTGCCCGTGGGCTGGTATCCCACCGCGGTGCAGGTCGATTCGGCCAGCGGCGTGATCGTGGTGGCGAACGGCAAGGGCACCGGTTCGTCACCCTCGAACGTGGCACCGCCCGACACCGGGGACTTCTGCCGCTACCTGTCGTACCGCCTCCACGATCGCGGTGCGCTCTCGATCCTCGCTGCGCCGAGCCCGCAAGACCTCGCGCGCGGCTCGCGGCGCGTGCTCGCGAACATGCCTGCGCCGGTGGGCGGGAATGTGCGACCGCCCAAGGGTTCGCCGATCCCGGCGAAGCCGGGTCGGCCGACGCCGATCCGGTACGTGTTCTACATATTCAAGGAGAACCGATCGTACGATCAGGTCATGGGCGACATGGCGAAAGGCAATGGGGACGCGTCGCTGTGCCTGTTCGGTGAGCCGGTCACGCCCAATCATCACGCAATCGCAAACGAGTTCGTGCTCCTCGACAATACCTACTGCGAAGCCGACGGCAGTGCGGACGGACACAACTGGGGCATGGCGGCCTATTCGACCGATTACGTCACCAAGTCCGTTGGCACGAGCCCGATCTACGACTACGAGGGCGGCAACCCGCTCGCTTACCCGAGCGGCGGCTATCTGTGGGACGCATGCGCGCGGGCGGGCGTGAGCTATAGGAGCTACGGCGAGTTCGTGTTCAATCCAGAGGATCCGCGCGACACGGTCGTCGCCGCGATCGAGGGCCTGGTCGGTCACGTCGCGCCACGCTACCGCGGCTACGACACCGAGTACTCGGATCTCGACCGCTATCAGGCGTGGCTCGAGGAGTTCGACCGCTACGACCGCGACGGGGGCTTGCCGCGGCTGTCGATCATCCGGCTGCCGAACGACCACACGTCGGGCACCTGTTCAGGGCGCCGCACGCCACGCGCCTACGTTGCCGAGAATGACCTGGCCCTCGGCATGATGGTCGACCGCATCAGCCGCAGTCGGTACTGGCCCGAGTGCGCCATATTCGTGATCGAGGACGACGCGGCCAACGGCCCCGACCACGTGGACGCGCACCGCACGGTCGCGCTGGTCGCGAGCCCGTGGGCGAAGCGCGGCGCGGTGGACAGCCAGCTTTACACGAACGCCGGCATGCTGCGCACGATCGAACTGATCCTCGGACTCCAGCCGATGTCGCAGTTCGACGCCGGCGCCACGCCGATGTTCGAGTCGTTCACGAGCCGGGTCGATCTCACGCCCTACAAGTATCGGCCGGCGCAGATGGACCTGGACGAGATGAACATGGCAGGCGCCTATGGGCAGGAGCGCTCCGACCGGATGAACTGGCGAGTCGCGGACGTCGTGCCACCCGACGAGGTCAACGAGATCCTGTGGTACAACGCGCGCGGCCCCCTTGCGCCGCCCCCGCCCATGGTGCGCGGAGTGTTCAGCGCGCGGATGGCGGCCGAGGGCCGCAAGGACGACGACGACTGAGGGCCAACCAAACGCCGCCGGGAGTGGGGTACTCACCGGCGGCGGCGAAGTATGCGGCGCGAGCGGGCGCGCCGAAGCCGAACCTTGCGTCAGTAGCAGTCGTCGATGACCCAATCCCCATCGCGGTAGATGCAAGACGCGAACGGATGGTCGGAACGGCGGTCCAGCACGAGAATCGTCTCAGCATGACCGTGGTCGTAGCAGTGGTCGTAATAGATGTCGAGGTTTCGGAATTCCAGATCGCAGTAGGGATCGAAGTATCGGTATCCGTACCACGGCACCGAGCCGATCACGATCCCGAGCGAGAACCCGCTCCGGTAGAGGTACCTGGGACGGTGGAACGAACCGGTGTAGTAGGGTCGCCCGTGGTGGCGGGAATAGCTCGGGCCTTCATATCGTGAGTCGGTCCACGACTGATGCAAAGGCGCATCGCTCCGTCCGTCCGAATCGCGCCACCGCCGGTCTGCCCCATGGTCCTCTCGGGGCCCCTTATAGCGCACTTCTCCTCGCGAACCCGAGCTACGCCGGTCCGCGAGATCGCGCGAGCCTTGGCCACGGGACGCAGGGTCACGCTGCACGACGCGGTCACGCCACGTTCCGCGGTCACGCGAGCCCGAGCCACGTGAGCCCGAGTCACGCCAAACGGCACGTTCTCGCGAGCCGTGGTCACGCCGGATCGTGCGCTCACGCTCGTGCACGCGATGGGCATACCCGCGCTCGCTGGACGATCGGGTTCTCTCGCTCCGGGAGTACTCGCGCTTGCCGGATTGACCGCCGCGAGCTTCGGACGATTGGCCTCGGCGATTCTTGCCGCGCCCCTCGGGCTCGGCGCCAGCTGCGGATGGCCACGCGACGCCAAACGCCAGTGCCAGCACGGCTGCCGACAGGGCAAGCCGGTGGAGAGGAATCATGATCATGCACCTCCAGGCGGGCGTGGCCCGCCGAGCGCAGGGAGCGCTGCGTGACTATTGTCCTGCGGGTGGCCCGCACGCACAAGCCTCTAGCCGGGCTCGCGGCTGATTCCGGGGCGGGATTGACGGTGTGGGGACGCGTTTGTGCGCGCTTTCGACGCACACCCCAGGCTCGGCATGGAGCTCGCGGCGCTGCTCAGGTCCACGCGAACTTGAGGCGGCGCTGGGCGCTCCATCCCCCGCGTCGGTCGCCCGAGGGCGAACTCGCCCGCCATTCCGTCCGTCGGGTGGGCCGGGTACACGTTCCGCACCCGACTCGGGGAGGAAGCATGGTTCGGCCGCCAGCTGCCCTGGCATTCCTGCTGATGTTGCTCGCCACCCTCCCGGACCCGCGAATGGCCCGTAGCGACTCGCTCGCCGATACCGCTCGCGTGCGCCGCTGGCGCGAGGATCTCCGCTTCGTGGTCGAGCGCATCACCACGACCCACCCGCGGCCGTTCGCGTTCGCCTCCCGCACCGCGTTCGACTCGGCCGCCGCGGCGATCGAGCAGCGCATCCCGCGCACGGACGACGCCGGGCTGGCGGTCGAATGCATGCGCATGGTCGCGTTGCTCGGGGATGGCCATACCATGCTCATCGGGACA
Organism: uncultured bacterium; assembly: GCA_964418975.1. Lineage (GTDB taxonomy): Bacteria > Eisenbacteria > RBG-16-71-46 > RBG-16-71-46 > RBG-16-71-46 > JAIOPA01. Next base: position 47,626 of record CAYQNV010000079.1, on the reverse strand, counting down.
CTTCCTCAGCTCGGGTTCGACTCCGTGCTGCCGCTGTGGATTCGCCCGTTCGAGGACGGGCTCTACGTGGGCGCCGCAAGCGGCGAGGCCGTCGGGCTGGCGGGGACGCGGGTGGTGAGTCTTGGCGGAGTGCCCGCGGACCAGGCGCTCGAACGCGTGCTCTCCATGACCAGCGGCGACAACCGCTACACGCGCCTCGATCGCGCCCCGCTGTTCCTCATGCTGCCCGCGGTGTGGCACACGCTCGGACTGGCCACCGATCGCGGGAAAGTCACACTCGAGATCGAACGGCCGGGTGGCAAGCGCGAACGCGTGACGGTCACCGGCGGCGCACCGCCGCCCGGTTACCCGCACGCATTCCTCGAGAGCGAACCGCGGTTCCCGGAGGGCTGGACCTCGGCCCGCCGGTTCGGCGCGGGTGGCCCGCCGCGCTGCGACCGGCGTCCCGAGGACGCGTGGTGGTTCGAGTACCTGCCGGCCGCGCGTGTGCTCTACCTGCGCATGCGCAGCGTGGACGTGGCTTCGAACGACGTCCTCTACTTCGAGTTCTACCGGCGACTGTTCGCCGCGGCCGACAGCCTCAAGCCCTGGGCGCTGGTGATCGACCTGCGACAGAACCATGGCGGGAACAACGGCGTCCTGGATGCGCTCGTGCGCGGCATCGTCCAGCGGCCGTGGCTGGATCGCGAGGGGGGGCTGTTCGCGCTCGTTGACCGCGGCACGTTCTCGGCGGCCATGAACGCGGCGGTGTTCCTCGAGAACCAGACTCGCGTCACGTTCGTGGGCGAGCCAACGGGAGGTCGCGTGAATCACTACGGCGACGCGCCCGAGTTCAACACCCCGAACCTCGGCATGATGGCGCAGGTCTCGACGCTGTTCTGGAGTGGCCGCTATCCATCAGACGATCGCGCTTGGATCGCGCCCGAAGTGGCGACGCCCTCCACGCTCGCGGACTGGCGGACCGGCCGCGACGCGGCGATTGAGGCGGCGCTGGAGTCGGCGCGCGACGGCTCGCTCGGTGAACGCATGCTGGCGGCGAGCCGCAAGACCGGGCCCGAGGCGGCGGTCGCAGTGCGCGAGGCGTGGCGCCGCCGATTCCCGAATCCGTGGGTCCAGGGACTCGAAGGACGTGTGCTGACGTTCGCGAGTTCGCTCCTCGACGACCGCCGCCCCGAGGACGCTGCCGCACTTGGCGAGGCGCTCGTGCGTGTCGCCCCCGATTCCTACTCGGCGTGGCGCGTGCTCGGCGAAGCGAACGCGATCCGTGGCGAGCGAGCGCGCGCCGTCGAGTGCCTGAGAAAGGCGCTGGCGGTCAACCCGCGCGGCCTGGCGGCCCGCACGATACTGGCGCGACTGGGCGAGAAGCCGTAGCCGGGCGGACAGACTCGACCGCACGCCCCGGCGCGCGCGCGAATGCTAGGATGCCGCGCCATGGAATCCATGCTCGTGGTGGAGTCCGTGGTTAAGCACTTCGGTGACTTGGCCGCGGTGGACGGACTGTCGTTCGAGGTGCGGCCGGGCGAGATTTTCGGCTTCTTGGGCCCCAACGGAGCCGGCAAAACCACCACACTCCGCATGCTGCTCGGGATCACACGTCCGGATCGTGGGACCGTGCGCTTCGAGGGCCGCGAGCGACTCGACCGCTCGCGCGTGGGCTACCTACCGGAGGAGCGCGGACTCTACGAAGACGCCTCGCTGCTCGACACGCTCGAGTACCTCGGCGCGCTTCGCGGCATGAAGCTCTCCGAGGCGCGTCGCGCCGGGCGGGTCTGGCTCGAGCGCCTGGAGCTGGGCGGCCAGCTCAAGGCCAAGCTCAACACGCTCTCCAAGGGTAACCAGCAGAAGGTGCAGTTCGCGGGCGCGGTGCTCCACCAGCCCGCCGTGGCGGTGCTGGATGAGCCGTTCGCTGGCCTCGACCCGCTCAACCAAGAGTTGTTCATGGAGCTGATCCGCGAGCAGCGCGACCGCGGCGCGGCCGTGCTGCTCTCGGCGCACCATCTCGACCTGGTGGAGCGCCTGTGTGACCGCTTCCTGCTCATCGCGCGCGGCCGCGAGCTCCTCGCGGGCACGCTTGCCGAGGTGCGCCGCACGATCGGTGGAGCGAGCGACGTGGCGAGCTTTGAGCTGCGGCCACGCGACGGGCTTGCCGCATCGGTCGTCGGCGCGCGGCTGGCGGCGCGGCTCGGCGGCGCTGTCGCCGAGGTGGAGCCGTTGCCGGGCGGCGCCATACGCGTGGACGTGCTCGTGCCCGAAGGCGTTGACGTGTCGCCGCTGCTCGCCGAGGCCGCCACACTCGCCCAGGTCCAGCGCGTGACGATGCGTGCGATGCGACTCCACGAGATCTACGTGCGCGCAGTCGCCGGGACGCGCGGCACACCTGCCGCGGAGGAAACGCATGCCTAGGCTCGAGTGGTTGCCGGTCGCGCGCTGGGAACTCATCCGCATGCTCAAGCGGGCCGACTTCCTGATCTCGACACTGCTGGTGCCGGTGCTGGCGATCGGCGGAGGGTTCGTGGCGAACTGGGCCAAGTCGCGCGGCGAGCGCGAGCGGCACCGCGTGGCGATCGTCCAGCCGGCAGGGGACTCCGTGCCTCCGCCGGCGCGGGTCACGTGGGTGACGCCGCCGACCGGTGCGGACGACGCAGCGCTCGAGCGCATGGTCGCGGCGCGTGAGGTGGACGCTGCGCTGCGCGTTCCGAGCGGCTGGCTCGAAGGCGAGAGCCTGCGCGTGCTGGTGCGGCGCGGCACGCCCGGCTGGGTGGCGGACGTGAAGAGCCAGTTCGCGCACCACGCTCGACTGCGGCGGGCAGCCGTGCACGGACTCGACTCGGCCTCGCTCGCCTCGTTCGACCGCAAGCTTGCGTGGTCCGACCGAAGCGTGCTCGCGTCGCGCATCTCGCGCAGCGACCGATTGGCGGCGTTCGGCCTGCTCTCGCTCATGATGCTGTCGGTGTTCACGACCGGCATGTACATGGCGGTCGGGATCAGCGGCGAGAAACAGCAGCGGGTCACCGAAGTGGTGGTCTCGGCGATCCGACCGCAGTCGTGGATGGACGGCAAGATCGTCGCGTACGCCTCGGTCGGAATTCTCCAAGCGGCGCTGTGGGGCGTATCGCTCGCGATCTTCGCGGGCATGCTGGGCCTGGTGCTGTCACTTCGCATCAACCTGCCGCTGCTGGGGGCCGTGCTGGCGTTCGCCATGATCGGCTTCGTCCAGTTCTGCGCGTTGTTCGCCCTGGTGATGGCGACGGTGAAAGATCTGCAGAGCACGCAGAAGCTCCAAGCCTACCTGTTCTTCGTGCCGATGATCCCGTTCTTCTTCGCCGAGAGCGCGCTGCGCACGCCCGACGCACCCTGGGTGATGGCGTTGAGTCACTTCCCGCTGTTCTCGCCCATGCTCCTCCCCATGCGGATGATGCTGGGGGCCACCCAGGCCTGGGAGGCGCCGGTGGCACTGCTCGTGCTGCTCGGCACGACGATGCTGCTGCGCCGCGCGGCCGGCGAGGCGTTCCGCATCGGCATGCTCATGTACGGCAAGGAGCTGACGCTGCCCGAACTGTGGCGCTGGGCGCGCGAGGGCTGACGGAGCTCCGCAGCCCCCACGTCCTCAAGCCGGCGCGATGTTCTGGTTCACGCGGAACAGGTTCAACGGGTCGTACTTGCGTTTCACCTGCGAGAGTCGCTCGTAGTTCGGGCCGTAGGCGGCACGCACGCGATCACCTTCGTCGGCGGTGAGGAAGTTCACGTAGACACCAGCCGAGGCGAACGGGGCCGACGCCTTGAAGAACTCGCGAGCCCAGCGGACGCAGCTTTCGTCCTCGGCGGCGTCCTCCCAGCGGCCGTGCACGTTCATCACGTACTGCGTATCGCGGTGGGCGTAGGCCGCTGATGCCGGAGCCGGCCGCGTGGTGGCGCCGCCGATGGCGCCGAAGAAGATCTCGCACTGCGGGGACGGTAGCTTGCCGATGGAGTCGATCACGGTATCGAGCAAGCCGTCCGGGAGCGTCGTGAAATTGTGGGACTTCCAATAGTTGCGTGCCCCGGGGGCGAGCAGCGGATCGAACGCCTGCTGCCAGGCGGTGTACGGCTGGACGCCGACATGCTCCCCGATGGGCGTGCCGAACCGGCGCAGCGGCTCGATCAGCGGCTCGCCCTGTTTCGGGTCACCGGCATAGAGCAACGCCAACGCGACCATTCCCTTGCCGTGAAACTCCTCGGGCAGGAACGGCAGCGGAGGCGCCTGGCGAAGCACGGCCCATACGGTGAGCTCGTCCGGGGCGTTCGCGACGAACTCGCGATACTGCTGGAGCACCGACTTCGCCGCGGCGATGGGATAGACGATCAGCCCGCTCAGCAACTCGGGGCCGACCAGGTGAAGCCGGTACTCGAAGCGGGTGACCACGCCGAAGTTGCCGCTGCCGCCGCGAAGCGCCCAGAACAGGTCGGGATGCTCGGTCGCGCTGGCGCGCACCACCTCGCCCGCCGCGGTCACCACCTCGGCCGACTCGAGGTTGTCCACGGTCATGCCGTACTTGCGACTCAGCCAGCCGAAGCCGCCACCCAGCGTCAGTCCCGCGATGCCGGTGGTGGAGTTGATGCCGACCGGCGTGGCGAGCCCGTACGCCTGAGTCGCGGCGTCGAGGTCGGCCAGCGTTGCGCCGCCTTCGATGGTGACGCGACGAGTTGAAGGGTCCACGGTCGCGCGCTTCATCTGCGACAAGTCGATCACGATGCCGTCATCGCACACGGCATTGCCGGCGATGTTGTGGCCGCCCCCGCGGATGGCGACCGCGAGGCCAGTCCCCCTCGCGAAGTTTACCGCGCTGACGACATCCGAAGTGGTGGCGCAGCGCAGGATGACCGCGGGGCGCTTGTCGATCATCGCGTTCCAGATCTTGCGCGCACTGTCGTACGTGGCGTCGCTTGGGAGAACGATCTCGCCCTTGAAGCTGCCCTTCAACCCCTCGAGTTGCGTGACCTGCAGGTTCGTCATGTCATCCTCGCTCGCTGCGTGAGGGGCAAGTTGCGCCTAGCGTTCGCCGGCATCCGGTGTCGAAGCCGTCCGGCAGTATCCGCCCGACTCGCCGCGGGCAGTAACGCGAAACTGCCGGCCCCGCTCACGGTCCGCCCACCCCGCGGATTTAACGAACCAACCTGAAGCTCCCGTGCTAGCGTCGAGGCGCCGACCAGCGTTCCAGCCCAGGTTGCGGGCCGCGAGTCCCCCTCGTCACGCCGTCGGCACGACCGGGAGCATCCCGGCCGGCCCGCGTCTGAGGCTTCGCGAGTGAAGGAGGACGCCCATGGGCTCCTCGCCACGCCTTTCACGAGCGGCACGGCCGAACCGCACTCTTGCGCCGGCGCGCCATGTCCTGATTCGCGCGCTCCTGGTGTTGTCCGTATGCGGCGCACTCTGCCCTTCCAACGCGTCGTCACAGCCTGCGTGGTCAACGATGCCGAGCTACTCCGTCTCGGATCCCGGTGGCAACGGCGGCTTCCCGCCCGAGGGAACCCGCGGGTTCAGCAGCCACGATGGGATCCTGCTGATCCGCAATGGGCTCCCCGCCGGATCATCGCTGATCGGCAAGCTCCGGATCTTCGATCTCTCCATCGTCTCGGACGTTCCGGGCGGCGCGCTCGGCGGCGAGGCGACGACGATCAACGGACGCATCGGGTTGGAGATCAACGGCATCGGCGCCTTCGCGGGGTACTCGCGTACGATCAACATGCCCATCGGGGTGGGCGCGTTCCATACCGGTCCCCAGGTGCCCGGCACGAATCCCCAGAACTTCGCCATCGACCTGTTCCAGCTGTTCGGACAGATCACCGGCGATCCCGACTTCGATCTGTTGCGCATCACGGCCGGCAGCGACTTCGCCCTGCCGAGCCCGGGACGTACCACGCTCACGCAGCACTCGAGCGGCGACTGGCACGTGGACAGCTTCTTCGACATCGTCTATCGCATCGATTTCGTCGGCAATCCGGGTGGCCCGTTCGCCCTGTTGTCGGGCAGCACGGTGTCGGCGCACCGCCAGCGCGCGGGCCGCGCGTGGATCGATCCGCTGCTCGTGCCCGACAACGGCGGCGCCACGGCCGACATCCACCAGCCGCTGACTCAACTCATGACGCTCCATGACGTGCTCGTGTGGGAAGGCGCGGTCGGCAGCGGCGACTTCATCGTCGGGCGGCTCAATTGGTTCGTGGATCCGGTTCCTCCGGTGTTTGGGTCGGGCAGCACGCTGGGCGGCTCGACCATGGACAACACCGAGACGCTTGTGCTCGAACTGCACGGGGAGGGCGGTCTTTCCGGATACAGCTACTTCGGGTCCATGCTGACGCAGTGGGATCGCGACCTGGGGCCGCCCATGAGCCTGGCTTCGCACCAGGGCATGCCGGCGCAGTTGAACACGCAATTCGGCCAGCTCATCGCAGACCCCGATTTCGATCTGCTGCGGATCTCGAGCGGCTCCGGCTTCGGTATGCCGACCCCGGGGCACACGTCGCTCACGTACGCACCCGGCGGACTGTGGTCGATCGACAGCTTCTTCGACGTCACCTATCGAATCGACATGGTCGGCGCTCTCGGGGGCCCGCTCACGGGATTGTCCGGCTCCACCACCGGCGAGACGCGCGCGCAGAAAGGACACGAGCGCGAAGGATCTTGCAACGCGCCCGACAACGGCGCGGGCACCGCGGACTTCCCGCCGTTCTGCGGCTCGCCCTACGCAAGCGTGCGTCACGCGGAGGGGCTGATCAGCGGCGTGCCGATCGGCTCGCCGCTGCTCGCGGATATCGAGATCGTGCCGCTCTCTCTCATCAGTGCGGTGCCGGGCGGGACGCTCGGCGGCAACATAGAAGCGTCGGATGTGCAGTATCGAGTCGCGTTGCACGGCACCGGGATCTTCGCTGGATACAATCGCACGTTCGCAATGATCGGCCCGTTCGAAACGCACACCGCGCCTCGCACGCCATTCGATCCCACGCAACACTTCGAGACGCTCGTCTGGCAGACGAACGCCCAGCTTCCACTGGGCGATCCTGACTTCGACCTGCTGCGCATCACAGCCGGCACCGGCTTCGGCATGCCGAGCCTCGGCCACACTTCCTACACGATGCAGGCCACCGGGGACTGGGCGGTAGACAGCTTCTTCGACATCACCTACCGGTTCGACTTCGTGGGGGCGCCGGGCGGCACGTTCGCGGGAATGTCGGGTTCGACCAATGCGAAAGCGAATTTCGTGGGCGGCCAGCAGCCCACGCTGGACACGCCGCGCTCGGCGCCGCCGTCGGCGCTGCGCGTGAGCGCATTCGCTCCGAACCCGACCCGAGGTGGCGCGCGCCTCGCGGTCGAGTTGCCGCGCGACGGCTGGGTGCGTGCCACCGTGCACGACGTCGCCGGTCGGCTGGTCGCGGTGGTCGCCGACGAGGCGCACGGCGCGGGCGTGCACTATTTGGAGTGGAAGGGCACGGACACACACGGACGCAATGTGAACGCGGGTCTCTACCTGATGCGGGTGGAAGCCAGTGGCGAGCACTTCGGCCGAAGGTTGGTGGTCAGCCGCTGAGCCTGCCACCGCGCCGCGACGCGCCCGGGGCGGAACCGCTCCGGGCGCGTTGGCAGATGGGTCCCGTTCACCGCTTCGCCACCAGCCGCCAGAACTTCGCTTCGTCGAGCAGCGTGATCTTGTGGCCCTTCTCGCGTAGGCGCTTGATGTCCATGAGCTTTCGCCCGGCATCCCGACCGGCGGCCTGAAGCGCGTTCGGGCGCCCGCGCACGATCACCGTGGTCCTGGCGGAGCTTCCGGTGTGGACGATCGCACCCGCACGCCGGGCCGCCTTCGCCGCCTCGGCCCTCGGCCGGCTGAGGAAGCCGGTGAACGCGAGATGCACGCCCTTCAGCGTTCGTAACGCCCCGACCCGAAGCGGCGCGGGCGGGTTCCGGAGCGCCTCGATCAACTCGTCCGCGCTCTCATAGCGCTTGCGCCGCTCGCCGATGCAGCGGTAGACGATCTCTTTCATGTGATCGCTGCACGGCAGCTCGCGCACCTCCTTCGTGCGCACGCGCGTGTCCGCGTCGCCGCGCATGAGCATGCCGAGCAGCTGCCCCACCTGGTAGACGTCGTCCCTCGCCTGCCACTTGGGCGCGGTGCCCGCCAAGATGTCGCTCGGCGCGGTGAACGAGTTCATCGTGCGCGCGGCGACGCCACGCCGGTCGCTCTGCGGTCGGGCGATCCCGAAATCGCCCAGCTTCAACGTCGGGCCGTCGCACACGAACAGGTTCAGGGGCGTCAGGTCACGATGCAGCGTCTGGCCGCGATGCAGTTTGCGCAATACCTCGAGCACCCCCGCGATCTCGGTGCGCGCTCGCTTCTCGTTCCACTCCTTGCCATTCCGGTGCAGGAACGATCTCAGGTCTCCGTGGCGGGCGTATTCCAGCACCAGGCAGTAATGGATGGGGCCGTCGCTGGAGACGAGCGGGAAGGCGTCGAACACGCGGATCGCCCGCGGATGTCCGTCGAGCAGTTGCCCGAAGTACGCCTCGCGCAGCCAGCCGTCGATGTACACGCTGATCTTGATGCAGACGATGTCCGCGACCCGTGACGACCGCCCCAATCGGCGCGCCACGTAGGCCTGACCGAATCCACCCTCGCCGAGCAGTCCTTCGACGGAGTACTGCAGCCCTGTCTCGGGGCTCGTCACGACCTGCGCGGGTTTCAACAGGCGCCGCGGCGCGCCAGCGGTCCGGCGTATGGACCGTAGCGTCCGGGTGGTCGCGGTGGACAGATGCCTCACGCTCGCATCCCTCCTCATGTCCAAGACTATCAAGCAGTTGTCGGGTCACAAGCAAAAGGTTGTGCGGCGAAGAATGTAGGCGGTACGGGTCGTGCAGTGATCCGGGGGCATGTCGCGCACGAGCGTGCCGTTCGTGCCCCCGCACTGTCCGCGAAGGGAGTGTCCCTTCCACCGTTACGTCGACGGTTGGCGCTGGATCCGGCACGGCTCGTTCACCCGCCAGGCCTCGCCGCAGCGCATCCGCCGTTTCCGCTGTGGCCACTGTGGCCACACCTTCAGCGAGCAGACCTTCCACGGCAGCTACTGGTTGAAGCGTCCCGACGTGCTCCTGCCCACCGCCCACCGGCTGCTCGCCTGCTCGGGCTACCGCCAGATCGCCCGCGAAGCCAAGTGCTCGCCCACCACCGTCGGCCGCCATGCCGCCCGCATCGGCCGCCTCGCCCTGGTGAAGCTCGGCGAGCTCCTCCCGGACGGGCCGCTGCTCGAGCCCGTCGTCTGCGACGGGTTCGAGTCGTTCGCCAGGAGCCAGTTCTTCCCCCTGCACCTGAACCTCGTCGTCGGTGCGGGGAGCCACTACGTCTATGGCCTGACCCACTCGCCCCTGCGCCGCAAGGGCCGCATGACCGCGGGACAGAAACGACGGCGGGCCGCCCTCGAAGCCGAGCACGGCCGGCCCGACCCGCGCGCCATCGAGCATGGCATGACCGAGGCGTTGCGCCTCGCCGCCCGCTTGCCGCAGGCCCTGGTGGTGCGCTCCGACGAGCACGCGGACTACCCGCGAGCCCTGCGCCGGCTCGCGGGCTACGACGTCTCGCACGAGCGCACCAGCAGCCTCGCGGCGCGCACCGCCGGCAACCCGCTGTTCCCGGTCAACCGCCTCGACCTGCTGCTGCGGCACAACAGCGCCAACCACAAGCGTGAGACCATCGCGTTCTCCAAGCGGCACCAGTCGGTGGTGGAGCGCGCGGCCTGGCTGATCCTGTGGCAGAACGTGAGCAAGCCGTTCTCCGAGCGCCACGGCGGCGGCACGCCAGCGATGCGCGCCGGCATCCTCCCGCGACCGATCCCGGTCGCGGAACTGCTCGCCCGACGGCAGTTCCCGGATCGGGTCGGACTGCCACCGGTGTGGGAGCGCTACTACCGCGGCGAGGTCCGCACGGCACCCATCCAGAACGAGCGGAGGCACCGGCTCAAGCTGGCCTACTGAAACAACCTGAGGCCCCGGCGGGCAGCGCCCACCGGAGCCGCACCCACAATCTTCGCCGCACAACCGACCGCTTAAGCTTGGCGTGCGCGGCGCCGAAACCCCTCGCATGACGGACCCGGACAACGATCAGCGCCACTGGATGGAACGAGAGCGGGCGGCTGCGAGTGGTCTCCCCCCGCACGGCCAGCCGCGAAGCGCGCTCGCTCGGTGGAGCGGTTGGGGCTTCCTGCCGTGCGCCGCGGTGGCGGTGGGCTATGGGCTCTGGGCGCTCTATGGCTCGGGCGTACGCGTGCTGAGCCTCGACGTGACCCACGCGATGGAGTACGTGAGCGCTGCGCCCGATGCTCCGCGGTATGGCCCGCTACGCTTGGATCCGGGCATGAATCCCATGCGCGCGGTCCTGCGCGCGGCTTACGCCCCGGTCGGCTCGACGCGCCTGCGCTACGAGGTCGCGCTGGAGGACGCCGGCGGCGCCCGCCAGTGGGAAGCCGCGAGCTTCTTCGGCAGTCGAAACGACGAGGCCTCGATCGTCATGACGCGCACGAGCCTTGCCACGTACGATGTGCCGCAGGAGGGCGACTACTACGTGCGCGTGCACTCGTCCGGCTCGAGCATGGACGACCTGCGCGAGGCGTCACTCGAGCTGCGCCGGAACGTGCTGCCCGTGGACGCACGGATCCCGTGGGGGTTCGGCCTCGCCGCGCTCGCGTTCCTGGTCACGAGCCTCGTCGCGGAGCGCTTGCGGCCGGGCTCGCCCCGCTCCGCGGGCGAATCGCCGCGGCGCGCGGCCTGAGCCCGGCGCCACGACCTCAGTCGCCGAACCACATCCAGCAGAAGCCCAGCGCCAGCACCAGGTTCAACACGGTGCGAAACCACTCGACAGCGCTCGGACGGTGACGAACTCGCCACGCGCGCACGAGCCACACCAGCGTCGTTACTGCTCCCAGTGCGCAGCCGGCCCCCACCAGCGCGGCGGCTCCCCACAGGGCGCCCCATGCGCGCTCATCCCCGGCCGATGGCACGTCGGGACCGGACCGGAAATAGGGCGCGTTCGAGAGCAGCAGCACGAGCGCCAGGCTCGCTCCCAGCGGTGCCGCCCACAGCAGCGCCTGCGTCGCGACGCGGCGCGCGAGCGTCACGACGTGATCCGCCGTGCTCCGCTCGGTCCGGCCATGCGGCCCTCCCCGGCATTCGGCGCCGTCGGGCCCTCGCGCCGGCTGGACCGAGCCCGGAGGGCGAGGACGGCGTTCCCTAAAGAATCGTCTTGCCCAGTGCGCTCTGCGCCAACTCCGCCGCGAGGATGCCGGTCATGTTCTGCGAGTCGAGCACCGGGTTCACCTCGACCAGGTCCAGCGCCACGATGTTCGCGCGGTCGTTGAACATCTCCATGGCCAGGTGCGCCTCGCGATAGCTGATGCCGCCCCACACCGGCGTGCCGGTGCCGGGCGCGTCCTCCGGGTCCACCACGTCCAGGTCGAACGACAGGTGGATGCCGGCCGTGCCATCGCTGGCGAGGCGGATGGCCTCGTCCAGCACGTCACGCATGCCGCGCTCGTCCAGGTCGCGCATGGTGTAGCAGGTCACGCCGCTCTTCTTGATGAAGTCCCGCTCGCCCGGATCCAGGTCGCGGATGCCGATGAGCACCGTGTTGCGCGGCTGCACCTTGGGTGCGCGGCCGCCCAGGTGGACGAGGTCGGTGTCCCCGAAACCCAGCGAGACCGCCAGCGACATGCCGTGGATGTTGCCGCTCGGGGTGGTCTCGGGCGTGTTGGCGTCGCCGTGGGCGTCGAACCAGATGAGGCCCAGCGATTCGCCCTTGCGGGCGTGGAAGTTGGTGGAGCCGGCCACCGAACCGATCGCGATGCTGTGGTCCCCCCCCAGCACCAGTGGCATGCGCCCCGCGGCGAGGCACTTCTCCACGCCCTTCATCAGGTCCCGGCATGCCGCCAGGATGGGCTTCTTGTAGCGGAGCTTGCCCGTCCCCACCTTCTGAGTCTCGGGGATCATCACGTCCAGGTCCCCGTAGTCCTCGACCTTGTGCCCCAGGTCCTCCAGGCGTTTTTCAAGATCCGCGATGCGGACGGCGGAGGGGCCCATGTCGACCCCACGGCGGCCTGCCCCGAGGTCGATGGGCACGCCGATCACGCCGATACTGCGCTTTTTCTTGGCCATAGCGGCCAAGTTAGCACCCCCCCGAGGAGCGCACCACCGCGAGTGGTGGTGCGGGTCAACGGGGCTCACGGGCGCCTCGAGGCGGGCCGATACCCTTCTGCGAGCGTCTGGGTGGACGTCGGGAACCCGGGATGCCATCGTCGGAGTCGGAATGAACAGGCACCTGCCACGGATGGTCGCGCTCGTTGCCGTCACGCTCGCACTCTCGGGCGCGGGATTCGACGACACGCGTTTCGCCATGCCGTCGACCTCACCCCGCATGGTCAAGCCGACGCACGGCGTGCTGTTCGCCGACGACTTCTCGGGCCAGGAGCTGCGCGGCTGGAACCCCGATCGGCCCGGCGTGTGGTCGTTGTGGCGCGGCATGCTGCGCGCCGACCTGCCGGACCAGAAGCAACTTCGCTCCATGATCCACACAGGCGATACCTCGTGGACGGACATCGCGGTGGACGTGGACGTGTGCATGATGCGTGGCGTGGACAAGGGCGCGGTGGTGCGCGTGCGGGGCGAGTCCGGCATGGGCGTGGACCTGCGCGGCGGCAGCTACCAGGACGTGGTCATGTACCAGCGCGAATGGCCCATGGGCCGCGCGCAAGCGACCAACGCGAACGGCACGTGGAACCATCTCCGGGTCGAGGCCAAGGGCAACCGCTATCGCGTTTTCGTGAACGGTGATCTCAAGCTCGATCGCGTGGACGCGCGCAATTCCCGCCCCTCGGGCAGCGTGGCACTGCCGGCGTACACGGGCGGCGTCGGGATGTGCACGGTGTACTACGACAACGTGGTGGTGACCTCGCTGGAGTAGCGTAAGTCGGTCAGGTCTTGCGCCGGCCGCGCAGCAGCCGCAAGCCGTTCAAGATGACCACCACTGTGCTGCCTTCGTGTCCCGAGACCGCCACGGGCAGCTTGAGCGCCCCGAGCGGCGTGTACTGGCCGGCGAACACCCACGCCACGAGCGCGGCCATGACTCCCGTGGCGATGACCAGGTTCTGGATCACCACGCGGCGCGCACGCTGGGCCAGCGCGACCGCGTACGGCAGCGCGGCGAGATCGTCGCCCATGAGCACGACATCGGCGCTCTCCATGGCGGCGTCACTGCCGATACCGCCCATGGCGATCCCGACGCTCGCGCGCGCGAGCGCCGGCGCGTCGTTGACGCCGTCGCCGATCATCGCGACCGGGCCGTGCCGGGCCTCGAGCTCGCCGATGACGCGCACCTTGTCCTCGGGCAGTAGTTGGCCGTGCAGCTCGTCCATGCCGGTTTGGGCGCCGATGGCGTGCACCGTGGGCACACTGTCTCCCGACAGCAATGCCGTGCGGCGTATGCCCGATGCACGCAGTTCGCGCACCGCGGCGACCGCGGTGGGACGCACGCGGTCCGCCGCGGCGAGCACTCCCCAAGCTTCGCCGCGCCGCACGATCATGGGCGTCTTCGCCTCGGCCGCAAGGCGTCGCACGTGCTCCACCGCCGCCGGCGGCGGCGTGACCCCAAGGGAGTGGAACAGCTCCGGCGTACCGATCTCGATGGCGTGGCCGCCGGCCACGGCGACGAGTCCCTTGCCGAGGTGGTTCGTAAGCGATTCCGCCGGCACCACCGGAATGCCGCGTGACTCGGCGGCGCGCACGATGGCCTGCGCCAGCGGGTGCGGCGAACGCTTCTCGGCGCTGGCCGCCCACTCCAACAACTCGCGTTCTCCGCCGCCCACGAGTGGGAGGATGTCGGTGACCTCGAAGCGACCGTGCGTGAGCGTGCCGGTCTTGTCGAACGCCACGATGCGCACGCGGCCGAGCGCTTCAAGGTAGGCGCCGCCCTTGAACAGGATGCCGTTGCGAGCGGCATTGGCGATGGCCGACAGCACCGTGGCCGGCGTGGCGATCACCAGCGCGCACGGCGAGCCCACCACTAGCAGCGTCATCGAGCGGTAGAACGACTCCCTCCACGCCTCGCCCAGCAGGAGCGGCGGCACCAGCAGCATGAGCCCGGCCGCGATCATGACGACGACCGTGTAGTAACGGCCCGCGACCTCGGCCAGCTCCTCGGCTCGCGACTTCTTCTCCTGTGCCTCCTGCACCAGCGCCACGATGCGCGCGAGCGCGCTGTTGGCCGCGACGCGCGTGGCGATCATCTCGAGCGCGCCCTGCTGGTTCAGCGTGCCCGCGAACAGCTTGTCTCCGGATCGCTTCGTGACCGGCACCGACTCCCCGGTCAGGTTCGCCTGGTCCACCAGCGACTCGCCCAGCGTGACCTTGCCGTCCACGGGAATGGCCTCGCCGGGCTTCACGATCAGCGTCTCGCCCACGCGCACCGAGTCGGCCTCGATCTCGACCTCACGACCGTCGCGGCGCACGAGCGCGCGGGGCGGCCGCAGGTCGAGCAGCGCGTGCAGCGCCCGGCGAGTGCGCCCCATGGTGTACACCTCGAGCGTGTTGCTGAGCGAGAACAGGAACATCAGTACCGCGGCTTCGGCGACGTAGCCGATCACGGCAGCACCCGCCGCCGCGAGCAACATGAGCAGGTTGACGTCGAACTCGAACCGGCGGAGCGAGCTCCACGTGCTGCGCGCCGTGTACCAACCGCCGGTCACGGCGGAGGCGAGATAGAGGGCCTGTGTCACGACCTGCGGCACGCCGAAGCGCCCGACCACGGCGGCGCCCACGAGCAGCGTCAGGCACACGCCGGTGAGCACCGCCATGGAGCGGCCTTCGGAGCGTTCCTCCTGTTCGGCGTGCGTGAGTCGCGCACCCCATGGCTTGTGCGTGAGCGGGCGCACCACCTCGACGCTGTCGTCGGGCTGCTCGCGACGGGCGAGCGAGACGCGGCCCCGCGTGGCGCTGGCGCGGAACTCGGCGGCCGCGCCGGGCGCTAGGTGGCCCAGGCGCAGCGCGCATGCCTCGCACGCGTCGAGCGTCTCGCGCTGCTCGCAGGCGGTGACCCGTTGCGAAAACAGTGCGCCCACGTCGTCGGCGAGCGCGTTCAGCTCGTCCGGCGTGACCTGCGAGGGTTGGTAGCGGACGGTGAGCGTGCTGTCCCTGAAATCCGCTTCGATGGCCACGATGCCGGGTCGTTCACGCAGGCGGTCGGCGAGGATCTCCAGGCAGCCCCCGCCGTCCGCGGGAACGGGCAGGTGGGCGTGCGGCTCGGCGACCGGGCTCAAGGGTCCGCCGCTGCTGGCGCCGTGATGGAAGCGACGTTCCCGGGTCATCCTGGCGGGTTCCCTTTCAGCGGGCAAGGACGGAGGCCGCGTAGTCGCGGCCGGCCCGGGCCACCGCGCGCACCAGTGAGCTATCCGCCACGGCCTCGCCGCACACGACGTAGGCGCGCGCCGCCGGCGTATCCACGTCACAGGACACAACGCCCGCCGTGCCCGTGAGCTGTTCGGACACGCGCGAGGCGCAACTCGCGCACGTCAGGCCGGTGACCTCGAGCGTGACGCGTCGCTCGCCGGCCTCGAGTGCGGCGTGCACGACCCGGGCGGCGGCGGGCGCGCGCACGCGCTCCATCCATAGCGAGCCGCCTAAGGCCAGCAGCACCACACTCAGGACGGCGAAGACGACGGTGAGGGATTCACGGGACATGCGAGGCTCCGGCAAAGAGGGCAAGGTACGATGGTAGCGCCCGGCGAGGCAGCGGCCAACCGCGAGCGTGCCGCCCCGCGAGCGCGCCGGCGCCGTGTTCGCGCGGGCCGGTGGCCCACGAGGGCTCAGCCGCGAGCGGGTTCGGGCACGTTTCCGGTCTGGAGCCCGGCCAGCATCATCTCCAGCGAGCTCTCGAAATACTCGTCCAGCTGGAGCGGAGCGTCGACCGCGTGCTCGAACGCGTGCCGCCACACGGTGGCGAACATCATCGGGGCCACCAGGAAGCGCCCCACGTGCCCCACGTTCATGGGCCGGAACTCGCCGCGTTCGACGCCCTGCTGCAGCACGCGTCGCAAAAGCGCCTGGTTCCGCTCGATGAACTCGTTGTTGTAGAAGCGCGCCAGCTCGGGATAGGTGCGCGTCTCGGCGAGCATGAGCTTCACGAGCCCCGACAGGCGATTGCGGATCATGTGATCCCAGCGCAGCCGCAGCAGTGCCTCGATGAGTTGGCGCGAGGTGCCGGAATGCGCCTCGACGAGCCGTTCGGTCTCGAGCACGAGCGGCAACATCACCTCGCGTACCGCCGCCTTGAACAGCTCGGTCTTGTTCTCGTAGTAGAGGAAGATGGTGCCCTTGGTGCAGCCCGCGCGTCGGGCCACGTCCACCAGCCGTGTCGATTCGTAGCCGCGTTCACCGAAGATCTCCAGCGCCGCCGCGAGGATCTCCGCGGGCCGTGTCTCCTTGCGCCGACGCCAGCGCGGCGCGCGCTTCTCCTGGATCTCTGTCGCCATGGGGGACCTCCCGGGGGGTGAGGGGATGCCGGAACGTCCTGAAAATGACCCGGCGGTCATTAGTCGTGTGTCTTGTGACGCAGGGACATGGCGGCGAGGTTCGCGCTTTATCTGACCCGGTCAGGAAATCGTGCGGATCGTTGCAGGGCAGGTGCGTTTGCCGCGCCGGCGGCCGGCCCTCTACATTCGGCCTCCGCACGTCGCCGGCGCCAGAGTTCACCCTCACGGACGAGACCCCATGGCCTCCCCGCTGCCCGACCTGTCGTCGTTGCTGCCGCGCGAACTCGCCGAGGAATTGCTGACGCTCGCGCGCTCGAGCGGCGCGGAGTTCGCGGATCTCTACGCCGAGCACGCCATCGTCTCGGGATTCTCGCTGGACGAGGAGCGGTTGAAGACCGCCTCCCACTCGGTCCTCCAGGGCGTGGGCGTGCGCGCCATCCACGGCGAAGCGACCGGCTACGCTTACGCAGACGGATTCTCGCCCGACGCGCTGCGGGAAGCCGCGCGCGTGGCGGCCCGAATCGCGCGCGAGGCCCCACCCGCCGCCACAGATCCCCGGGGCCTGCCGCTCGCGTTCCGCGTGGTGGACGTTGCGCCGCCATTCGTGCTTCGGGATCCCGCCACGCTGGCGCTCGATGAGGCCGGCAAGGTGTCGCTGTTGCGCCGCGCCGACGTCGCCGCCCGCTCGCACGACGGGCGAGTGCGCGAGGTGTCCGCGTCGTTCGCCGCGTCGGCCAAGTCGTTCGTGGTGGCCAACAGCGAAGGGGTGTGGGCGGAGGACCGAACGCACCTGTCCCGCCTCGTCGTGTCCACGCTCGCGCTGGAGGGCGACCAGCGTCAGGAGGGTTTCGCCGCGGCCGGCGGCTGCGTCGAAGCCGACTACTACGCGAACGAGCGTACGCCCGAGGCGGTGGCGCTCGAGGCGGCTTCGGGCGCGGTGCTGCTGCTCGGGGCGCGCGAGCCCGAGGCCGGCTCCTGGCCGGTGGTCGTGTGTAACGGCTGGGGCGGCGTCATGGTGCACGAGTGCTTCGGCCACAGCATGGAGGGCGACACCATCCGCCGAAAGACGTCCATCCGCGCCACACAGTTGGGAGCCCAGGTGGCGGCGCGCGGCGTGACGATCGTGGACTCGGGGCTCGTGCCGTGGAGCCGCGGCTCGTTCCGCGTGGACGACGAAGGCACGCCCGCCCAGCGCACGGTGCTGGTCGAGGACGGCGTGCTGGTGGGCTACCTGTGGGACCGGCTGAACGGCATGCTCACGGGGCACGGCGCCACCGGCAATGGGCGGCGCGCCTCCTACCGCGACTACCCGCTGTGCCGGATGACGAACACGTGGATCGAACCCGGGCCGCACGCGCCCGACCTACTCCTCGCCGAGGTCAAGCGCGGGCTTTACTGCAAGAAGCTGGGCGGCGGATCGGTGAATCCCGCCGACGGCAACTTCTCGTTCCAGGTCACCGAGGGCTGGCAGATCGAGGAGGGTCGGCTCACGCACCCGGTGCGGAATGCCACGCTGACTGGAAACGGCAATGACGCCATGCTGCGCATCGACGGAGTGGGTTCGGACCTGGCCATCGACGGCACCACGGGCTCGTGCGGCAAGGACGGCCAGTGGAAACCCGTTGGCGTGGGCCAACCCACCGTGCGATTCACCGGCATCACCGTGGGGGGCACGGCGCTGTGAGCGCGCCTCACGCCACGCCCGATGCGTTGCGTTCGCTGTGCGAGCGCGCGGTGGAGCGCGCGCTCGCTCACGGCGCCACGGTCGCTGACGCGTGCGCCGAGGGCTCGCGTGCGTTCACCGTGCGCGTGCACGGCGGCACGGTGGACACGCTCAAGCAAAGCGGCACGCTCGGCCTGGGAGTGCGCGCCATCGTCGGTGGCGCGGTCGGGTTCGCCTCGGGCACCGACCTGTCCCCCGCGGGACTCGACGACCTCGCGCGGCGCGCGGTGGCGTTGGCGCGCTTCGCCACGCCCGACGAGGCGAACGGCGTGGCGAGTCCCGAGGAGGCCGCTGGCGCGTTCACCGGCGACTTGCAACTGGTGGACCCGGCAGCGCTGGAACTGGCGCCCGAACGCAAGATCGAGATGGCGCTGGAACTCGAGCGTCTCACGCTCGCCGCTGACCGGCGCGTCACACGCACCGACGGCGCGAGCGTGTCGAGCGCGGGCGGCGCGTTCGCCATGGCCAACTCACTGGGCGTGTCGCGCGCGTGGGAGGGCTCGAATGTGGCGGCCTGGGTCGTGGCGCTGGCGGACGATCGTGACGGCCGCCAACAGACGGGCGCCGAGGGTATGAGCGTGCGGCACCTTGCGGACCTGGCCTCGCTGGAGTCCATGGCGCGCAGCGCCGCGACTCGCGCCGCGAACCGCATCGGCGCGCGCACCGTGCCGAGCGCGCGCGTCCCGGTGGTGATGCACCCGGACATCGCCGCGGCGTGGCTTTCGGAGATGGCCGATGCCTGGAGCGGCGAATCCGTGCTCAAGCACTCCAGTTGGCTCACCGACCAGTTGGACCAGGTCATCGCCACGCCCCTGGTCACGATCGTGGACGACGCGACGCTGCCGCGGCGCGTGGGAAGTTCGCCCTACGACGGCGAGGGCGTGCGCGCGCGCCGCAATGTGCTGCTCGAGCGCGGCCGAGTGGCGATGTTCCTGTACGACCGCTACCACGCTCATCGGTCGAATCGTCCGAGCACGGCGAACGGATTGCGCGGCTGGTCGGGCACCCCGGGCATCGGCACGCACAATCTCTACCTCGAATCGGGCCGCGACTCGCCCGAGGCGCTGCTGCGCAAGGTGGATCGCGGCTTCTACTACGATGACCAGGGCTCGTTCGGCTTCAATCCAGTGACGGGCGACTACTCGTTCCAGGCCCAGGGCTACTGGATCGAGAACGGCGAGAAGACCTACCCCGTGGACGGCGTAACGGTCGCAGGCAACTCCCTCGACATGCTCCGCGCCGTCGTCGGTGTCGCCGACGATCTCGTGTGGCGCTCATCCGTGGCCGCTCCGACGCTGCTGATCGCGGAGATGACTGTTAGCGGAAGCTGAGGCACCTCCAACGGTCGAGCCCCGGGAGTGCGGGGGGTCTGTTTCGTGACCAGCCGCGAGCAGACCGGAGGCCAGGATGGCCGGAGGCCGCCCGCGAGCGACAGGGAGGGCCGCGCAGGAGGCGCGGCCCGAGCGTTGGTCACGAAACAGACCCCCCGCACTCCCGGGGCGACGCAGAAGGACTGCCTTCGCCGACGGACGAGCGGTGCTAGGACGTCCGGTACGTACTCACCAACGCCACGCCGCGCCTGGGCGTCGGATCCGGCGCTTTCGCGTGGCCCAAGCGCACCAGAAGCAGCGGCTCCTCGCCCTCGGCGTGAAAGCGTCGCGCGAGGATCGCGCGATGACGCGCCGATGCCACCGGCGCCGACAGCGGATGCTGCGCGATGCCCAGCGTCGCCGCGCGCAGGGCGAAGCGCTCGTACGCCTGGCCCCCCACGATCCAGCCCGCGTCACTGCGCGCCGGCAGCGTGAGCAGCGCCAGCGCGCCCGAACTGCGCACCAGCTCGCGCGTGTCCTTTGACATGCTCGCGGAGCCCCAACCGTAGAAGCGGCTCTGCGGATGCAGCGAGCGGCCCGCGAACCACCGCGCCGGGCCGCCCAGGCCCAGGCGCTCGGGCGTTACGCCGTCGCCGTGCTCGCGCACGTCGCCGTCCGAACCGCGCAGCCATGCGCGCCGCTCCGCCTGGGCGCCACGATCCGCCATGACCGCACGCACCGCGTCGTGCGCAACGTCCGCCACGGCGTTCACGTCGGCACGGTCCTCGAGCCAGTGCACGCGCACCTCTCCGCCCACCTGCGCCAGCAATTGGGCGCGATTCGGGATGGTGATGGCGCGCCCATCGAACGAGCGCGAGTTCGAGCGGCGCTCCGTGAGCGCGGCATGGAGCAGTCGGTCGCGCGGGCGCTCGGCAGGCTGCCAAGTCACCGTGGCCGCCACGAGCGACGAGCCTGACCTCAGCGTCGTACCCCACGGTAGGTAGCGCACGCTCGGCTGCTGGCCCCATGCGCGCGCGGCCACGAGCAAGTTCTCGAGCGCCGCCCCCAGTGACATCTGTGCGAAGCGTTGGTCGGGATCGTCCAGCGGCAGCGTGCGCCGAGGGTCGAGCAGCACGCGCAACTCGGCGGCGTCCACCTCGAATCGCCAGGGCTGTGCGTTCCAGTGACTGGGTGCCAGGATCGCGGCACCGATCAGCGCGCGTGCGGCCTCGATCGGGTGCGCAGGCAGGCTCTCGGGCAGCGACCACGGCTGCAGCACGGGCAGCGTGGCGCCCGCGCGCTTCGCCCACGCGAGCGACGGCTCGAGCAGATGCCATGCGGTTGCGCCGCCGAGGAGTACGAGGAAGCGGCGGCGATCGAGCGTGATCGAGGTGAACTCGGGGCCGCGGTCGGCGGGTCGGGCCCGCCGTGGTTGACCTGCCATGGGGGCCGAGGGTGCGGGACGGCCGCGGGGGCGTCAACGGGCCGTTTCGAACCCGCTGCGGCTGCCGGGCTTGGCAGTCTTCGGCTTGCTTGCCGGCGGTGTGTGCCGCGACTAGCTTGCGGGGCTATGGGCGAGCCCACGCGCTTCGTCACCGATTCCTCGCTCGAGCAACTGGCGCGCCGCTTGCGCTTCCTCGGCTACGACGTGGTCACGCACCGCGGCGCCCGCCTGGAGGAGCTGTTCTCGTCAGCCCTCGCGGAGGGGCGCACCGTACTCACGCTCTCGGCCCGCCGCGTGCCTCGCCGAGTCGGCGTGCCGATCGTGCAGGTCACGCGCGGCGACCTGGAAGGCTCAGTACGCGCGATCGCCGCGGCCCACTCGCCCGCGACCGCTCGCTGGAGTCGCTGCCCCTCGTGCAATTCGGCGCTCCACCGCCGCTCGGCGTTCGAGGCACGCGGCGAGGTCCCTGGCAGTGTCACGCGCATGAACGTGCCGCTCGCGTGGTGCCCCGCGTGCGGGCGTTGGTTCTGGCCGGGCAGCCACGTGAGCCGCATGAACGCTTGGTTCGAGCGCGTCCTGGGCGGCGGATCCGACAGCGGACCCGCGGCGGACCTGACGCGCTCGACACGCGACGAGTGAACCTGCTCGAAAGGCCGACTCGCGAACGCCTCCACGATCCACCTGCCCGGCCGGCATTGAGAATCCATGGGCGATCGACCACAGCGTTGGCATAGGCTGAACGGGGTGCTGTCACAGGCGACGGACCCGGGAACGCGCCGCGCGGCGAACTGTCGTAGCGGCAACAATTTGGCCAGCGACGCCGGGTCATCGGCATGGGTGTCACGATGTTGAGGGTGGGCTAACACCCTCGTTTGCTATGGGGTTGCGCCGCAAGTCCAAAGCACGGAAAAAGTGTCGAAACCCGGAATCAACGGTTGCACGAATCGTAGCCTTCACCGACAATCCTCAGCGACGAACGTGTGCTGACGGGAGTCGGGCCCGGAGAGAGACGTGGGGAGAGGCTCGATAACGGTCGCGCCGTTCGTCATTTTTTTGGTGACACGCCGGGTGTGAGCGGGCCCCTTGCCCGCTCCGCCCGGCGTCATCGTGTCGGGTAGAGTCGCCGTACCTCTCACGCCCCACTCGCTCCCCCCGCGCCAACGCATGGACCTCTCCATCGTCGTCGTCACCTACCACTCCTGCGAACACATCCTCGCCTGCCTGCGCTCGCTCGAGCCCGCCATGCGGCCGCGAGTCGCGGACGGGCCGCCGCTCCGCTGGGAGTGTGTGGTGGTGGACAACGATTCGAGCGACGGCACACCCGAGTTGGTGGAGCGCGAGGCGAGCCAGGCGCGCGTCGTGCGAACGGGCGCCAACCTCGGCTACGCGAAGGCGGTGAATCGCGGCATTGCCGAGACTCGCGGCCGCTACGTTTTGATCTCGAATCCGGATTGCGTGTGGCGCGAAGGGAGCCTGCACGACCTGGTCACGTGGCTCGACGCTCACCCGCGCTGCGCGATCGCGGCTCCACGCATCCGCAACACCGATGGCTCGCTCGAGTACAGCGCTCGCTCGTATCCCGGCCCGCTTGCGTTCCTGTTCAACCGCTACTCGTTGCTGTCGCGGCTCCTGCCCGGCAATCCGTGGACTCGGCGCTACTTGCTGCTCGACTGGGACCATGCCAGCCCGCGCAGTGTGGACTGGGTCTCGGGCGCCGCGATGCTCGCGCGTCGCGCCGCGGTCGCCGAGGTGGGCGGCATGGACGAGGCATTCTTCATGTTCAACGAGGACGTGGACTGGTGCCGGCGCATGAATCAGGCGGGCTGGAGCGTGGACTACGTGCCGGCCGCCGAGATCGTGCACCACATCGGAGCCAGTCGCGCCGGCTCGTCGAACCAGGTGATCCTCGAGCGCCACCGCGGCATGATCCACTACTTCCGCAAGCACCACCCCGCTCCGCCCGCGCTGGATGCGCTCGCCGCGCTCCTCATCATGGCCCGTGCGCGGCTGCTCGTGGCGTTCAACCGGCACCCGAGCTGATGCCCTACTCCCTGCAACTCGCGCTCACCGCCGGGATCGTGGCGTTCGCGCTCACACCGCTGGCCCGCGCCCTGGCACTCCGCTTCGGGGCGCTGGATCACCCGGGTCCGCGGCGCGTGCACGCCGAGTCCACGCCGCGATTCGGCGGGCTCGCGCTGGCCGGAGCAGTGCTGGCCGTGGCATGGGCGGCGCGCGTGCTGCCGGGCCCCGCTCACGAGCTGGACCCGCGACCGCTGCTGGGCCTGACCTGCGCCGCGATCCCCATCCTCGCGCTGGGCGTGCTCGACGATCTGCGCGGCGTGGGCCCGTGGGCCAAACTCGCCGTGCAGGCGTGTGCCGCGCTCACGCTCACCGTGTTCGGCTACGGCGTGCCGCTGCTCACCAATCCGTTCGGCGAGCCGATCGCGACTGGCGCCTGGAGCTTGCCGCTCACCGTGCTGTGGGTGGTGGTGCTCACCAACGCCATCAACTTGATCGACGGGCTGGATGGACTGGCAGCGGGCGTGGTGGCCATCGCGTGCGGTGCGCTGTGGGTGACGGCCCGCAGTCACGGCGACTTCTACGTGATGTTCGTGGCGGCGCTGCTGCTGGGGGCATGCGGCGGATTCCTGTGGTGGAACCGCCCGCCCGCCCGCGTGTTCATGGGCGACACGGGCAGCCAGTTCCTGGGGCTCACGCTGTCGGCGCTGTCGCTGCTGGAGAACCGCAAGGGCACCGCCGCGCTCACGCTGCTGCTGCCGATCGTGGCGCTCGGGGTGCCCATCGCCGACAGTACGCTCGCATTCGTGCGCCGCCTGTTGCGTGGTCAGCCCGTCTTCCGCGGCGATGCCGGACACATCCACCACCGCTTGCTCGACGCCGGGCTCTCGCCTCGCGCGGCACTCGCCGTGCTGTGGTCGCTCTCGGCCATGTTCGGTGCCGCCGCCATCCTGCTCGAGTTCGTGCCGCATCGCTGGACCGCCCCGGTCATGGCGGTCCTGGCGGTCGTCCTGTTCACCGTCCTGATCACCGCCCGCCACCAAGCCCGCCGCCGGAGGGAGTAGCGCCACCCTCCGGCCCGCCGGACCCGGTGACGGTACTTGGGAGCGATCGCCTACAACGCTCGCAACCGCAGCAACGGCTCGGATCGCACCGGAAGCCGACGCGCGGCCGCCCGCAGCGACCCCCGCAGCCGCCCCAACTCGCCCGGGAGTGCTGCGCCCTGGACCTGCGCCGATTGCAACATCAACAAGCGATCGCGTCCTTCGACCCGCACGGACACGCGCAACCGGTCGCCCCCCGCCAGCAGCGCGTCCGCGAGCACACGCCCCGGCTGCTCGCCCCACACGTCGCGCACCTCGAGTCGCACGTGCGCCCCCTCCACCGTGTGGCGCAGCGCGAACCCGCCGCCCATCACGTCCGTCAGCAGCAACGCGAACTCGCGTCCGTGCGCGAGTGCGACGTCGACCAGTCGTCCGCGCGCCACGCCCGGGGCGTCGCGCATGTCCTCGCCCACCGCCAGCGGCCCCGCGTCCGCGCCGATCGAGGACGGGCCTGCGGCGTCCGCGTCGAACAGCGTCCAGGTGGTGAGGTACTCCTCGGGCGAGTCGGGCACGCGGGCGCCGCCCCCGTGGCACGGCAGCGCCATCGTGCAGCTCACGGGACCTTCCACGCAGATCTTGGCACCCGGCGTCGAGTCCACACAACGGAAGAGCGGGTCGCACACCCTGCACGCCGCATCGGCGCGATTTGCGGTTGAGGACACCAGTACCGCGCACATCCCGACCACGGCGGATACGGCCTTCCAGTCACGCATGGTCCTGCTCCCGGGGGGCGGGTCCGCGAGGGCACGTCGAGCACCGTGCACTGTCCGTGCCGCCGTCGGGACCGCGTCCGGGGCCGGCTCGCCACGCATACCCGTGCGCACGACGGCGACAGAACGACCACGCCGTGGCGGACTATTGCGTGGCGTGCGACTGCCGGGCCATGAGCAGCAACAGGTAGAAGCCGAGCAGAACCAGCGGCTCCAGCTCGGGATCGTGGCGCGCAGATTCCGAGACCTCGACACGCGTGTCCGGGGAGAGGATCCCCGGCGCGCGCTCGAAGACGAGCCGCGCGAGGCCGCCTGCGTCCACGAATTCCCAGCGCCTGCCCCAGAAGTCGGCGCGATGCCAGCGCAACGCCTGGCCCTCCCGCGTGCTCACGTCACCGGCACCGAACCAGCGGGGGTGGAACACCGCCGCATCCCCGGTCTCGGCGGTGTTCGTCACGTGTACGCGCCCGCGCAGCAGGCCTTCGTGGCGCAGTCGCCAATGCCCGCCGGCCGACTCGGCGCCCATCCCGGGGCCAAGCGGCGAGCGTGATTCGAGCACCGCCAGCACCTCGTCGCCCGCGCGAAGCTCGTAGCGCCGGTGCCAGAGCCGCGGCCGTTTCCACGTCCAGGCGCTGTCGAACGCCTCGGCGAACGCCTTCATTCGCCCTCCTAAGGGCCGATGGCGTGCGGCAGGCCTCCCGGCGCCCCTTGGTCCGGAGGCCAGGAGGAGACGTCAGTAGACCAGGGCCCAGCTCACCTTGGCCGTGTAGATCGTCTCGGCTCCGGACTGGAAGCCGAACGGGAACTGCCCCGAGACGGCCGTCAGCGGGTCGTATGTGACTCCTGCCTCGAGTCCGACATAGGCCACCCGCGTCTCGAATCCGATCACATGCTTGTCGTCGAGCGCCGAGTTGAAGCCCAGCGAGACGTGCGGCCCGCCCCGCGTGACAGTTTCGTAGTTCGTGCCGGTCCGGTAGTTCTTGCGGAAGTAGTATCCGCCGCCCAGTCCCACGAACGGGCGCACCGCGGTCTTCCAATTGAAGTGACGCTGGAACTCCGCGGTGAACGGCACGGCTTCGTCGATCTGCCCGCCGAAGTGGCCGACGACATCGTGCCCGACGCCGGCGGCGAAAGCGTACTTGTGGGTGAGCATGCGCTGGTAGCCGACGCCGTAGCCCACCAGGCCCTGCCCGGATTCGTTGCCGGCGCGCTTGGCATAGCCAAAGCGGAATGACAGCCAGTTGGATCCACCAGCGTGAACACCGTCCTCCTTCTTGCGCTCTTCGAAGGATTTCTGCGGCGGCTTGACCCTGGCGACCTTCGGCGGCCTGCCCGGCTTCGCGGGGGTAGCCGCGGCCGCCGCCGGCGCGGTGGTGTCCGCCGGGGCGGCAAGCGTGGCCGTGGTGTCTGTCGGAGTGGCATCGCTGGGTTTGGCGTCCGACTGGGCGCGCGACAGCGCCGGCGTGAGACCGGAGAGCAATGCGAACGCGGCCAGGACCGCGGCGGCACGCCGCAGGTTCGCAACGGACTGGTTCACCCGAAACTCCTTTCGACTCGACGTAGGCCCGGTCGGGGCAGACGGTGGCGCCGGGACCCGGCGTGCGCAGCGTGGCCGACGATCTCCCGGAGGCACCCGGCACGCGGACAGGCAGGGCAAGCTAGCAGAGCCCGGAGGCACGCCGCAATCACGCATGGCGGGGGTCCGCGGCGCCCGCCCTGCCCCGAAACTCCGTTCGGACCGCGAGTTGGCGTATGCTGCCCGGCGCAGTGGCGCGCTGGGCGCCGCGCGAACCCGATCACGGGAGGAACCCATGACCACGGCCGCCCCGGGGCTTCGTTCCCCCATGCTGGCGCAACTCCTCGTCGAGCTGGACCGCATCGAGCCGCGCGCGCGCGTGGCCGTGTCGGGCCTGCCCGAGGCGAAATTCCGCGAAGTTCCGCCCGACGGCGGTTGGAGCGTGGCGCAGGTGTTCGAGCACCTGTGCGTGTCGAGCTACTCGTACCTGGACGGCCCGCTGCCGCAGGCGGTGGCGAAAGCCGTGGCACGCGGTCCATCGCTGCGAGCCTGGAAGCCGAGCTTCGTGGGTGGCTGGCTCACGCGCGCGCTCGTCGAGGGCGGCAAGCCCATGTCCACCCCGAAGCTCTACCGCGTCGGGCGCGAGCCGCGGCCGAACGTCGTGGACGAGTTCCTCGGCAGCGTGGTGCGTCTGCGCAAGCTCATGCACGAGGCCGACGGCTTCGACCTTGGCACCGGGTTCGCCTCGCCGGTCTCGCCGCTGTTCCGCATCAACTTGGGCGACGCGTTTCGGATCCTGGTGGTGCACGGCCACCGGCATCTCGCCCAGGCCGAGCGCACGCGGCGCGCGGTGGGCATGTAGCACGCTTCGCGGTTCCCCTGCGCCGCGCGTGTTGCTACCTTGCGTTGCATGCGACGTGCCCCGCGACGTGCCCCGCTCCCGCGTGCCCGTGCGGCGTGCGCGCTCCCCTGCCTGCTCGTGCTCGCTCTCGTGGCCTGTAGCCGCGAAAAGGCGGCGCCCGAGCTCTCGTTCGAGACGCTGCCCGACACGACCGGCCTGTCGGAGGGCGCCCCGGTCGTGGAACGCTTCGAGCCCTACCGCATGTCGAACGGTGCGGTGCGTGTGACCGGCCGGGCGCGACTGCCGGACGGCACCAAGTTGCAGATCGCGATCAAGGAGCCGAGCGGCGTGGTGTCCGTGGCCATGGCGCAAGTGTTCGTGCAGGGCTCCACATTCGACACGCCGCCGTTGATCGGCGAGCGCGGTCCACTGCCGGCCGGGAACTACCGTTTCGAAGTGCTCACGCATTTCAACTCCGACTGGCAGAGCCCAGCCGTCCTGCGCGCGCTGCGCGGTGGGCAGGGTCTGCGCGGCCCCGGCATCACGCGCGCGCGCGATGGCGCTGCCGCGCTGTTCCTGGTTCAGGAAGCCCGCCTGTGAGCCCGGCACGCCCGGCCCGCACACCGGCGCTTCGCTATCGCTCGGCGCGGCGCACCGACATCGAGACGCTGGTGGACCTGTCGCTACGCGCCTATCGCGTGTCGAGTGCGGAGTCCCGCCGCGAGTTCTTCAGCGACCATCCGCGCTTCGGCCTGCGAGACGTGCGCGTGGGCGAACTCGACGGCGAGATCGTGGCCTACCTGGTGCTCTACCCGCTGCACGGCTACGTGCGCGGCGTGAAGTTGCCGGTTACCGGCATCGGCTCGGTGGCGGTGTCGCCCGAGCATCGCCGCCGCGGTGTGGGCGATGCGCTCATGCGCGCGACGCTGCGCGACATGCGCCAGCGTGGCGACGCCCTGAGCCTGCTGTACGCGTTCCGCGGCGACTTCTACCGCCGCTTCGGCTGGGGGCTGGTCGAAACCCCCACGATGCTGTCGGTGCCGCCCGCGTTGCTGCCGGCTTCGGACGAGGCGCGCCGCGTGCGCCGGCTGCGCATGCCCGACCGTCCGCTCGTCCAGGAACTCTACGAACGCCACGTGCGCGAGCGTGGCCACTTCGCGATCGCCCGGCGTCCGGAATGGTGGGAACGTCGGTTGTGGGGCTACGAGGGCGAGTGGATCGTGTACGAGCGCCGGCGCGGCCAGATCGAGGGTTACCTGCATCTGCAGATCGACAGCGGCGACGGGCCGTGGAAGCTGGTGCTCACCGTGAACGAGTTCGTGGCGCACACGCCGGACGCGCATCGCGGGCTCACGGGCTACCTGCACGGGCTGCGCGACCAGGCGGTGGAGCTGATCATGTCCACGCCGATGGACGCGCCCTGGGCGGCGCAGTTCGCGGACGCGGCGAACCTGCGCGGGGACATGAAGCTGGGCGTGGTGCGCAGCACCGGCCACGCCGGCTATGGCGCGATGCTCCGGTTGGTGGACGTCAAAGCCGCGCTCGAGTCGCTACCCGTGACGTCGCTGGCACGCGGCGAGTTGGTGCTGGACGTGCGCGACGGCGTGCTGCCGCACAACGAACGAGCGTGGCGCGTGCACGCGCGCGAGGGCCGCCTGAACGTGCGCGCCGAGACCGCACGCCAGGCCGCGAGCCGCGACAAGCTCCCACGTCTCACGTGCACTGCCGAGACGCTGGCGATCCTCGCCGCCGGTGCGGTGAGCCCCGTACGCGCGGCTGAGGCCGGGCTGGTCGAGGACGTGCGCGGCGCCGCGGAGATGCTCGAGCACTGGTTCCGCGCGCGGCCCGTGTTCCTCATGCCCATGAACGGATTCTGACGTCGCTGTTGCCACGGCGGCGCCGGAGGCGCCGCTCATAGAAAGTCAGGCCCCTGCTCGTGTCGGACCCCGAACGCTGGACCATCGTCGCGCCGCTCCGCCCGCGATTTCGCGACACCGACGCCATGGGCCACATCAACAACGCGGTGTACGTGACCTATCTCGAGGTAGCGCGCCAGGAATACTGGCGTGCGTTCAAGCAGGACGAGGACTACCGTGTCGTGCCGTTCATCCTGGCGCACGTGGACATCGACTTCCGCTCCGAGGCACTCATGAAGGAGACGCTCGAGCTGTGCATCCGCTGTTCGCACGTGGGCACCAAGTCGTTCGGATTCGAGTACGCCGTCCGCGAGGCGACGACCCGGCGGCTGGTGGCGTCCGCGCGCACCGTGCAGGTGTTCTACGACTATGCCAGCAAGACCAGTCAGCCCTGCCCACCCGAAATGCGCGAACGGCTCGAGGCGTTTGAGGGCCGTCCGCTCACCCGCGAGGTGAGGTCATGAGCGCGCGTCGCGGAGACCGCCCGGCCATGAAGCTCTCCCGCCGGCGGTTCGTGGGACTGGTCGCCGCGGGCTCGGCAGTACTGCTCGCCACTCCGGCCGCGGCCGCGGAGGCCGCGAGCCGTCCGCGTCGAAGACCCGCCGCGGGGCTAGGTGCGAAGCCGCTCCCGCCCGTGGCCGGCGCCGACGAGAAGGAGTTCGACCGCCAGCGCGCCAGCACGCTGTCGGCGCTCAAGGCGATCCGCGACTTCGAACTGCCACCCGGTGGCGACCTGCCGGTGGTGTTCCGTCCACTGCCCCCGCCGCCGGCGCCCGCTTCACAGCGCCGGAGGCGCTGACCCGAAATAGCCATGCTCAAGTCCAACATCTGGTTCGCGACCGCCGAGGAGCTCACACCCGAGCTGCGCGCCGGCCGCCTGTCGCCGCTGGAGCTGACGCGCGGCTTCCTCGAGCGCATCGAGCGGCTGAACGAGCGCTTGAACGCGTTCGAACAGGTGACGCCCGCGTTGGCACTCGAGCAGGCGGCGCGCGCCACGAGCGAGCTTCGCTCGCAGCGCTGGCGCGGACCCTTGCACGGCATCCCGTACGCGGCGAAGGACCTGTTCGACACGCGCGGCATCGCCACCGCATGGGGCACGCGATTCCTGCGCGACCGCGTGCCCACCCAGGACGCCACGGTCATCGCGCGGCTCGAGGCCGCGGGCGCGGTGTTGCTGGGGAAGGCCGCCATGGTGGAGTTCGCCGGCTGCCTCGGCTATCGCTTCGCCGGCGCCTCGGCGAGCGGACCGGGCCGAAACCCGTGGGACCCGTCGCGCTGGACCGGCGGCTCGTCTTCCGGGTCGGGCGGCGCGGTGGCGGCTGGGCTCGCCACGTTCGCACTCGGCACCGAGACCTGGGGCTCGATCCTCTGCCCCGCGGCATTTTGCGGGCTCACCGGAATCCGCCCCAGCTACGGACTCGTCTCACGCGCCGGGGGCATGGTGGGTGCTTACACATTCGACAAAGTCGGTCCGCTCGCGCGCTCCGTGGGCGACTGCCGCACGGTGCTTGCCGCGATCGCCGGGCCCGACCCGCGCGACCCGTCGTGCCAGGACCGCCCCGTGCGCCTGGGCCGCGGCACGGGTCGGTCGCTCCGCTCGCTCAAGGCGGCGTTGGTGCCGCTCGATTGGTCCAAGGTCGGCGAGCCCGAAGTGCGCGCCGCATTCGAATCCGGCGTCGCCGAGCTGCGCGCCGCCGGCCTCGCCTTGGAGACGGTCGCGCTCCCGGACGTGCCCGCGGCCGAGGTGTCCGGCGTGCTGATCGGCGTCGAGGCACTCGCGGCTTTCGAGCCGTTCCTCGACGATGGCCGCGTGCGACAGCTCACCGACCGGATGGCCCCACGCCAGCGCGAGATCGCCGAGGTGGTGACCGGAGCCGACACGCTGAAGGCGATGCGCGTGCGCGAGTCCATCCAGCGCACGATGCGCGACTTCTTCGCACGCTGGGATGTGATCGTGACGCCGAACTTCATGAGCGTCGCGCCACCCGTGGAGCAGGACCTGAACGAGGCGCTCCCCTACGGTGACCCCATGGGCGCGCTCGCTGCCGCGTGTGGGCTGCCCGGCCTGGCCCTGCCGAGCGGTGCCGGAAAGGCCGGCATGCCGACGGGATTCCAGTTGGTCGCTGCGCCGTTCGAGGAGGCCACGCTGCTCGACCTCGGCGAGCGATTCCAAGCCCGCACCTCGCACCACCGGCAGCACCCGGAGCTGGCTTAGGAAGCGCCGGGCTATCGCGGCACGTTCTCGCGCGACAGCCCCCAAGCCTTTTGCAGCACCCAGTCGAGGATCTCGATCTGCTGTGCGCGTCGCCAATACCACAGTTGGAACCCGCTGAACACGTGGATCTGGCCGCCGGCACCGCCGTGCCAAACCGTCATGATCGGCCGCTGCGAGCCCAGCTGCCCGCCGACGGATTCGTAGAGCGTGTCCACCACCGATTCCTCGACCCGTACGTCCGGATTCGGATCGCGATCCTCGCGAACGTCGTTCGCCTTGCTGAGCCCCTCGGCGATGTGCGCCGATTGATAGAAGTCCGACTGGCTGAGGCGATTCGGGGCGTACAGGGCGATCGGGTCGGTGTCCACGGACTTCTCGAACAGGTAATCGGGAAGTCCCGTGTAGTCCAGCGGGCTGGTGCTGCGACCGGGCGGATGCGGAGGCTGTGTGGCCTGCGCCACGGAGCGCGCGGTGATCTCGCTGCGCCACCCGAACACGTCATACATGAACCGCCCCGACACCAGCTCGCCGTCGGTATTCGAGTACACGTCCCCCGCGCTGCCGGGCTTCTCCCAGTTGATCTGCAGTGCCGTCGCGGTGCCGCCGCCGAACATCCACAGCTGACCGCCCTGCGTGATCCAGGTGCCGAGCGGGTTCGTACGGCCGGGCAGCGTGAGCCAGCGAAGCTGCGACATGGGGTCTTGAGTCAGCGTGGGCTCGTTGATGAATCGCCCCGCCTTGTTGTCCGTGTACCAGATGATGTGCCGATAGCGGGACAACTGCTGCAACGTCAGCGTGCCCTTCGGCAGGAACCGAGTCCCGAGTGTGTCGAACGCGTAGCCCTGGAAGATCCCGATGGGCGACTGGGTGCCGGCGGGGTAGCACCGCCAGGGCTTGCCGCCGCGCGCGAAGAAGAACGTGTCCAGCTCGGCGGCCGTGGGCCACACCCCGCGCGGCCGGTCCACGCATCCCCCGACCGCCGGACGGTCGCCGAGCAGCCGCGTGTCGTCCACGAATAGCAGCTCTTTGTCGAAGATGGCGCGAACCACGGCGAACTGCACCACCGCGAGACTGATCTGGTGGTTGTTGTCGACGGCCTCGATGTAGAGCGTGTGCGTCTCGCTGTTCCCGGCCGGCTCGAACGCGGGCAGGTCTACGCCGAGCGTGAGCGGCGAGTAGCGGCTCCAGCGATGGAACTGGGAGTTCTCGTCCTCGCGCGGGGCCTCGTCGCCGATGTTGCCGTCGAGCATCCAGCGATAGCCCGTCACGTATGAACCGCTGGCGGTGGTGCCATACCAATTGAAGCGGAGCGGCCGGCCGGCCGCGGCTTCGGTGCGTACGAACGTCGCCGGATCGAGCGAGTACCCGCCGGTCCCGTAGCTGAAGAAGAAGCCCTCGTTGTACACCGTCATCTTGGGCCCGAGCAGGCCGGCGTAACTGACGTTGAAGTACAGCATGTTCACGTCGAGGTTCATGATGGGCGAGTAGGCGCCGACCTCGTCGAACGCGACCACCGCCACCACGTACTTCTGCCCCGGCACGAGATCGCGTATGTCCACCGCGGTGGTGTCGCCGCCGAGCGAGTCCCACTCGCTGAATCGTGGAGCATAACGCCGTCGCACCGAGTCCGGATTCACGAGCACGGTGATGAAATCGAACTCGCCGCTGCCCTCGCTGAACACCTTGTACTTGTATTGCACCGGCTTGTTTGTCGTGCGTCCGTCCGGGTCCGAGCCGGTCCACGCCAGCCGGAACGACGGACCGAACGTGGGCGAGAACAGGTGGTTCGGTGGCGGCTGCGTGATCTGCAGCGTCGGCGCGATGGTGAACGACGTGAACGAGCGCGACACCGGCACCGAGTGGGTGCCTCGGTCATCCACCGCTTGCAACACGATGGTGTGGTAACCCTCGGCGGTCCGATCGGTGAGCGTGTCGAGCTGGTCGGAATGGAACAGGAACGAGCGCCGGTTCTCCCGGGTCATCACCCACACGGTCTCGGCGTTCGCATGGCCGGGCGGATCGATGGCGTAGCGAAAGTGGTCGATGTGGCCATCCACGTCGTAGCCCGCCCAGCGCAGCTCGTAGCCGTAGAAGAACGGCTGCGTGGGATTCGCGGGAGCCTGGGTCACCTCGAGCGTGGGGCGCACGTTGGGCCCGAGCAACAACGGCTCGCGCGAGCAGCCCGTCAGGCACAGCACAGCCACGATCGTGAGCGCCGCCACGGACGAGGCCGCGCGGCGGGCACCGACTACCGACATCAAGCCTCCGGGAACCGAGTGACGGGACGGTGAGGTAAGCATACGGCAGCCGGAGGCCCGCGGGGAGTCCGGAACGGCCCCCGCCTCACCCACCCACGAAACGGCGTGCGCGGGGCCTCAGGCTCGCTTCAGCGCACCACCTCGGCGAGACGGATGCGGCAGGTGCGTTCCTGGCCCGTGCGCCGGACGCGCACCGTCACCCGCTGCCCGGGCTCGCCGTCGTCCAGCAACGCGCTCAGTGCCGGCAGGTCCCAGTCGGCGATGCCGCGACCGTCCACGGCCAGCACCTCGTCACCGCCGCGCAGGCCCGCGCGATCCGCGGGCGAGGCGGACAGCACATCCACCACGGTCACGACGCCGCTGCGCCGCGCGAACATCGCGCCGGTGCGGGTGAGATGGTCGCGCGCGGCGTAGCGCTCGCCGGGCTCCAGGTAGACGTGCCGGCGCTGGTAGTCGAACGTGACCCGGAATCGTTCGAGGACGCGATTGCCGATGGTGCCCGCGAAATCCTCGCTGGCGAACGCGCCCTGCGTGGCGTTCGACACCGACACGATCGGGTCGTCCCATTCGTAGGGTCCGAGGTTCATGCGGCGCAGCCGGCCGATCTCGCTCGAGAACGCGCCCCCAAAGCCCACGCCGTCCACGGCCTGGGTTCGCCCCATGCGGCCCTTGAGGCGCTTGGCCTGGGCGAACGGCGCATGCAGGTCCACCGTACTGCTGCTGCCAACGTCCAAGCGGAACAGTCCCTCGTCCGTGTCGTCCAGCGCGCCCGTGAGGGCGGGGACGGTGCCGTTCATGACCATGGCGAGCGGTTTTTCAGTGCCCTCATATCGCCAGCTCACCGGGTCGTGCAGCACCAGCACGCTGTCGTCGTAGTCGATCGTGACCACGAAGCGACTGATGACGTCATAGCCAATGACCCCCGCCATGCGACGCCAGAACAGCGGCGCGAAGCTCGAGTTCACGTCGAGCACCGCCACCTTCACGTCGTCCAGTTCGATGCCGTCGCCCGAGCTGGACGCGATCTTGAGCGATGCCAGCGAGGCGAACGACGCGCCGCCCGCCGCACCGGCGCCGGCCGCCTGCATGCGGCCTTCGGTCTTCAGGCCGCGCTCGGCGACCCAGCCGCTGTCCAGCACGGTCACGCTCGCGCCGGTATCGAACAGGAAATCCTGCGGCTCCCCGCCGTTGACGCTGGCCTTGAGCCACACGTGCCGGGCGCGGTAGTCGAACGGCAGCCGCGCGCGGCCCGCCTGCGCCAGCCAGCGCACACCGCCGCCGCGCTCGGCCGGCGCGGCGAACGGCAGGCCGTCGACGGCCACGTTGACGAGCACCGTGTCGAATGTGGCGCGCAGGCGATTGGCGGGCATCTCGGTGATGCCGGACTCGTTCACGAACGAGCGCAGCCGCGCACCGGCGCGACGCCAGTCGGTGAGCTGCGTGGTCACCTCGCGTTGGTCGTCGCGCCCGTCGATGCGCGCGAGCAGGCCCGAGACCTGACTGAACCACAGTCGTCGCGAGCGCAGCAGACGGTCGCCGCCGGCGAGGTCGGGTGGCATCACCTCGAGCACTTGGAAAGTGTCGAGTGAGTCCCGCTCGACGCCCACCCACGTCACCTTGCCGCCGCCCCCTCCCGGTTCCGCCCAACGCTCCAGCTCGAACCACGCCCCCACGAGCGCCTGGTCCAGGTCATGGTCGGCGAGCGGGCGCACCACCCCCGTGGTGGGGTCCGTGCGCCAGGCCGTGGCACCGTCCACACCCTCGCGCAGCTTGAATGGCCCCAGCTCGGTGAGCGCGTAGCGGCGCAGGGGGCGCGCGGTCCATGCCGAGAAGCTCCCCTCGAAACCGAACGCCTGGATGCGCGCATGCGAGTATCCCGTGCTCTCGGCCGCGAATGCCGCCTCGCCTCCCGAGACCTGCACATAGCGCTGCAGCACAGCCTCGGCTTCTGGCGTGATCGTCGCGCTCGCGGTGCGGGAATGGAACAGCGCGGGCAGCAGCAGGACGGTAGCGATCAGTGCGGCGAGTCGGCGCATCGGGGTGCCTCCCGGCACGAAGCAACGCGCCGGTCCCGGAGAATCGGGCCCGGCGCGATGGGTGAGACCGAGTAACCGCTCAGCGGGCCCTGAAGCTCCAGCCGGCGAGCGCCTTGAAGTCGGGCGAATCGGAGAAGCCCAGCTTCAACTCGACGAAGAACCGACTGGCGCCCTGCGTGGCCACGTCGGCACCGGCAAGGAAATGCCCGCCGGCTCGCGTGTCACTGCCATCCGGGCCGGGGCCCGGGTTGTTGAACGAGACGAAGTGAATGCCCACGCCGCCACCCACGTACGGCTGCCATTGGGTGCGGGCATCGATGCGATAGCGGAAATCACCGTTCACCGAGATCAGCGTGCTGTTGTCTCCGAAGCCCAGATCGATGCCGGGCACGAAGTCCAACTGCGGGGCGATGTCGCCCCACTGGAGGTGGCCACCGGCCACGAACTGGTCGGGGCCCGAGCTGAATCCGAGGTGCGGCCCGTAGGCCGCGAACGGACCCGCGAACGAGGCCGCGGGAAGCACCGCGAGAATCGCGAGTGCAAGAAGCGAACGACGCAACATGGCGAGTCCTTTCGTGATGGTGCGGGGAGCGTTTCGGGAACTGGCGGCCAGTGGTAGCACGCTGACCGGAGGGGCGCAATGCCGCGAGGGTGGTCGATTCCGCCACTCGGGATATGCCCGCCGGCATCGGCGACACACACGCGAGCGGCCATTTTCGCTGCTGTCCACGTCCGCGCGTGGGTGTCCCGCCGAACCGCGGGGCCCTGCGTCATCGGCACATCCTCACAATTCCTTGAGGTCGCTGGGGCCCGCGGCTCCCTCGGCGCCGGTCCGATCCTCGCCGCGCGGTAAGTCCGGGCCAATTCGGGACGCCGCGCGAGACGCTGAAGTTCGCTTACCGAAGACCAGGATGCGCGGGTGGACGCGACCGATCGGCGCGGCCGCCCGCGCCGGCAGCGTTCACCGCCGCCACGAGCGCCGAGGCGTCCGGGGTGAGCCCCATCTGCCGGTGCCGGATGACGCCGCCAGGGTCCGCCACCGCGATCACTGCCGAATGCGCGATCTCGCCGTCCTGGTCGGGACGGAAGCGCACGCCCAGCACCGCCGCGAGCGTGCGCATGTCGTCCTCGCCGGCCGCGAGCAGCGTCCACCGCGTGCTATCGAGCAAGTGCTCGCGTGCGAACGCGGTCAGCGCCGCGGGCGTGTCGCGCTCGGGATCGAGCGAGAACAACAGGAACCGCGTGCGCTCGCGCACGTTGTCGGGCAGTGCACGCTCGAGCGTGCGCAGGTCGGCGGTGACACGCGGGCAGACTGACGTGCAGTTCGTGTACACCATGCTGGCCACGAACGGCTGGCCGCGGAACTCGGCCAGACGTCGCGACCGCCCGCGCGCGTCCACGAACGGGAACTCCAGCTCGAACAGCGACGGTTCGGCGGAGGCTCGGTTGTCGGCTGCGTCGGCGTGGGACTCGTGCGATTCCTGCGCGCGTTGCGGCTCGCGAGTCTCCGCCGCGGGCGAGCAGGCGACGAGCGCGACCCCCAGCAGAGACGGCAGGCAGCGACGGAACGCCGTCACGGCACGCTCCTTTCCACTGCGGGCAGCGACAACGCGGTGCGAAAACCCAGTGTCGATGTAGTGAAGCGCGCTTCAAGGCTGGCGCGGTAGGCAAAGCGCATGAACGCCGCGTAGTCCGCGAAGTCGCTGGCGCCGGAGGCGCCGGCTCCGCAGTACAACGAGCGCTCCAACGAAGCGTCGGCGCGCGACTCGCCCGACACCAACGCCGAGTTGAAGTCGAGTGTCCACTCCCACACCAGCCCGTGCAGGTCCTGCACGTCCCACGCGTTCGGCGGCCCCTTCCCCACCGAGGGCAGCACCGCCGGCGCCGGCCGCGAGTACCACTCACGCAGCCGCGCGAGGAATCGCGCATCCGCGGTCGCGTCTCGTCGCGATTCGTCGGCCGCCGCCGCCAGCTCCCATTCGGCCAGCGTCGGCAGCCGACAGCCGAGCGCCGCAGCGTAAGCGCGCGCCGCGAACCACGACACACAAACCACCGGGCTCTGCGCGGGTGCGCGCGGCCCCAGGTCCAGATCGCCTCGCCAGTGCCGCAGGTAGGACTCGTCCGCAAAGAGCCGTGACACGCGCGAGCGGCGCCACTCGGGATGCGTGCGCACGAACGCGAGGTATTCGCCATTCGTGACCGGCCGGCGGTCCAGCTCGAACGGCGCCACCCGCACGGCCACCGTGCGCCGGAGCAAAGTGTCGCGGGTGGTGCCGCGCACGGGCTGGCGATAAAGCGGAAGGTAGCGCCCGCCGTCGATGCGCACTCGCTCCGCGGCTTGTGCCGTGGAGGCGGCAAACCCCCACAGGGCAAGGGCGACGATCGCGATCGCTGAACCTCGCAGCGACCCTCGGCCCGCCGTCACCCTGTCGCGGAGCATGGTCACTTCTTTCCGGTCTTGCGCGCCGCTTCGACCTCGGACGGCTTCACCTCGTGCCCGGCGTTCCCCCATTTGCCATAGACGAACGTGAGCACGTTGGCCACGTCCTCGTCGGACAGGTTCAGGGAGGGCATCTGGCTGTTGTACTCCTTGCCGTTCACCACGATCCTGCCTGTCAGGCCCTGCGACACGGTGCGCATGGCGCGGGGTCGGTCGGCGTTGAGGAAGTCGGACGCCGCGAGCGGCGGAAACGCCGCTTCGATGCCCAGCCCGCTCGGCTGATGGCAGGCTGCGCACACGTTGTTGTAGATGCGCTCGCCGCGCACGATCCGCTCGGCCTTGTTCGCGGCCGGCTCCGTGCGCGGGGCTTCGCCGTCGAGCGTCTGGATGGCGCTGCCCTCGGGCTGATAGACCGCGTCCGACACCTTGCCCGAATACACCCGCTTGTCCTCGGCGCCGTCCACTTTGAGCATGCCGAGCGAGCCCTTGTTGAACGTGCGGAAGATGGAGTGGTCCACCAGGATGAACGTGCCGGGTGCCTCCACCTTGAACTCGACGATCGCCGAGCCGCCCGCGGGCACGAGCGTGGTCTGCACGTTCGTGTTCTTGAGATCGCCGCCCTCCACGTACACGGCGTCGAAGACCTCGCCGATCACGTGGAACGACGACACTAGGTTGGGGCCTCCGTTGCCGATAAAGAGCCGCACGGTCTCGCCCACCCTGGCCTCGAGCGCGTTGTCGCCGGTGATCGCCCCCTCGGCGCCGTTGAACAGCACGTAGTCAGGCTCCTCCTTCACCGCCTTCTCCATGTCGAAGGGTTGCAGCCCGGGCGCGCCGTGGCGGCCCTTGGTGTAGAAGTCGCCCTGCATCACGTAGAACTCGCGATCCACTTTGGGCAGCCCGCCCGCGGGTTCGACGAGGATGAGGCCGTACATGCCATTCGCGATGTGCATGCCCACCGGCGCGGTGGCGCAGTGATAAACGTACAGGCCGCGATTGAGCGCCTTGAACGAGAACGTCGTCTCGTGCCCGGGCGCCGTGAACGACGAGGCCGCGCCGCCACCCGGTCCGGTGACGGCGTGCAGGTCGATGTTGTGCGGCATCTTGCTGTCGGGGTGATTGCGCAGGTGGAACTCCACCTCATCACCCTCGCGCACGCGGATGAACTTGCCGGGCACGGAGCCGCCGAACGTCCAGAACGTGTAGTCCACGCCGTCGGCGATGCGCTTGACCACCTCCTGCACCTCGAGCTTCACCACCACTTTGGCGGCGGTCCTGCGCGCGATGGGCGGCGGCACGGCCGGCGCGTCAGTGAGCACCGCCTGCTCGCTTCCGCTCACGGTCATGCTTCGTGCGGCGAGCGCCGAGGGCTGGTCGCCTGCGGGGCCCGTGGAACAACTCGTGGCGACGAAGACCAACAGGACCAGCACGCCGAGCACGGTGAACATCCACCGGTGGGTTCGGATGATGAAGGGTATTGCATTCATGTCGGCCTCTTGGCGAGGGGTGGATTGTCGGGTGATCACGGCGGGTCTTGCTTGTGCGGCTTGCTGGGTTCGCGACGGGACGGCAGCCATCGCCCGGGCGACCCCGCGACCTCAGTCGACGGGTTCCTCGGGACCATGCGAAGAGCATCGGTGGGCCGTTCGCGTCGGCGTATGACGAACGTCATCCCGGGCGCGAATCGCGTATCCGGGAAGCGTCCCGGGCGTGGAACCCGCTACGGGACTTCGCATTCTGGCGCCGGAAACCCCGCTCGGGCATGCTGCCCCTTGTGACTCGCCCGGGGACCTTGATGACCCTATCGCATGCCGAACGCCTCGACGCCGCGCTGGCGGCGTCCCCCATGTTCCAGCACCTCCCCGGGCCGCTCCGCGGACGCGTGGCCCGGCTGGCCACGCTGTGGGACCTGGACAAGGCCGATGCGCTTTGGAACGCCGGCGACCCCGCCGACACGCTCACCGTGATCGTGAGCGGGCGCGTGAAGGTGGTGAAGCACGTCGACACTGGCGACGTGATCCTCGAGATGTTCGGCCCGGGCGAGG
Organism: uncultured bacterium; assembly: GCA_964418975.1. GTDB lineage: Bacteria > Eisenbacteria > RBG-16-71-46 > RBG-16-71-46 > RBG-16-71-46 > JAIOPA01. The sequence goes on along the minus strand of CAYQNV010000079.1, from coordinate 7,514 downwards.
CCGTCGGCGCGGTGGCCGTCTACAACCAGATGCCCTACCCCGCCACCGCCATCGCCATGGAGCCGAGTACGCTCTTGCGATTGCCGCGGCGTGACTGGTTCGACCTTTTGGAGCGCGACCCCGGCTTCGCGCGCGCCATGATGTTGGCCATGACACGGCTCAACATGGCGCTCACCCGCAAGCTCGCGGCCATGCACGGCACGCGGGTGCAGACGCGCATCGCGTCGCTGTTCCTCTCGCTCGCCGGCCGCATGGGCCGCGAAACGCCCGAAGGCACCGAGATCCCGCTGACGCTCTCGCGGCAGGAGATCGCGGAAATGGTGGGCACCACCGTGGAGTCCGCGATTCGCGTGATGTCGCGCTGGAATCGCGAGGGCTTGCTGCTCACCGGGCGGGAGCGGTTCGTGATCCCGGACCGGGAGCGACTGAAGGCCGAGGCAAACGTCGGGGACGAGGAGTGACGGACGCGGCGAGCCGCTCCAGGCGACTCGACTCGCCCGCTTACCTCGCCCCGCCCACCTTCATCCGCTTCAGGAACTTCTCCGGCGGCAGGAACCCCACCACGCGCGCCGACGCGATCTCGCGGCCGTCGACGCCCAGGAACAACACAGTCGGAACGCCGGGGATCCCGTAGCGCTGGCGTGACGCCTGCGAACCCGGCGCGTTGTACTTGGTGAGATCCACCTTGTAGCGGTCGAAGCGGTTCGCCTCGGCCACCACGCGCGGGTCGCTGAGCGTGCTGAGCTCCAGCTCGTGGCACGGCACGCACCAGTCCGCCGAGAACTCGATCATCACGGGACGTCCGGCGTCGAGGCTGGCCTGCACCGCGGCGGGCTCGTAGGGCCTGAACGTAAGCGTGCGCATCGCCGCTTGGTACATCTGGGTGCCCAGCACAACGCCCGCCACCACCGCCACGATGCCGGCGCCCTGCGTGAAAGCGCGGAACGACCCCTTGCCGCCGGCGCTCTTGTCCAGGAACCCGAGCCAGGTACCGCCCAGCAGCAGCGCCACCGGCAGCACCCACGGCGCCAGGTCCGGAACGAACCCGATGCACAGATAGTAGATGCCGATCGCCGCCATGAGCGTGCCGAACACGTGCTTGACCCACACCATCCAGTCGCCCGAGCGCGGCAAGGCTTGCAGCAGGTTCGAGAACGTGGCGAGGAACAGGTAGGGGAACCCGAGCCCCAGCGACAGCGTGAACATCGTGCGCACGCCGAAGCTCACGTCGCCCTTCTGGGCGATCAGCGCCAGCACCGCCACCACGAACGGCCCCACGCAAGGTGCGGCGATCACGCCGACTCCCAGGCCCGACAGGAACGCGCCGGCGAAGTTGGTGGCCTGCGCCCCGCCCATGCGGTCCATGAGCCACGCAGGCGGCTGCATCTCGTAAGCGCCAAACATGCCGAGCGACAGCACCAGCATGAGGCCGCCGATCACGACGTTCACCCACACGCTCTGGAGCGCCGCGCCGAACAGCCCGCCCGTGAGCGCCGCCACCACGCCGAGCGCGGTGTAGGTGACGCAGATGCCGAGCACGTAGAGCACGGCGGTGCTGAACACTTTGGGAAGCGGTTCCTTCCGGCGCGCGCCGAAGATGCTCACGGTGACGCCGAGCATGGGGAACACACACGGCGTGAGGTTCAGGAGCAACCCGCCCACGAAAAGTGCGACGAACCAGCCGAGTCCACCGCGGGCCAGTGCCGCCTCGAGTTGATTGCCAACGGCACCTCTACCGCTGGCGCCGCCGGCGGGAGGTGCTGTGCTGAGTACGCTGCTGTCGGGCGTGACAGCCTCGACCTGGGTCTCGGCGCTGTCGGTGGGTGTCGACATTCCACCGGGAACGGCCGCGGTGACGGTCACGTGCAGCGTGAACGGCACCGAGACGGGCGGCAGGCAGACTTCGTCGTTGCAGGCCTGATACTCGACCGCGCCCTGCAGCGTCTGCGACGTGGCGCCCGCCGCCGCCGTGACCGGCACGCGCACCTCGGCCGCGCCGTCGTAGACGAGCAGGGGCGATTCCTCGAACGCGAACTTCTGCTGCTTGCCGGCCGGGTAGCGCACGCGGCCCACCGTGAACCCGGCGGAGTTCTTGAGCGTGACGGTGGTGGGGATGTTGTAGTCGAGCGCGGGCGGGTTCGCGTTCACGTGCCAGCCCGGCAGAATGGCGAGCTTCACGAGCACCATGGCACTGCCGCCCGCGGGCACCGAGACCGGCGCGGCGGTGGCCTGCACGAGCTTGTCCGCCGCGGGCGTGCCCTCGGAGCCCCCGAGCTGCGCGTGTGCGACTGCCGCGAAGCCCACCCCGAGCAACGCGACCCGTGCCGCGCGCCGCGCGATTCTCACCCAGTCCTGAAGCTGTCGCTTCATGTCCTCTCCCGTTCCACTGTTTCTCACTCGTTCAGCAACGCCGCGAGCGCTTCAGGCTCGTGCACGGGCTGCCGGCAGGCATGGTCCACACAAACATACGCGGTGGCGCGCCCGTCGCGCATGGGGAGCGCGGCGGCGAACGGCACCCACTTTCCGAGCGCAGCGCGTGTCGCGTCGCTCACCACCACCAGGTCCTCGTCCGGCCTGAGCCGCGACTCGTACACCGCCACCAGCGCGTGGGTGTCGGTGCGGTCGCGCTCGCCCGCGATCACCACGTGGCGAGGCGGAGCTGCGGCGCGCTCCATCGCGGCCACCATGCGCGGCATGGCCCACGGCGCGCCGGCGAGCCGGCGCGCGTGGAACTCGAACGTGCGCGCGGCGCGCTCACGCCACGCGGGGCGCTCGAGCAGTGCGCCCAGCCGCCACAGCACCTCGCCCGCCAGCGAGTTGCCAGCCAGTTCCGCGCCGTCGAACGCGTCTTTTAGGCGCGGGAGGCCGGAGGCCTCCCCGGCAGGCGATTCGAAGCAGCCGCCATCCTGGTCGTCCCAGAAACGCGCCAGCAGCGTTTCCGTGACACTTGCGGCGCGCTCGAGCCAGATCGGGTCGTGCGTTGCTGCGAACAGTTCGAGGCAGGCGTGCGCGAAGTAGGCGTGGTCGTCGAGCTGACCGGCGAACGCCGCCTCGCCGTCACGCCAGCGCCGGAGCAGCGAGCCGTCGGCGGTGCCCAGCCGCGCCCACACGAACTCGGCGGCCCGGGCGGCGCGCTCTGCGTACTCGGGCTGTCCCAATGTGCGCGCGCCGTTCGCGAGCGCGGCAATCATGAGCGCGTTCCACGCGGTGAGCACCTTGTCGTCGAGGTGCGGCCGCACGCGGGTGGCGCGCGCCGCGAGCAACTTTGCCCGCGCCGCAGCGAGTCGCGCGGCCGTCGCGGCATCGCCGGCCGTGTGTGCTTCGAACAACACCGTCGTGCCGTGCTCGAAGTTGCCGTGCCCGGAGACGCCGTAGTGATGCGCGAACAACGCCGCGCCGTCGTCACCCAGCACGTCGCGGAGCTGCGCGGGCGTCCATGCGTAGAAGCGGCCCTCCTCGCCCTCGCTGTCGGCATCCTCGGCGGACCAGAACGCGCCTTCGGGTGAGGTGAGGTCGCGCGCCACGTAGTCGAACACCCCGCGCGCCGTGTCGGCCCAGCGCGGCTCGCGGGTGGCTCGATACGCGTCGAGGTAGGCGTCCGCCAGCAGCGCTTGGTCGTAGAGCATCTTCTCGAAGTGCGGGATGCGCCATTCGCGATCGGTGGCGTAGCGATGGAACCCGCCACCCAGGTGGTCGTGGAGCCCGTTCGCACGCATGGCCTCGAGTTGCGCCAGTGCGATGCGCCGCGCCGTCTCGGCGCCGGCGGCGCCGCGTGCCCAGCGGCGGAGCAGGAAGTGAAGGTTGCCCGGCGAGGGGAACTTGGGCGCGCTCCCGAACCCGCCGCACGCGTCATCGTGCTCGCGCTCGAGGAACGCGGCGCAAGCGTCGGCCAGCTCAGCCGTGGCGCGCGCCTCGCCGCTCGGCCGGGCCATCGTTCCGAGCAGCGTCATCACCTGCTCGCCCGCTCCTTCGATTTGCTCGCGTTGCTCGCGCCACGCGGCCGCGAGCCGCGGCAGCAGTTCCAGCAGGCCCTGTCGGCCCTGCGCACTCGTGGGCGGAAAATAGGTGCCGCCCCAGAACGGCTCCAGCTCGGGCGTGAGGAACACGTTCAGCGGCCAGCCGCCGCCCTGGCCCAATGCGTGCATGGCGGACATGTAGAGCCGATCCACGTCGGGGCGCTCCTCGCGGTCCACCTTCACCGGCACGAAGTCGGCATTCAATGCGGCCGCAACGCTCTCGTTCGTGAACGACTCGCGCTCCATCACATGGCACCAGTGGCAGGTGGAGTAGCCGATCGAGAGGAAGATCGGCTTGTCCTCGGCGCGTGCGCGCGCGAACGCCTCGTCGCCCCACGGATACCAGTCCACCGGGTTGGTGGCGTGCTGCAGGAGATAGGGGCTCTTCTCGCGGGCGAGGCGGTTGCTGTGGGCGGGGGCCGGGGAGTGCATGGCGAACGATTATAGGGGGCGCCGCGGACGGGGCGTCAGCGCGCGGTGAAGCGCATACCGGCGCGGCCTACGCGGGGCGCCAACGCCGCCACAGGCTGTACACGGGCCAGCCCGCCAGCAACAATCCCATGCCGATCGCGCCGTTTTTCGGATCGTGGGCGAGCGCCTGCACCACGATCCAGGCGCTCGCCGCCATGAAGCCGAGCGTGGTCCACGGGTGCCCCGGCACGTTGGCCGCATCCGGGCGGCCCGCGGTGCGATCACGGCGCCGCAACACGAATAGCGATGCTGCCGCGAGCCCGAAGAAGATCCAGTCGGCTGAGACCACCGTGTCGAGGATGCGGCCGTACTCGCCGGTCAACGCCATGACGATGGCGGCGCCACCCTGGAGCGCCACCGCCACGACCGGCGCCTGCGTGCGCGGGTGCACGCGCGCGACGCTCCGGAAGAAGAGACCGTCCGACGCCATCGCCCAGTAGACGCGCGGCCCGGTCAGCATGCTCTGGCTCAGGAACCCGAGCGTGGAGGCGGCCACGCCCAGTGCCAGCACGCGCGCTCCCGTCTCGCCGAATGCCAGCCGCATGACCGCGGCGGCCGGCGCGGGCGTGGCGGCGAGCCGCTCCGCCCCGAGCACGTGCAGGCACGCGACGTTGACCGCCACATAGAGCAGCACCACCCCCACAACGCCGAGCACCATGCCGCGCGGCAGCGTGCGCGCCGGGTTCTTGACCTCGCCGCCCACGAACGCCGCCGTCTGCCAGCCGCCGTAGGCGAACAGCACCGGCACCATGGCCGCGCCGAGGCCGGTGGTGGCGGCGGGTTGCGGGAGTAGCTCGCCCGGCGGGATCGGCGGCGCCACGACCGCGCCCACCACCGCCAAACCCGCCACCACCACCGCGAGGATGGCGGCGATCTTGAGCAGCGTGAGCACGTTCTGCGTGCTGGCGCCGACGCGCACGCCGAGCGCGTTGACGATCGTGAGCACCACCAGCACCGTCGCCGCGAGCACGCCCTCGGAGAGCGGCACGTGGCCCAACTCGCGCACGTAGCGCGCGAACGTCATGGCCGAGGCGGCCATGCCGCCCGTCTGGATGAGCAGCAACAGCCCCCACGCGTACACGAAACCGAGCGCCGGATGGAACGCCTCGCGAAAGTAGGCGTACTGCCCACCCGCCTGCGGTCGGCGCGCGCCCAACTCGGCAAAGACGAACGCGCCCGCCAGCGCGATGGCGCCGCCCAGTAGCCAGGCGGCGAGCGTGCCGTTGGCGCTCCCGGTGCGTGCCGCCACCACGGAGGGGTTCACGAAGATGCCCGAGCCGATGATGCCGCCCATCACGATGAGCGTGACGTCGACAAGCCCGAGACGGCGGGCGAGAGCGGCGGGCGCGGCGGCGGCGGCGGCGGCGGGCGGCATCGCGCGAGCTTATGCGGGGGCGGTCCGCGTTGGAACAGGGAAGCGGGGGGCGGGGGTTGGGCTGCAACATGGCTGGCTAGTTGTTCGACGGTGCTCGTTCCGAAGAATTCACGATCATTCGTGTCGAGTCTGCGAAAGCAATCCGCAATCATGCTGACCGTCGCGGAGAAAAGTCATAACATGATTGCTGGTGCGTGATCGGTGTTGGCACACAGGACGTGCCCGCGCCCCGATTCGCAGGGGCCCGCCATGTTCATGAGCTACTTGAGTTGTAGTCTGTGCGTTCGGCAAAGCGCTGATGTCTCCTCGCTGCCGGCCTTCACTCGCGTGGTGGCGCAAGTTCGTCACTACACCCTCGCCGGTTTCGTCGTGGCCGCCGCGTGCGTGCTTGGGACGAGCACTGCGGTATCTGCGCAGACCATCGATCCGAACCTGTGGGTCGCGAATGGGCCTGTTCGTGCCGTCGTCCGCGACGGCGGGACGATCTACATCGGGGGCGGGTTCACTCAGATCGGACCCGCCACGGGCGGAGGGGTTCCCCTCGATGCGGTGAGCGGCGCGCTCCCGCCGTCGTTCCCGAAAGTGACGGGCAGCGTGCTCGCTGTGGTCTCCGACGAAGCTGGGGGCTGGTACCTTGGGGGGGATTTCACCGTCGTGGGAGGCTCTCCCCGGGCCAACCTCGCGCATGTGGCTTCGAATCTGTCGGTTTCGGCCTGGAACCCGGGCGCCAACAGCCCCGTCCTGGCCCTGGCGGTGAGCGGCTTGACCGTCTACGCGGGCGGACTCTTCAACAACATCGGCGGCCAGGAGCGTAACCACCTCGCCGCTCTCGACGCCACGACCGGGGCAGCCTCCGCCTGGGACCCGAATGCCGACGGCAACGTCTGCGCTCTGGCGGTCAGCGGTTCCACCGTCTACGCGGGCGGGCTCTTCAACAACATCGACGGGCAGGCGCGCAACAGCCTCGCCGCACTCGATGCAACAACCGGGGCGGTCACCAGCTGGAATCCCAGCGCGAACGACCAAGTCCTCGCCCTGGCGGTGAACGGCTCGATCGTCTACGCGGTTGGGCACTTCACCAGCATCGCCGATCAGGTGCGCAACCGGATCGCCGCGCTTGATGCCACGACTGGGGCGGCCACCCCTTGGGACCCGAATGCCAGCGACCCAGTTCTCGCTCTAGCGGTGAGCGGCACCACGGTCTACGCGGGCGGGGAGTTCACCAGCATTGGCGGGCAGTGGCGAATCGGAATCGCTGCGCTCGATGCGACGACCGGGGCGGCCACCGGGTGGGACCCGAACGCCAACAACACCGTCTTCGCGCTAGCGGCGAGCGGCTCCACGGTCTATGCGGGCGGGTACTTCACTAGCATAGGCGGGAAAGTGCGCAGCTACCTCGGCGCGCTCGATGCCGCGACCGCGGTGGCCACAGCCTGGGACCCGAACGCCAACAATACGGTCCTCGCAGTAGCGGCGAGTGGATCCACCGTCTACGCGGGCGGGGTTTTCACCAGCATCGGCGGGCAGGCGCGCAACTACATCGCCGCGCTCGCTGCCACCACCGGGGCGGCCACCGCTTGGAACCCGAACGCCAGCGGCTTCTCCGTTTCCGCCCTGGCGGTGAGCGGCTCCACCGTCTACGCGGGCGGATA
>CAYQNV010000078.1:0-32015 GCA_964418975.1 uncultured bacterium | reverse complement strand
AGTGTCTCCGCCCGAGATGGTCTGGATCGCAGGGACAGGCACGGCCATAGCGAGGCGCACATCCACCCCGTTCGAGCCGTCGATCTTGTAGAGCCCGACGCCGCCCGCGGCCTGCCCTTGCCACGGATCGCGGCACTCGGTCTCGGTGCTCACGTCGAACACCATGCTGATGGATGACGACCGGCAGCTGCCGCGGCTCACCATCTGCCACCACGACGGGATGGTCGCATCGGCGGTGGTGATCCACATGTAGACCTCGACGCCCGACAGACTGAGCGACGTGGGCGACGAGAACGAGCCGACTAAGACTTCGGCGCCGGTGCTGCGATCACACGCGAAGTTGCGATTCGAGGTGCCCTCGCAGGAGTTCCAGCGGAGCGCCATGCCGGCGGCGTGCAGGGGGAGCGGGGTCGCGAGGAGGACGAGGGCCAGGACCAGGCGTCGCAATCGAGTTCTCCGGGGGGTGTTGCGGAGTGACCAGGCACGAAAGAGTCTGACGGCGGGCCCGCTTCCTTGCAAGGTCCGGGGCGAGGAGTACGACCCGGGAAAGCGCCTCGCGAACGCTCCCCACGAGTGCCGGAGCGCCCTCCCGGATCAACGGAACAATTGCTTGATGTCGCCCCAGCGAGCGCGGCGCGTGGAGACCACGGCGTCGGAGCTGAGCACGAGGTCATCAAAATACACCGGAACCTCGCCCACCGACGCACTGAAGTTGTACGCGCCCACCCAGCCGGTCAGCAGCGGCAAGGTCGCGTCCACGATGGGCGAGGTGGTGAGTTCGGTGCCATCGAAGAAACACCGAAACGTGTTTCCGACCGCGATGACCTTCATGTGGCGCCAGCTGTTCGCCGTGGGTACGCCACCCGGCAGCGTGTTCGTGAACCAACTCGCCAGGTCGGGCAGCGGGCCGCCAGCCACGAACTTGCGGAAGCGCACCTGGAAGAGCCCGGGATTGATGACGAGTTGGTAGAACGTCTGGAATCCATCGGCGGGATCCGCCCGCACCACCAGACCGCGCCGCGTGTCGCCCGCGCCGGTGAAGAACCAGCCCTCCCACTCGTAGTCCGAGTGGCCCGAGGGATCCGTGGCCGAGAGCGCGATCCCGCCGAGCGAGGTGGCGTTGTTCGTGAGCACGGCCACGGTGTTGTCACCCGAGGGCGTCGGGATCGCGGGGTCGCCCACTGCGAGAGAGAGCGCCGTGAACACGCGGCCCACGCCAAAACCGGGGGCCCAGGTCAGCTCGAGCGAACCGCCGGGCACGCGCTCCTGCTTCACGACCGCGGCATTCGACGCCGGGGCCAGCGTGGCGGAGAGGAGGAGGGACAGGAGAAGAGTTCTCGCAAGGGACATGGGGGACCTCCGGTGGGATGGTTGCGACGTGATGAGAATCAACGGGTGAGCACGAAGCGCGCGCCTCGCACGGACGAATCGCCACCGAGCCGCGCGAAGTAGACGCCCGCCGGCGCTGCACGGCCGTGTTCATCGTGCCCGTTCCATTCCGCCGAGGAGGCGCCGGCGGAGAGCTCGAGCAGCACGACGCGCCGTCCGGTCACGTCCACCACCTCGAGCAGTCGCGTGAATGACGCGGCCGAGGCCTCGATCCGCACGCGCGAGCGGGCGGTGGCGGGATTCGGGGACACGCGCAGGACCGGCGGCGACTCCGCCGCCACGCCCGGTGGCACGCCCACCAGGCTCGAGCTGAGCGGCGCGGCGAGATACGCGATGCGGCGGACCAGATTGCGGGGGGTGGTGCCGCGGTCGCCGATGATGGCGCAACCGGCCTGGTCGGTGGCGGACGCCTGCAGCAGCAGGTGCGCACGGCCGCCCGGGTTCCTGGGCGAAAGCGAGAAGAACCGCTCGTCGGTGGACGGCGTGTTCGTGAGGTTCTGGGGCACACTGAATGCGCCGCCCCGCTCCACACTGCAGCGGATGTCGCCCAACCCGATGCCCGTCACCACCCCCGGTAGGCCGGCGTCGGCCGTGAGGTCCACCTGGGCATCGGTGAAGTGCAGGAACGCCACGTACGTTTCGGCGCCGTCGGCGCTGAACCCCACCTGCGGCCAGTCCACCGACAGCGTGTTGAAGCCGGGAAGCGGTCCCGCGAGCCCTTGATCCACGTCGTCATACCGGTCCGCCACACCCGCGGGCACCTGGTAGACCGTCTCGACGCCGCGGCCTGGACTCCAGCGACGGATGCGACTCCGCCAGTCGTAGTAGGAGATCGTCGAGCCGTTCCGCCGCGCCTGCCATTCGCTCCACACCACGTTCGGCGTGGTGTCGTTGTAGGCCAGGTGGCAGTGCACGTAGGGGCGATACTCGGCTGACGTGGAGTCGCCCTTCACGATGCTCGCATCGCCATACTGGGTGAGGTTGCGAGTGGTCACCGTGCCCGGCGCGAACGAGCCGTTGGACGACTCGATCAGGTGGACGTTTCCCCCGAGGTCGCCGACCGCGACACCCACGCGCCCGTTCGCCGAGGCGGCCAGGCTGGGGAACGCCGGCCGGCCATCTCGGAACAGCGCCGCCGGCGCGAACGCCGTCCACGCGCCCATCTGCCAGTTGAAGCACGAATAAGCCGTGCCCGGTGCTGCGAGATACGACACTCGCAGCTCGGTGGTCTCGTCGTAGAGACCTCCGCGGGGGACTTCCCCGAGCACGGTGAAAGATCCATTGGGATTGGCCGCCACCTGCGGGAAAAGCAGGCTCGGGCTCACGATCGGCGTGAGGTAGCCGCGAAACACGCTGCTGCCGGGTGAATCCTGAAGATGGAAGTAGCCGTGCAGGTCGCAGCCATCCTCGTTCAGGTGCTGAGCGATCGCGGCGCGGCCAGCGGGCGTCACGGCCAGGGTCCCGAATCCGCCGACCAGGTCGCGGATGCAGCACACGGGCAGGCTCGGGTCGGTGACCTTGCCGCGATGCGTCCACACGCCGGCCGCGTCGCGCACCGAGTACGCCATGCCGCGATTCGGGTGGGGTTGCGGCGCGGCCAGGTTGGGCGGGCAGCCACCACCCAGCTCGCAGAACTCGTCCTGCCACGTCGCGTGCACGCGCCCGTCGGCGCCCACCTCGATGCGGCGCCCGAGCGAACCCATGTCCTGGAGGTCATACCAGGTGGAGTCCAGTTGCACGGCGCCCGTGGGCAGCGGCGCGCTCGACGCCGAGCGCTCGGCAGCCAGTCGTGATGCGGTGCGCGCCGCGGTCGCGGGCTGCGGGCCCTCGGGCACGAGCGTCAGCCGGCCCGGCGGATTCTCCCCCGTGCGCGCTGCAGCCGGCTCGCTCGCGAGCACTGCGAGGGCCAGGGCCGCGAGCCACGCGAGCCTCGGTCCTCGTCCCCGTTTCGAATCCGCCCAATGGATCACCATGGCAGGTTCCACTCCTGTCGCAGCGAGATCGCCAGATGCCGACCCGGCTCGTCGATGAAACCCAACGGCTCGCGATGGCGCGTGTGCGTGAGGTTTCGAACGGCGACGGCGAGGCGTGTGCCCCGGGCCATGGCCGTCCCCTCGGCGTCCGCGGTCCAGAATGCTGGCCGTGAGAGCTGTGGGTCGTCCTGGACACTCGCGTCGGTCCAGCGCGCTCGCAGTCCCAGCGTGGCGGTCACGCGGGCCGTGGGCATCGCCCAGCGCGCGTCGAGACTCGCGCGCGTGGCGCCCACGTCGGGGATCGGTGCTCCGGTGTCGGCGTCGCGACCGCGGGGCGCGGCGGCGTTCGCGGCCAACCGCCATGGGCCGACCGCGGACTCCGCCTGCAGTTCGGCGCCTTCGAGCACGGCCCTGCGCACGTTCGTGTACTGGAAGCGCGGCACTAGGTAGAGCTGGCCCAGGTAGCGGAGCGTGATCAGGTCGTCCACGTTCGAGCGATAGACCGAGAGGCGCGCGCGGCGCAGGGCGCCGCTTCGCGGCTCGCTCGTGCGCACGCCGAATTCCACGGTACGCGTGCGCTCGGCGCGGAGCGCCGGGTTCCCGAACAGCCGCATGCCGCCGTGGAAGCCGTCGTCGAAGTAGCGTTCCTCCAGGTTCGGGGCGCGGAACCCGCTGGCCACGCGACCGTAGGGCGTCCACGCGCCCACCGCCCACGCCGCTCCGCCCTCGAAGCTCCAGCGCCGGTCCGTCACGTCGAGCGTGGGAGTGAAGCTCTGCGGCGTGGAGTCGGCGCGTGAGCGGAGCCAGTCGAATCGCGCGCCCAGTTCCAGGCGCAACGCTCGCCAAGCGATGGGCGCGAACGCACCGCCAGCCAGCACGTCGCGTCGAGCGGGGGGCACCGACTCGCCGTACGACGTCGTGGCGGAAGTCTGAGCGCCGGAGCTGTTCACCAGGCTCACCCCGGTCGTGCGGGGCCCGCGCGTGCTCTCGTGGCGGTACTCGCCGGCCAGGCGGAGCAGGCCCGCACGTATCGAGGGCTGCACGCTGCTCGAACGCGTGTCCAGTCGGTCATCGGCGCGGGTCGTACGGAGCGCGGCGTATTGCCCTCGTACGAATTGGCTGTCGGCCGAAGTCTCGACGAACGCGGTTCGGAACTGCTGCTGAACGCCCAGCAGCCGCAGTTCCGGCCGGCGCGGTTGCCCCGGCATTCGCCATTCCAGCCGATGGGCGATACGGTTCTGAAGTGGGTATTCGGCGTGCGAGCCCGCGCCGTCGTCGAACGCCGGCACCTGCACGTCGCGTGCGGTGTGCTGCGTGCGCTCGAGATCCAGCGTGGAGCCCGCGAGCCGCGCCTGTGTCCGCACGTTGAGCTCGCGCTCGTGGTAGCTGCTGTTCGGCACGCGTCCATCCGGCGTGACCAGCGCGTCGAGCCCGCCCCAGCCGGCCGAGACCTCGGCGCCGACGCGCGGCGACAGCACTCGCACGCGGGCCTGGGCCGAGCGCTCGTTCCCCGGCCCCGACGTGCGTCCGGTGAGCGTCAACGCGGAGCGGCGCGGCCCCAGCAATTCGCGATGGGTGACCAGCTCCACCACGCCGCCGAGCGCATCCGAGCCGTACTGCACTCCGCCCGCGCCCGGCAGCACCTCGACCGCTTCCAGGCGGTCCACGGAAACGAGCGACGTCTGTGCGCCGTGGCCGCGCCCAGACTGGAGCCGCACGCCGTCCACCAGCACCAACACGCGCTCGCCGCCCAAGCCGCGGAGCGAGAGGTTCGACGACCATGGCCCGGTGCGCGCCACGTCGAGCCCGGGCGTGCCGAGCAGCGCATCGCCCGCAGTGGAGGGCTGGAAGCGCACCAGGTCCGAGCGCTCGAGCCGCGCCGTGGTGGCGCTCGCACGCTCGGGGTGGCCCGGCCGATCGGCGTCCACGCGCACGGGCGCGAGCACGGTCACCGTGTCGGCCACGCCGAGCGTGGCGGTGCTGTCCGCTCGCGTCGATTCGGGCGGTGAAGCCACCGGGGGCTCCGTGGCGCGCACCGGATGCGCGCAAAGCGTGGCCGCGAGTGCGAGCAGCAGGCGCACGGACACCCGGTGAGAGCTCATGCTTGCACTATCGGCGCGTGCGAGGGCTCCGCACCATTCGGAGTATCACGGGCCGGCACCTCCGTAGTTCTACGGAGACGGGCAGCGGCGGGGCGCTACTCCAACAGCCCCTCGCGGATCGCGAGTTGCGTGAGCACCGCGATCGAGCGCACGTCCAGCTTGCGCATGAGGCCCGCTCGGTGGGACTCCACCGTGCGCACGCTGATGTCGTACTGCGCGCCGATCTCCTTCGACGTGAGCCCGCGCGCGATCCCCACCCACACCTCGCGCTCGCGCGGCGTGAGTCGCGCGGACGTGTCGTCGCGGCCCGCGCGCACGAGCCGAGCCATCACCTCCTGCACCGGCGCGCCGAAATGCGGGCGGCCCGCCATCACGTCCGCGATGGCCTCGGGAAGTTCCTGCACCGCGAGGTCCTTGGACAGGTAGCCGTCGGCGCCCTCGCGGATCGCACGCGTGATGTACTCCATGTGCACGTGCAGCGTGAGCACCAGGATGCGCACGCCGCCCGCGGTGTCGCGGGCCCGCCGGAGCACGTCGAACCCGTCGCCACCGGGCATGTTGAGGTCCAGCAGGAGCACGTCGGGTTCCAGGCGCTCAAGCAATTCCAGCGTCTCGTCGCCGCGCGCAGCCTCGCCCACCACTTCGATGCCGCCCGCGGCCTCGAGCACGCTGCGCACGCCCGAGCGCACCAGCGCATGGTCGTCGGCCAGCAGCACCCGGACCGGTCGCCGCGTGCTCACGGCTCGCTCCGCCTGGGTGGCAGCATGGGCACCATCACGGGCACCGTCGCCTCCACGCGTAGCCCGCCCGGGGCGGCGGGCTCGAGCTTCAACGTGCCGCCCACGGCGTTCACGCGCTCGCGCATGCCGAGCAGGCCGAGATTCGGCTGGAGCCCGGGCTGCATGCCGCGTCCGTCGTCCTCGACCACCAGTTGGCAGTCGTCGCGCCGGCGCACGAGCCGCACCCAAGCCCGCCGTGCGCCGGAGTGGCGGGCCACGTTGGTGAGCGCCTCCTGCGCCACGCGGTAGAGCGTGAGCGCCACCTCGGGCGGCCAGCCCGGCGAGTCTTCGAGTTCCAGCGCCACCTCGATGCGTGTGCGCCGCGCGAAATCCTCAACGTGCGCCCGCAACGCGGGGGCGAGCCCCAGGTCATCGAGCGCGCGCGGCCGGAGCAGTTCGCTCACGTCTCGGATGCGCCCCAGCACGTCCGCCACCCGCGAGCTGGCTTCGGTCCGGCCCTCGAGGTCCAGTTGGATCTTGAGCGCGGTGAGCGTCTGCCCCGCCTCGTCGTGGAGTTCGCGGGCGATGCGCCGCCGCTCTTCCTCTTGCGCGCGCAGCAATAGTGCCGAGAGCTGCTCCAGCTGGGTGGTGCGCTGGGCGAGCGCCGTGCGCTCGTCGCCCAGCACCAGTGCCAGCGTGCCCACCGCCACCAGCACCAGCAGCGTCACGTCCATGAACACGCCCAGCAATACGCCCGAGCCCTGGGCGCGGAGCAGCGGATAGTCCAAGTGGTGGACACCCCACAGCAGGAACGCCCACGCGAGCACGCGCGCGCCGGTCGAGCGAGCGAGGCGGTCGCGGCGCAGGAACACGAGCCCGGTCCCGATCGTGACCGCCGACAGCAGCAGTGCCGAGGAGAGCCCGGCGGCGGCCATGTCGTGCATCGCGAACACGGTCACCGCGGCCCAGCCGGCGGCGAGGGCCGGCGCCAGCAGGTAGGCCGGCCGCCACGGCGTGCCGAGCGCGAACTGGAGCGCCGCCCAGAGCAGTAGCAACCCCGACCACAGCGTCACGACCTGGTGCGCGAACAACCAGCCGAGGTCGCGCTGCTGCAGGTACGCCGCTATGAACGTCAGCCGGAGCGCGTACACGAACCACGCGGCGGCCCAGGTGGCGTGGAACGGCTGCTTCCGCTGGCGCCAGAGTCCCAGGTGCACAGCAGAGAGCGCCAGCGTGCACAGGGTCTGGAAGAGCAGTGCGGCGATCGGCTCGAAGGTCATCGGGCCCTTGACTGGAAAGACGGAGGATGATAGTTAGGCTACCCTAACGTTCTGTTGTATGGCCTGACTATGGCCTCTGCCATCACTCTGGAGCCTCGCATGCTCTCGGGCAAGCACTCGCACGATCGCGACCTCACGCCCAGCCAGGAACATTACCTGCGCGCCGTGTGGGAGCTCCGCTCGAAGCGCGGCTACGCGCGCCTTGCCGATCTGGCCCGAGCGCTCGAGGTCACGCCCGCCACGCTGTCGGTTGGCCTGCGACCGCTCGAGGCTCGCGGGCTCGTGGCGCATGACGACCAGCGCTTCCTGCTGCTCACGCCCGCCGGTGAGCGCATGGCGCGCGAGGTGCACCACCGCTACGTCGTGCTGCGCTCGTTCCTGCACGACGTGCTGCACGTGCCGGAGGTCACCGCCGAGCGTGAGGCCTGCCTGATCGAACACGACGTGAGCGGCACCACGACGGAGCGCATCGTGGACTTCTTGAAGCTACTTGAGCAAGACCGCGAGCTGGGCGACCTGTTTCGAGCGCGCTTCGCCGCATTCCACCGCTCGTGCGGACCGACCAGCGCCTGCACGGACTGCGGCCTCGCCTGCCTCACGCCCCCACCGCAATGAGGCCTCGCTCCGCCATGCTCGCGGGGTTGTGCGCGCTTGGGCTGTTGCTCTCGCCACCGGTGCAGGCCGGGGAGTCGACGTCGAGCGGCACTGCCGTCTCGGTCGGCGAGACCACCCGAGCGCGCTGGCTCATGGGGACGCTTTTCACGTTCCGCGCCTCTGGCGCGGCGGTCGCGGGCGCCGGCACGGCCGCGGCCACGGCCACGGCGCTCGAGGCCGCGCTCGACAGCGTGGCGGCACTGGAGTCGCGGCTCAGCAACGGGCGCGAGTCGAGCGAGCTGTCGCGGCTCAACGCCACTGGCGTTTCGGAGTTCGCCTCGGCGCCGCTCGTCGCGGTGCTGGATTCGGCGCTGGCGTTGGCCGCGTTGACGGGTGGCGCGTTCGATCCCACCGTGGAACCGCTCACGCGCGCGTGGGACCTGCGCGGCGAGGGTCGCGTGCCCACGGCACGCGCGAAGGCGGAAGCGCTGGCTCACGTGGACTGGCGTCGCGTGCACACGAGCGATGGTCGCGTGCGACTGGATGGCGCCCAACTCGACCTGGGCGGCATCGGCAAGGGCTTCGCGCTCGATCGTGCCGCCGCGGTGTTGCGCGATCACGGCCTTGCCGATGCCACGCTCGATGCCGGCGGCCAGCTCCTGGAGTTGGGTGCTGCCCCGTGCAGCGCCTGGGTGGCGCACCCGTCTCGGCGCGACGAGCCCGCCGTGCGCGTGGTGTTCCGCGGCGGGTCACTCTCGACCAGTTCGCAGTCCGAGCGCTGGGTGCGCGCGGCCGGGCGCCGGCTCGGCCACATCCTCGACACGCGCAGCGGCACGCCGCTCGAGACGCGTGCCTCGGTGAGTGTGTGGGCCGCGAGCGGCACGCGCGCCGACGCGCTCTCCACCGCGCTGCTCGTCATGGGGCGCGACGCGGCCGGCGCGTTCGCGGCCGAGCATCGCGACATCGGCCTGCTGTGGCTGGAGCCGTTCGGGCGCCGAGCACGGGCGTACGCCTGGAACCTCGACATCGCCGGTGCCGCTCCGTTCGTGACGCTGCAACATTCCCCACCGCTCTCCTTGCCCTCGTCCCTCACGACCCTCTCAAGGATCCCATGAGACACGCTCGACGACTCTGCCTATTGCTCGCGTTGCTTCTCCCGGCCGCCGCCCTGCCGTCGTTCGCGCAGACCACCGAACATCGTCTCGGCGAAGTCGAGAAGAAACTCGACGCGGCACTCGCCGAACTCGAGCGCTTGAAGCTCGCCGGGGCCGTGCAGGACACGGCCGCGGCCGCCGTTTCGCGATTCGGCTTCGCCCCCGCGGCCTCGCGCGTGTACGGCATCACGGGAGGCTCCTCGATCGGGGGGTACGGCGAGATGCTGTTCGAGTCGCCGGACCGCGAGCGCGAGAACGGCACGCCGTCCAACGGCCGGCCGCGGGCCGACCTGCTGCGAGCGGTGTTCTACATTGGACACAAATTCACGCCGGCGCTGCTGTTCAACTCCGAGATCGAGCTGGAACACTCCGGCATCCGCGACGAAGCCGCAGCGGTGGTGGATCCGGTCACCGGCGAAGGCACGGCCGAACTGACCGGCGAGGTGGTGGTGGAGTTCGCTTACGTGGACTGGCAGCTGCGGCCGTGGCTCGGCGTGCGCGCCGGCAAGCTGCTCGTGCCGATGGGCCTCGTGAACGAGCAACACGAGCCGCCGGTGTTCTTGGGCGCGCGGCGCCCGGACAGCGAGCGCGTCATCGTCCCGAGTACCTGGGCTGCCAACGGAGCGGGGTTCTATGGCTCCGCGGCGAACGGACTCGAGTGGCGCGCGTACGTGGTGGAGGGGCTCGACGCGCGTCACTTCAGCGCCTCGAACGCGCTCCGGGACGGCCGCCAGGGTGGCTCGCGCGCGCTGCTCACGCACCCCGCATTCGCGGCGCGCGTGGACTGGAAGGGCGCCACGGGCCTGAGGCTCGGCGTGTCGGGTTACACGGGGGACTCCTGGCAGGAAGCGCGCCCCGCCGGCGTGAACCTGAGCGCTCGCGTGACACTGGCGGACGCGCATGCCGATTGGCGCTGGCGGGGATTGCAGCTGCGCGGCCTGTGGGCTTCGGGCACGCTCGGCGATGCCGGCGCGCTCTCCGACGCGCTGTCGCTCACCGGCAGCGCCCGGCTCGGTGAGCGGTTCGCCGGCGGCTACGCCGAGGCCGCTTACGACGTGGCGGCACTCGCGTGGCCCGGGACGTCGTGGAACCTGTCGCCCTACCTGCGCGCCGAAAGCTACGACACGCAGGACGGCGTGCCCGGCGGCACGGACACCGTCGCCAGCGAACGCCAGGTGCTCACGATCGGCGTGGCGGCCAAACCGCATCCCAACGTCGTTCTCAAGGCCGATCGCGAGCGGCGCGGCAATGGCGCCGACACCGAGACCAGTCGCTGGAACGTGGCGCTGGGATGGCTGTTCTGAGGCGCCTCGCGCGATCGCTGTTGGTCGCGGCGTGCGTGGGGGCTCCGGTCTCCGCGTGCGCCGCGACCTACGTGTCGCTGGAGACAGCCATCGCGCAGGCGTTCCCGCGCGCCCGCATCGAGCGGCGCACGCTGGCGCTCTCGCCGGCGGACGTGCGAGCGGTCGAGGCGCGCGCCCGCACGCGCTGCGCCACGCGGCTCGCCACCGCCTACGTGGCCTGGCGCGGCGACACGCTGGCGGGCGCGGCGTGGACCGACCGCCGCGTGGTGCGCACGCGTGAGGCGTTGCTGCTGGTGGCGGTCGCACCCGACACCACCGTGGCGCGCATCGAGGTGCTGGCGTTCTTTGAACCGCCGGACTACCGTCCGGCGCCGCGTTGGCTGGCGCTGTTTCGCGGGCGCGGCGCGCGTGACCGGCGCGCGATGCTCCGCGCCGTGCCCGAGGTGTCGGGCGCCACGCTCACGTCTCGCGCCGTCCACGAATCCGCGCGGCTGGCGCTGGCATGGCACGAACTGCTGCTCGCGCCGGCGCTCACGCGGCCGCAGGGAGCGACGCCATGAAGTATCTCCAGAACGGCGGGTTCCAGAACAACCCCCACATGCGGCTCACGCTGGGGCTGGCGCTGCTGCTGCTCGCGGCGTTCTGGGTGAGCAACGCCGCGCTCTATTTCGCGCACATGGGGCTGGACCCGGCGAGCGTGGCGGCCTACTACCGCGGCGACGAGGCGCGCTTCATGGCGCCGCGATCGGCCGAGAGCCTGCTCGAGGTGACACACATGCACCTGCCCATGTTCGCGCTGGTGCTGCTGCTGGTGACCCACCTGCTCATCTTCGCTCCCCTGCCGCACGCGCGGAAGACCGCGATGATCGTGGCCGCGTTCGGCTCGGCGCTGCTCATGGAGTCGGGCGGCTGGCTCACCCGTTTCGTGCACCCGGCCTTCGCGTGGCTCAAGATCGGTGCGTTCGTGACGTTCCAGCTCGTGCTGGGCGGGCTGCTGCTGGGGTTGGGCGCTTTCGTCGCGCGCGGCAGCCGGAACCCTCCCGGGCGGCGGCACGGCAAGCCCCGGCATAGCCGCGGGCCTCGATCCGTGCTGGACCAGGGCCCGCGTGCGTGACGCTTCGCTCCGCTGAGAGTCGTGCAGCGACCACGGGACGCCCTCGCGGGCGACCCGCTGCTTGAGATGCGCGAAACTCAGGCACGGACGGAACCCCGGTCGTACCAGCGCGGTTGTGGGCCGACGAGTGGACCCTTCCGGGCCGCCCACGGGCGCCCGCACCAGGACCAGTTGTCGAAAGGCTGAGCAGGAAGCACGCCGATCGGTGTTCCACGCTGGACCCGGCCACGAACGTGTCGCACCATGCGTGTCGACCGGGTCGCCGAACTCGGCACCCCATGCTCGCGGAGGCTCCATGAACGCTCGTTCCCTTCCCCTCGCCGTGGTCGCCCTGGCGATCGTGTGCGCCGGCGCGACGCTCGCCGGCTGCTCCAAGAAGGATTCCACCTCGCCCCCGGTCGTGACCGGCCCGACGTTCAACTTCACGTTCCCCGCCACCGGGACGTCGCACCATCGCGCGTTCACCGAAGTCGGTACCTGGAACTACGCCTGCTCGCCGCACGGCTCCGGCGGCATGACAGGCTCCGTCACCGTGAGCGGCAGTTCCCTGGTGGACTCGGTCGTGGTGCAGGTGGGACCCGGCAATGCCTTTTCCTACGCGCCCCAGTCGGTGACCGTCAAGACGGGTGGGCACGTGCGCTGGGTCAACGTGAGCACCACGCTGAACCACACCGTGACGCGCTAGCCCGGGTGCCGCGCAGGCGTCGCGCCCTGTGGCGCACCCGCCACATCACGCCCGCCAAAAGTCCGCTCGGCGGGCGTACGCCGAGGCGCTAACTCGTTCTCCTCCGGCCGCCTGCGGGGCCAGGGCCAGCGTTGGCACGGCCCCTGCTTTTCCTCTGGGTCGAAGTCACACGATCCGCACCCCGGAGGAAGCAGCCATGAACGCTTACCCGCATCTCACCCGCTGGATCTCGACCGGGCTGCTCGCCAGCGCGGTCCTGGCGCTCGCCGCGCCGGCGTTCGCCGACAACGGCCGCCGCCGCTACAAGGGCGTGCAGAGCCACAGCCCGGTGCAACGCGTCGTCATCCGCGAGCGTTCGAGCAGCGCCGGCCCGGCGCTGGCCGGCCTGATCGGCGGCTTCATCCTCGGTGCGGCGGTCAGCTCGAACGCGCACCCGGTCATCGTGCACGAGCGGCCCTACCGCCGCGCGACGGTGGTCTACCGCTACTACGATCCGTACGGCGACGAGTGGTACGACTCGCTCGACGACTGCGAGTTCCGCCATGGCGGGCCCCGCATCATCCAGGTGATCGATGTCCGCAGCGGACACCACGTGCGCTCGCTCCGCTACCGGGACGGCCGCTGGAACCGGTGCGAGGACGATCGCCGTGGCTACGACTACGACCGCGGTTACGACCGCGACCGCAGTTACAACTATCGCGACGAGGGCAGCGACGACTAGACGAGTCGCGGCTCGGGAAGTGGGTCCGCGGCGGTGGGGCTGGAACAAACGGGGAGCGTCCAGGCTCGCACGGCTGACCCACTGAATCACCGAGAGGGTGGTACCGAAAGGTGCCGCCCTCTCGCTTGCTGAGGGCCCCGCGACACACCCCGAGGGACCGCAATCACGAATCAGCACTACACGTCGGCGCCCGACCTGCCGATGTCCTTCGCGACGCGGGTGGCAGGCGATCTCGACCTGGACACCGCCGGGCGCCAGCCACGGAGGGTCGATGCGTAATCACCTGACTCGATCGCTCGTCGCATGCTCGCTGGGGCTGGTCGCGTTGTCCTCGGGCTGCGCCTCGCCGTGAACCGCCCAGGAGCCGGCCGCTGTTCACTTCGGTGACGAGATGGATCGGATCGGCCGGCGCTTCGAGCGGCTCGGGCGCGCCGCGTCCGCCGGCCGCTGGGAGTTCGCGAGCTACTAGGCGCACGAGCTCCGCGAGAGTGTCGAGGCGCTCGAGCACGCCTCGCCACCGCATGACGTCGCGCAGACCGACCTGCCCCGGTTGGCGGCGGCCTTCCTGACGGATGCGCTCGACTCCCTCGATTCGACGGTCGCCAGGCGAGACTCGCTGGCGTTCGCGAGCGCGTTTCGCGCCGTGTCGAACGGCTGCAACTCCTGCCATCAGTCGGTCGGCCGCGCCTTCATCGAGATCCCGGCCGAACTAGATGCTCCGATTCCAGCGCTCGCCCCGATGCACCCCGAGCGTCGTCGCATCGATGCCAGCCCGGCGGGCAGGACGAGCGGCTCGAACTGACCCCCCGGCACGCCCGGCTTCCAACCCTCTCCATCGCTCGACCGTCCTACCTCGTTGCGCATCACCCGGTCTGGCCGACGCCCCGACCGTGAGCGGGGGGGACGACACGTGGGACAAGTCGCCGCGGTCTGCTGTCTCATGTGCCTCGCGCTGCCGGGGCCAGCACTCGCGGCTGAAGCGTCCGGCGAATCGACGCGCCTCGCGCGCGAGCTCGACCGTTGGAGCGCGCCGCTCGTGCGATCCGGCGCCCTCGCGGGGCAATTGCTCGTGGCGAGAAACGGCCGCGTGCTCGTGGAGCGCGCCTGGGGCGAGGCCCAACGCGAACTTCATGTGCCCATGCGGGCGACGACGCGCTTGAATGTGGCTTCGATCACCAAGCCGATGACGGTGATGATCGCCACGCAACTCATCCAGGAGAAGCGCCTGTCGCTCGGCGACACGCTCGGGCGCTGGTTGCCCGGCTTCCCGGAGGGCGGGCGCATCACGGTGGAGCACTTGCTCCGTCACCGCTCGGGCATCCCCCACCGCGTCACGACCGACGAACAGGAGTCGCAGCCGCACGACGACGCGGCCATGGTCGAGCACGCGCGCAGCGTGACACTGCTGTTCGCGCCGGGCGAGCGCTCCACTTACAGCTCGGCCGGCTTCTCCGTGCTGGCGCGCGTGCTGGAGCTGGCGAGCGGCCAGCCTTACGACTCGCTGCTCGCCCAGCGCGTGTTCCGGCCGAACGGCATGAGTCGCAGCACCAACGCCGGTGCGCGTGCGCGAGTGGAGGAGCGCGCCGCCAGCTACGTTCCCTCCGCCGAGGGCTACGAGAACGCCCCGCTCAAGGACATGTCGTTTCTCGTGGGCGCGGGCTCGGTGTGGTCCACGGCGCGCGACCTGCTTCGCCTCGTGCGCGCGGTCGTCACAGGCGCCATGGGCGAGGGAGCACGACTGTCGTGGGTGCGCTCCGGCCGACTCGAATGGAACGGCAGCTCGAACGGCTACCGGGCGTTCGCCGCGCACGACAGCGCCAGCGGACTCGAGATCGTGTGGTGCGGCAATGTCCACACCGGCGCACCGGACCAATTGCGCGCCGCAGTCGAGGCCGCGGCCCGCGGCATGTCGCCGGCGCCCCCCGCCCCGGCCCCGGCGCGCATCGCCGTCACGGACAGTGTGCTGAGAGGCTTCGAGGGCGTCTACCAGCTTGCCAGTGGTGTGCGGCTCGAGGTGCGTGCGCGCGATGGTGCGCTGTACGCCAACGACTGGGCACTGTTGCCCACGGGCGCGGACCGCTTCTACTCGCTACGCGACTACGGCGAGGTGACGGTGCGTCGCACAAGCGACGGGCGCATCGAACGGCTCGACTGGGCCACGGCGATGGGCGTCATGCCGGCACCGCGGATCGGCGACCTCAGCGGACCCTGACTCAGGCCGCAAGCAACTTCTCGGTGTCCGCCTTGTGCTCCTCGGGGCTCAGCACGCGCGCGACGCTCTCAAACTCCGGCATGACGGCCCACACGTCGGCATCGCCGTCCGCCGGCGCGGCGCCGCCCGGTCCGAGCAGCACGCGACACACCGGGCGTGTGACGTCGGCCGGGTTCGGGCTCATCGCCAGCACCACGTGGCCCGACGTGGTCTGCATGACCGTGCCGGCCGGAAAGAGTCCCACGGCCTTGATCAGCGCCCACAGCACCGCGGGATCGAAGTTCACGCGATTCGGGCCCATGAGGATCTGCAGTCCCTCGAACGCCGTGCGCGGCCGGGCGTAGTAGGCGCGGTGCGCGGTGATGGCGTCGAAGCAGTCGGCCATGGCGACGATACGGGACATCGTGGCCTGGCCCCAGTCCACGGTCGTGTCCGGGTAGCCGGTGCGGTTGTAGTTCATGTGGTGCTCGAGGCAGCCGCGCATGGCGTCGATCAGCACCTGCGACAGGCCCGGCATGCGTGCGACCATCAGCGCGCCCTCGATGGGATGACGACGCATCTGCGCCCACTCTTCGGCGGTCAGCGCGCCGGGCTTCCGCAACACGGCGCCGTCCACGCTCATCTTGCCGAGGTCGTGCAGCAGGCCGGCCACGCCCAGGTCCGCGAGCGCCTGGCGCGGCAGTCCGAGTGACTGCCCCATGCCCACCGACATCACCGCCACGTTCACGCAGTGCGCGTAGGTGTACTCGTCGTGGTCCTTGAGCGCGGTGAGCCCGACCAGCGAGAACTCGCTCTTCATGACGCTGTCCACGATCGGCTGCACCACGCGCTTCGCGTGCCGCAGGTCGGGCCGGCCGTTGGCACGCGCGCGCAGCACCACTTTTCGCGTGCCGACCATGGCCGTCCAATACACCTTGCGGGCGCGGGCGCGCTCCTGCTGCGGCTTGGGCAGGTCGTCGAGTTCGCGGGCGATATCCTCGGCATCCAGGTGCGACGCCGGCAACGGCACGATGTTGTGCACCGAGGCCGCGTCCACGGCTTCGGGCAGCTTGGGCGCAAGCGCCGGGTCATCTGCCGCGAGGAAGATCTGGAAGAAGCGTTCCACCTCGGCCTCGTTCACGCCCTGCATGAAGCGAAGTCCGCCGGTCTGGCGGCGCTCGAAGTCGGCGAGCAGCGCGTGGTACGGGCCCATGAGCGACGTGCTTGCTTTGACCCGCACGCCGTTCAGATAGAAATAGTCGGCCACTGCCACAAGCGTGACCTCGTCCTCCTCGTCGAGCAGTCGGCGCAGGACGCCCATGAACTCCTGCATCTGCCGCTGGAACGCCATGTTCGTGACG
Organism: uncultured bacterium; assembly: GCA_964418975.1. Classification (GTDB taxonomy): domain Bacteria; phylum Eisenbacteria; class RBG-16-71-46; order RBG-16-71-46; family RBG-16-71-46; genus JAIOPA01. Next base: position 15,428 of record CAYQNV010000078.1, on the reverse strand, counting down.
TCGTAGGTGCGGGCGGTGCGCATGAGCGCCACCAGCCGCTGGAGCAGCGGTCCGCCGAGCTCCGAGAGCAGCTGGGCGTCGGCGCCGTCGCCGCGAACCGGCTCGCTCATGCCGCCATCCTCGTTTGGAGCGCCGCGGCGCAGGCCTGGCGCACGGGCGCGCGCCGCGACTGCGCGCCGGCCTCCAGCGCGGCCAGTGCGCGTGGCGTCGCGATGCGCACCAGGCAGCGCGCGACCGCGTGCCGGTGCACTTCCTGGTCGCGGTCGAACCAGTTGCCGCCGTTCAACGCCAGTTCCAGCTCGGGCACCACCTCGTCGCCGCCGGTCGAGGCGATCGCGGCGTAGATCGCGCGCCGCTCGTCGACTGGCCGATGCAGGAATCGCTCCTGTGCGATGAACGCGGTCACGTAGCGCGCCGCCGCCGGATCGCGCGCCGCCGAGAGTTGCTGCAGGACCTGGCAGAACAGCTTGCTGTCGGCGCCCTCCAGCGCCTTGATGAGCACGGGGCGCGCGAGTCGCAGCTCGACACCATGGAGCGCCGTGACCACCTCACTCGTGACGCGCGGGTCGGGATAGCGCACCGCGGTCTGCAGCAGTGGCACCACCGCCGGGCTGCCGATCCAGCCCAGAATGTGCACGGCGTTGCGCACCACGTACCAGCGCGCGTCGTTGAGCCAGGGTGCCAAGCGCGTCGGGTCTTCCTGAACGCGCACGGCGATCGCCTCGGCCACGAGCTGGCGGGTCATGCGCGCCTGGGATTCGGCGAGCGCGAGCGTGAGCCAGTCGAGCGCCGGAGCTCCGAGCTCGTGCGCCAGGCCGATGAACTCGGACACCGCCGCCGGGCCCTGTTGGTCCAGCTTCTCCACGCAGCGCGCGATGCTCACCGGCTGCAACACCTCCTGCGCGAACCGCTCGTCGGACCATTCCGGGCTGTGCGTGCCGCGCACCAGCCGCAGCGCCTCGCGCGCCTCGACCCACGACCCCTCGGCGAGCGCCGAGCGGAGGATGCGCGGCAGGAAGCGTGCGACCTCGCGACGGTCGTCGTCGTCCGCGCCGGCGTGCAGGCAGGCGTGCGCCACCGCGAGCGCCGCCGTGGCCGGCGGAACGCGGCGTTCGGCCTCGAACTCACGGGTGAATCGCGCCACCTCCTGCGTGGCCATGAAATCCAGCTCGACGAACGTGGCCTCGACTTCCTCGGTGAGCTCACCCAGCGCCCAGTCCTCCGAGCGTTCGCTGCCGGGCGATCGGGAGTCGTCCGCTCCGCCGCCCTCGCCTCCGGACTCCTCGGAGCCCTCCGCCGTGGGCCACGGCAGCAGCGCGCCGGCGCCGTCGTCGATGGCGGTTGCGGCGTCGCCCGCGGTCTCGCCCTCCGCCGGGATGTAGTCCACGTCCACGTGGCGAAGGTTCGCTTCCCACAACAGCGTCACCAAGTCGTCGCCGTCGAGGTTCTGCCCGGTCACGCTCAGCACCGCGTCCACGAGCGCGTTGCACTCGCGATCGTCCGCACCGGGTTGCAGCGTGAGTCCGCGCACGCCGTCGCGATAGAACGCGAACGCCAGGTTGTCCTCGCGCGAGCGCGCGGCGTAGAAAGAGTGGCCCTCGCAGGTCACATCCTCGGCGGCGAACCGGTAGGTGACCGCACCGTGCGTCGCGAGCAGCGCGGTGAGGCCCGTCGCGAGCTCCTCACGGAACTTGCTCACCGTGGGGTTGCCCGAGTCGTAGAGCCGGCAGGTCTTGAGGGTGCGCGCGAACATGTGCAGCCACACGCCGGCGGCCTTGATCGCCGGATCCATGGCGGCACGTCCCTGCGCGGACTCGTCATCGGCAGCGGCGGGAGCGGCTTCGCGCGCACGGTCGTTCGGATCCGGTGCGCGCTCACCCTCCCGGGTGTTCACGTCCATGGCGAACCTGCTCTCCTCGAGGGGCCCGGCCGGAGCCCCTGCGGCGGTTATCGTCCTGCCGCGACAAGCACTTGAGAGGCCAGCGCAGGTGCGGGCCGCGGCCCGGCGCCCGTGCAAGCCCGCTTGACCATGGCGCGCCGGCTTCCGAGACTGCCCGCTCGCTCGCGCCGTAAGATCTGCCCCCATCGCCTCCCTCCGACCCGGAGATCCCGCCCCCATGTTCCCGACACCGCGCCGCCTCCTGCGTCCGTTCGCCCTGCTGCTGACCCTGGCCACGCTCGCCTCACCCGTACGCGCGCTCGAGGAATGCCGTCTCATGCGCATGCCCGACATCCAGGGCGACCGCATCGTGTTCGTTTACGCCGGTGACCTGTGGGTGCTGCCGCGCGCGGGCGGCATGGCGCAGCGGCTCACCACGCACGACGGCCTCGAGCTGTTCCCCAAGCTCTCGCCGGACGGGGCCACGGTGGCGTTCACAGGCGACTACGACGGGAACACGGACGCGTTCACCATCCCGGTGACGGGCGGCGAGCCCAAGCGGCTCACGTTCCATCCCGGCAATGACCAGGTGGCCGAATGGTATCCGGACGGCAAGTCCGTGCTGTTCCGCTCCGCGCGCGCCTCGAACATCCAGCGCTACGACCGGTTCTTCCGGATCCCCGCCGCAGGCGGATTCGAACAGCTGCTGCCGCTCCCCACCGCCGGCTACGCCAGCTTGTCGGCGGACGCCAACCTGATCGCGTTCGTGTCGCCGTCGTACGACCGACGCACGTGGAAGCGCTACCGCGGTGGCAACGCGCCCAACCTGTGGGTGTACGACTTTCAGGCGAACCGCTCGCAGAACATCACCGCCGACTGGGCCGGGCCGGACGAGTGGCCCATGTTCCACGGCCGCACGGTGTATTACTGCTCCGACCGCAACGGCAAGACCGCGAACCTGTGGGCCTACGAACTGGACAAGAAAACGCACCGGCAGGTCACCACGTTCGCCGACTACGACGTGCGCTGGCCCAGTGTCGGCTCCGACGCCATCGTGTTCGAGAACGGCGGCTGGTTGCACGTGCTGGACCTGCCGTCCGAGAAGCTGACAAAGTTGTCGGTGCAGGTGCCCGACGATAAGCCCGCCACGCGCCCGAGTTACCGTGCCGTGGCCGGCTGGATGACCGGCATGGACCTGTCGCCGTCAGCCAAGCGCGCGGTGATCGAGGCGCGCGGCGAGCTGTTCAGCGTGCCGGCCGAGAAGGGCGACGTGAGGGCCCTCACGAATACGCCCGGCGCGCGCGAGCGCGACCCGGTGTGGTCGCCGGACGGCAAGTGGGTCGCTTATCTGTCCGACGCCTCGGGCGAATACCAGGTGCACGTGATTGGCGCCGACGGGAAGTCGGCCGCGCGGCAGGTCACCCGCGAACCGGGCACGTTCCGATATGCGCTGGTGTGGTCGCCGGACTCGAAGAAACTGGCCTACGGCGACAAGACCGGGCGGCTCCACTGGTGCGACGTGGCGACGGGCAAGGTCACGCAGGTGGACAAGAGCGAGCAGGGCGAGATCCGGCAATACGGTTGGTCGCCGGATTCGCGCTGGATCACTTACACGAAGCCAACTGCTGCGGGGTTTGGCATGATCTGGTTGCACTCGCTCGCGAACGGCCGCTCCACTGCCGTCACCGACGGCATGTCGGACGACTTCTCGCCCTCGTTCGACCCGGATGGGCGCTACCTGTACTTCGTCTCGCGCCGCACGTTTCGCCCAGAGTTCGGCGGGTTCGAGCTCAACATGACGTTCAGCGCCACCGACAAGCTCTACGCCATGACGCTGCGCGACACGCTGCCCTCGCCGGTCAGCCCCGAGAGCGACGAGGAGAGCGGGGCTGCGGTCGAGAAGGAGGAAGACAAGCCCGACAAGCCCAAGGACGGCAAGTCCGACAAGGCGGCTCGGGACGAGCCGACGCGCATCGACCTCGAGGGACTTGGCCGCCGCGTGGCGGAGCTGCCGATTAAGGCCGGGCGCTTTCCGGCGGTGTTCGGAGCGAAGGGCAAAGTCGTGTTCATGGCGCAGGAGGACTCGCCGGATGAAGATTTCAACGCACCCGTGAACATCCGCTGGTTCGACCTGGAGAAGCGCGAGGAGAAGACGGTCGTGTCGGGCGTCGACGCGTCACTCGGTCTGTCGAAGGACGGCGGCAAGGTGCTGTATCGAAAAGGCGAAACGGTCGGCATCGTCGAGCTAGCCGAGGGCAAGAAGGTCGGCGACGGCAAGCTCGCGACCGACGCCATGATGGCGTGGGTGGAGCCGCACGCCGAGTGGCTGCAGATGTTCAACGAAGCATGGCGGCTGGAGCGCGACTTCTATTACGACCCGGGCATGGGCGGGCTCGACTGGAAGGCCGTGGGCGAGCGCTACCGGCAACTGGTGCCGTTCGTGGCGCACCGCGCCGACTTGAACTACATCCTCGGCGAGCTGATCGGCGAGCTGGCCACTTCGCACACGTACGTGAGCGGCGGCGACCAGCCCAAGCTGTCGCGGGTCGGCGCTGGCCTGCTCGGCGCGGACTGGTCACTCGACGGCGCGAGCGGGCTCTATCGGCTCACACGCATCCTCCGCGACCGCGACTGGAACTCGGATGTGCCGGCGCCGCTCGGTGAGCCCGGCCTGGCGGTGCGCGAGGGCGACTTCCTGCTCGCGGTGAACGGCCGCGCCGTGCGCGCGCCGCAGAACGTGTACGAGGCGTTCATCGGCACGGTCGGCAAGCAGACGGTATTGCAGCTCGGCTCATCCGCGAACGACCCCAAGCCCCGCGCCGTCACGGTCAAGCCGGTGGCGAGCGAGGCGAGTCTGCGCTACACGGCCTGGGTACGCGCGAATCGCGAAAAGGTGCAAAAGGCCACGGGCGGGCGCGTCGCCTATATCCACGTACCGAACACGGCCGTCGGCGGCATCCAGGAGTTCAGCAAGGGTTACTACCCGCAGGTGGACCGCCACGGCATCATCGTGGACGAGCGCTTCAATGGCGGCGGGTTCATCCCCGACTTCTTCGTGGAGCGACTCATGCGCAAGACCTGGACCTACTGGTCCAGCCGCGACGGTGAATCATTCCGCACACCGGGGCAGAGCATCGACGGGCCCAAGTGCATCCTGGCCAACGAATACGCGGGCTCGGGCGGCGACTGCTTTCCGTTCTACTTCCGGCAGCAGGGAGTGGGCCCGATCATCGGCAAGCGCACGTGGGGCGGGCTGGTGGGCATCTCGCGCTCGCTGCCGCTCGTGGACGGCGGCTCGGTGACGATGCCGGACTTCGGTATCTACGGCACGGACGGTCAGTGGATGATCGAGAACCACGGCGTGGACCCGGACATCGAAGTGGAGAACACGCCGGAGTCGGGCGTGGACGGGCGGGACTTACAGTTGGAGCGGGCGATCGAGTGGACGCTCGATCAGCTCAAGAAGAACCCGGTCGTGCGACCGCCGCATCCTCCGTACAAGAAGCAGTGAGGCCTCGCTTGCGAACACCTGCTACTCACGCCGAGAGAGGGCTCGTGTTCGCGTGGGGGCCCCGATGGCCCCACTCGAACACGAGCCCTCTCTCGACCGGCATGCTTGCGGGGGCGGAGAATCCCAGCCCCTTGCGGTACCTGCGGTTGGCTGTCCTCTCAGTGGTTTAGGACGATGATGCGGCCGGCGCCTTGCTGGGTGCTGCTGCGGACGAAGTAGACGCCGCGGGGGACTTTGCGACCGGTGTCGTCGGCGCCGTCCCACACGAGCTTGTGTTCGCCGGCGGGGAACATACGGTCGGCCAGCGTGCGCAGCTTGCGACCCGCTACGTCGTAGACATTCACCTGCACCCGACCCGGCTTCGCGATGCCGAGGTGCACGGTGGACTCCCCGCGGCGCATGAGCGCGTCGCCCATCTTCATGAAGTTAACGAACGGGCCGCCGCGACTGGACTGCGGCACGTCGAGGCAGACCTCGCAGGCGCCGGTGAGCTGGCAAAGGGAACCAAACACGTGGTTCATCGCGTTGTAGTAGTAATGGATCGAGCCCAGCGTGTTGTCGCAGTAGCGGCTGCGAAGATGCTCGATCTCGTAGCCGCTGGTGAGCGCGACCCAGTTCCGGAGTGCCGTGGCCGACTTGAGGACATCGGAGACGTACGGTCCCTCCGAGCCGGCGTTTTCGTAGTAGGCCGCGGCCGTGGCCTCGGGAATTGCTGGGTTCGGTTCGAGCACCTCGTTCGTCCACACACAGGGCGCATTCACGACGCCATAGATGTCGCCCAGCGGTGTCAGGCTCGCCGTGGTCAGCAGATCGACGCAGGCGTTCGTATTGCCCGACAAGTACGTGTACGACACGTTGCGCATGCTTAGCCCGAGCTTGTCGGTCAAGAATTGTAGGTGGGTCAGGTCGATCCCGCCCGACACGGTCTCGCTCTCCACGAAGCCATCTCCCTGCACGAAGATCCCGCGCGGCTGAGCCGTGCCACTCGCCGCCGTGAGGAAGTCATTGAGGAGTGCGATGTCGTTTTGGCTGCGATTGGGGAACGGCCCAAGGATGCCGGATCTCAGGTCGCCCGAGAGGAGCGCGAGCATGTGGTAGTAGGTGCGAAGCATCTCCTGCGTGGGTCCCTGACGGGACTCGCGGCCGGCGGCGAAGCCCATTCCAGAGCGATTCGCGAGCCGGCTGCCGAGATGCCCCGCGCCCGTCGAGAACGACTCGGCGGCCTTGACGCCGTACATGTCCCATGTCGTGCCGGGTTGCGAGTTCTTGTCGCTCACCGTCACGTCGTCGGGTCCGCCCATGAGCGCGCGCACATCCAGCCCAGCGACGTTCACCGTGCCATTGGCGTGCCAGCCGTTGTGGGCGCCCCACTTCGCGGCCACCGTTCCGCCAACCGAGTCCATCACCGCCACGAACCGCCCTTCGTTGCCGCGACGGTCGTTCAAGTCCACGTACAGCATGCAGGCCATGCCCGCGCCACCGAACACCGTGGCCTTCCATCGGTCCGGGAGCACGCCGAACTGCTGCCAGCGATGCTGGTCCGTCGAACCCTCGCGTGATTGCGGTGTGATGAGGTTCGTGTCGGGCACCATGACGAAGTTCAGGAACGGATCGATCGAGTGCGACTTGCGGTAGAAGTACTGCACGTGAGCACCCGGGGTCAGCAGACCGTCGGGAATGATCTTCGTGAACTCCTTCGTGGTCGCGGAGCCGTCCCAGCCGGTGCGCGACGGGGGAACCAACATGAGCCACGCCGGCACGGCACCGGTGCAGTTCACGTTGTTCAGCGTCGGGCTGCTGGTCGCGGCCTTCGTGGTGTCGAGGACCAAGCACTTGAACTTGTACGCGCCAAGTGTCGCGAACTTGGGATCGTCCTCGTGGATCATGGTCATGTAGCGGCCCGGTGTAAGCCCCGTGTTCGTGAACACCGGGAAGCCGACCGGGAAGATGTTCAACTCTGTGGTGTCCATGCGGCAACTGTTCCACACCAGGTGATCCCAGCCACCCGGGCCAGCGTGCGACCCGGCCGAGACTTCGCCCGGATCCGCCATGTACTGGCCCCAGAACGAAGCGTCGCCCGAGACTGCGACCGCAACCTGATTCGTGGGAACCTGAAGTAACACGCCACTCGGCTGGCCGCCCGGAATCATGCTGCGACCTGCCGCGATCTGGTAGTTGCCCGGACCGGGCAGGATGCGAAACACGAGGTCCACGCGGACCGTGGCCAGCGCCGGATCGTCAGGCGCGCTCACCGTGGCATTGAACGCGGTCACCGTCGACGAGTCCCCAGGGATGTCGAATCGCAGTGTGTTGCCGGTGGCCTGAGCGTTGTTGACTCCGGCGCGGATGAGACCCGTAGTGGTATCGAAGGCGGCAGTGCCGGGGAGACCCGCCGTCTCGTTTGCCGGGAACGTGTCGTTGACGAAGTGCGAGATGTCGCTTATCACGGTCCCCAGGTTCACCGTCGAAGAAGCGGAGGCCTGGCCCGGCACTCCCGGTACGTCCACGAATGCCAGCGCGACGTTGTCGAAGTACGCGCCATCCGTCGTGTTGCAGCCGAGCGTGATGCCGAACCGATAGCACTGCGTGTCCACGCCGATCAGCAGCCGCAGCGAGTCCGGGATCCCGCTCGGGTTCGAGGTGATGATCGGGAAGCTGTTGTACACGAACCCCTCCCAGTCCGTGAAGCACTCCGGGCCGGTCGTGAAGAGCGTTTGATAGAAGTACTGTCGGTCACTCCAGCATTTGGACCCGTTCCCGGTCTGCACGGTCGGGTAGGACTGGTAGCCGTAGGTCCAGCTCATGCCGGAGAACTGAAGCGATGCGAAACCCCAGTACACGTCGTACCAGAGGCAATAGTCATCGCTCGCGTGCGCGATGCTGGCGGAGATGCCCATCGAGTTGGCGGCGCCGCCGGGCCCTGGCACGAGGTTGATTGTCGGCGACATGACGAACGGGCGCGATTCCCGAAGCGCCGCGAATTGCGCGTCGCCCATCGCCTCGCCGAGGTCGTGATTCCCGGTGACCAGCACCGCGCCGGAGATGTTGCATTGGCGAGCGGTCGAGTCCGGCGGCCCGCAGATGTCGTTGTAGCTCAGGCTCGCGAGCGCCTCCAGGTGCATGTACACCGACGCCGGCTTGCCCGTGCTGCGCCACACTTGCGTGGCATCCAGTGCGAGCGGCAGCGGGAAGCGGTTGTCGATGGCGTTCACGCCACCCTGTTGCAGCGTCTCGAAATCGCCGATTAACTCCGGACCGGCGCCACGGTCGATGGTGACATCGTCCAACACGACGGCGCCGCGGCCGAGCGACGTATAGCCACTGATCTTCGTGTCACCGTCCGAGAAGGATTGGTTCGTATTGACCCGGAAGACCAGGCGCACGGTGCCGCCGGGCGACGCGGCCAGCACGTCGGCGAGCGACGCCGCGGGCACGGTGACGCTCGCCATCGGCGTCGCGGACAGGGTGTCGGCGGGCTGGTGGCCGGCCGCCACGAAGATCTCGAAGTGGGTAGCGCCCGGCCCGAACAGCTTGATCACCTCGGAGAACCACCGCCTCTGCGCGTCGTAGACCGGACGCGTGACACCGTCCGAGTACACGCACGCGGCGTCGTTCACCGGCGCGCCCACGTACACCATGAACGAGTCCTGGGGAGCGTTCGCCCCCGCCGCGGAACTCGAGATGAAGTTGCCCGCGACCACCGCGAGCGGGTCGCCGTGAAACCAGCCGGAGCGGGTCGAAGGAATCGTGGTGATGCTGGTGGACATGCGCGTGCGGTAGAGGAACGACACGCTCAGCGACTGCCCGGGTAGCACCGCGATGTCCCGATAGAGCATCTGGTCCATCTGGTCCAGGTAGCCCGGCAGGCGCTTGACGACTTGTAGCCCCACGCTCGATTCACCGGACACGGCCACGGTCTCGCCGGAGTAGTAGTTCCCGGTGACCAGGTCCTGCACGGCCAAGTCCCCATGCTGGCGCATCCCGCACCATGCCGAGCGAGCGCCCGCGAGTGGCGACCAGCGCACGGCACTGCCGGCGTTGACCCCCGGGTCGTCGTGCCAGTAGCCCACCACGCCGAACGTGCGCTTCGCGCCGGCGCCCTGTGGTATGACGTGATTGCCCACGTTGCCGTGGTCCACGCTCCACCACGGCCGCTGGTCGTCGGGCAGCGTCAGCCCGCCTGTGCCCAGGTACTCGCGCTGGTACGGCCACCAACCGTGGAGCGAATCCGGCGCCTGGATCCCCACGGTGTTTTCCCAGTCCCAGAGGGCGTTGTTCGCTGCGCCGGTTCCGGGTCGATACGTGCCGACGTACAGGTTCCAGTAGTTGTCGGGCGTCGTGTGGTTCGAGAACGACTTGCCGACGTACACCGTGTCGGGGTCGGGCCCCGCGGACACCGATAGCCGGGTGGCGCGCGATGCGAGCAGGCTGCGGACCTCCTGCCCCGTGCGCAGCCTCTCGCCGCGTGGCGAGTCGGGGTCCTGCGCGAGCGCCGCGGTGCCGGCGATGTGGACCAGAGCGAACGACGCCACTGCGGCAGCCAGGCGCTGGCAAGTGCGCATAGCGAACCTCGCGGTTGATGTCAGCCGCGGGACCTGGGGGTCCCCCGCGAGGCTGACGCTTTCAGACCTTCATGCGTCGCACATCGCCGGGCGAAGTCCGACGCCGGGGCGTTCGCCAGATCGGGCAGCGACCCACTTGACGGCTTCCAATTAGACGTCAGGACACATGAAAACACGAGAGGAGAGTCGTCCATCAGCCGGCGGGCTGCGGGCATGGACGCGCCTGCGCGGACCTGCGGCGGTGCGATCTATGTCGCTGCGGGCCGGCAAGTTGACGGCTGAAGCGCTCCCGCCCTCAGGTTCGAACTTGTCGCACCCCGCCGATCCAGGGCGAAGTGCAGCTATTCGTTCGCCTCGGACGGCGGCGTGAGCAGCCACTCGAGGTCCGAACGCGACAGCGAGCGCGCGAAGCTCTCCTCGCCGAGCAGGTCCTTGGCAAGCGCGCTCTTGCGCTGCTGCAGCTCCCAGATGCGCTCCTCCACCGTGCCCTCTGTAAGTAGCCGGTAGGCGATCACCGTGCGCGTCTGCCCGATTCTGTGCGTGCGATCGATGGCCTGCGCCTCGATGGCCGGGTTCCACCACGGGTCGAACAGGATCACGTAGCTCGCCGCGGTCAGGTTCAACCCCAAGCCCCCTGCGCGCAGCGACAACAGGAACACGCACGGCTCGGGGTCTTCGGTGAACGCGGTCACCACGCGCTCGCGGCGCGTCGTCTGTCCGGTCAACATGTGATAGGGCACGCTGCGGCGCTCGAACTCGGCCTGGATCAGCTTCAGGCACTCGACGAATTGCGAGAACAGCAGCACCTTGTGGCCTTCGGCGAGCAGCGGTTCGAGCAGCTCGAACAGCGACTCGAACTTGCCCGAGCCCAGGCCGTCGCGGCCGCCGGCGAGTGTAGGATGGCAGCAGATCTGGCGCAGCCGCGTGAGCGTGGCGAGCACCGGCATGCGATTGCGCTCGAGCCCCTGCGGGTCGGCGAGCAGCGCGCCCAGGAACGCACGAGCGCGGCCCAACTCCGACAGGTAGAACCGCCGCTGCCCCGCGGTGAGCACGCAGTCCACGCGCTCTTCCACGCGCGCCGGCAGTTCCTGCGCGACCTGTTGCTTGAGCCGACGCAGCAGCAGCGGCCGCAATCGTGCGGACAGCAGCCGTCGCCGGTGGGGCGGCGCGTCGGGCACGTCGTGACGCGCCGAGAACGCGGAGCGCCCGCCGAGGAATCCCGGGTGCACGAACGACACGATGCTCCACAGGTCGAGCGCGCGGTTCTCGAGCGGCGTGCCGGTGAGTGCCACGCGATGGCGGGCGCGCAACTCGAGTGCGGCGCGCGTGACCGCGGCGGACGGGTTCTTGATCTGCTGCGCTTCATCGAGGATGGCCGCACGTAGCGGCAGCTCGCGCCAGAAGTCGATGTCGTGGCGCAGCAGCGCGTAGTTGGTGATGACCAGGTCGTGCATCGCGACGTTCGCGCGGTGACCCACCCGGTCACGGCCGCTCTCCAGCACCAGCACGCGCAACTTCGGAGTGAACCGCGCAGCCTCGCGCGCCCAGTGGTGCATGACCGACGCGGGGCACACCACCAACGAGGCCCCGCCGTCCGGCTCCCGTTCGGCCATATGCGCGAGCCAGGCGAGCGCTTGTAACGTCTTGCCGAGGCCCATGTCGTCCGCCAGCACCGCGCCCAGGCCGATACTCGCGGTCCACGCCAGGAAGTCGAGTCCCTCCTGCTGGTACGGGCGCATCTCGGCCTCGAGTCCCGCGGGCAGTGGCACGCGCGGCAGGCCGGAAAACGCCGCCAGCCGCTCGCGCAGCGCGCGCACCGCGTCCAGGTCCGCGGCCGAGGCGCCGTAGGTTTCCAGCGCGTCCAGGCTGGTCGGGGCGGCTTGCGCCAGCTGCCAGAGCGGCACGCGCACCTCGCCCGCACCTGCTTCGAGCCCGAGGTCTGCGAGCCGGCGGGACGCCTCGTCGAACTCGTCGAGGTCGGCGCGTCGCACCCAGCCCGACGACAGCTTCACGAACGGCGCGCGGCTCGCGCGCAGGAGCGACAGATCTTCTTCCAGCAACGACAGCCCCTCGGCCTGCCACTGCGCCGAGACCGTGAACCAGTCCATGCCAGTCGCCGCCAGCCGCACCGTGGGCACCGCGCGCCGCACCTTGAACAGGCCGCTCGCGCCCGCGTCGGCATACCAGCGCACGCCCTGCGGCCGCGCCTCCCATGCGTCCGCCAGTGACTCCAGCGTGTGCGGCGTGAGCCGCAGCCACCAGCCGCTGGGTGCGCCGAGCGGAACTCGCGGCCCGCGCTTGCGCTTGCCCGACAGGTCGCCCTGTGGCAGCGACTCGAGCCACTCCACCATGGGTGCGACGTGCTCGGGGTCGGGCAACTCGAACCATGCGCGCTCGGGCGCGGAGGATGGGTCCTCCGCCGACGTTGGAGCTACTTCCGCCTCCGGCGGCAGATCGGGAGCTCGCGCCACTTCCGGCGGCGCGGACCCGTCCGTCTCCGCCGCTGGCGCAGGCTCCACGGATTCCATCGGCGCGAGCACGGCGTCGTCCGGTTCGAGCCTCGCCCATCCCGACGCGGGGCGGTACTCGAACACCGCGCCCTCGGGCGTGATCACGCCCGGTGTCCAGTGCGCGGCGCGCGACGCGGCGAACATGCGCACGCGCAGCCAATCCTCGGCTGCCAACTCGAAACAGCCGATCACGTCAACCTCGTGCACGCGCGTGAGCCGCCGGAGCGCCGAGCGCACGACCGGGAACGAGCGCGACAATCGCTCGAGCACCGCACCGTCGTTGCGGCGGAGCGCCAGCCCGCCTTCCTGCAGCAGTTTCACCACCTCGCGCGGAGGCTCGTCCACGATGCGCACGAAGCGTCCGCCGGCGAGTGCCACGTGCGCGCGACCGCCGGAGGCCAGCCCCAGCGGCGACAGCAACACCGCATCGGCGAACGGCCGCGTGGCTCCGTCGGGCCACTCGAGCGACAGCTCGAGCCGTGGCGCGTCGCCGCTCGTGTCGCACACCGGCACCACGCGCACCTCCTCGGTCTGCAGGCTCGCGCGGGCACCCGGCTCCACGCCCGCCCGCTCGGCGAGCGCGCTGGGCAGCGCCGGGCTCCACGTGAAGTGCGGCGATTCGGGTACGCGGTCGAGCAGCGCCTGCATGCGCTCGCTCGAGAGTTCGATGCGCGTGCCCCCCGGCACGTGCGGCGCCGAGAACTCGGGTGCGGTGAGCGCGCGCAGGAGCCGCGCCTCGGGCGGCGCGAACAGCGTGGGGTGGCGCTTGAGTTCTGCGCCCAGCTGCTCCAACTGGCGCCACGTGCGTGACGCGTCCGTCAACCCGGGCGCCGTGACGCGCGCCTCGAGCGTGAGCAGCGCGCCCAGCGGTCCTGGCTCCAGGTGCAACACTGCGCGTAGCCGGCGCGGCTCGGTCGGCCCGCGATCGGCCCAGTGCGCGAGCGCTTCCACCGCGTGCTCGTGCCGCAGCGCCGCGGCGCGGTCCTCCAGCCGGCCAGCCGCCTCGCGCGCTCCCAACCCCGCCGGCTCCAGCGCCAGCTCGGGCGGAGCGAGCTTCGCCCAGCGCGCGTGGTCCCAGCGGCCAGCGCGCCGCGCGGCGGCCAACAGCAACACGCCGAGCGCCCAGGCGTGTTCGCAGGCCCGTCCGACCGGACACGAGCACAGGCTCGTCGCACCCTCGTCGCCCCACGCCCAACGGGACACGTACTGGTGGCCGTCGGCGATGTTGGCCCGCACGCCGCGTGAATCCGCGCCCACGCCACTCACCGCATCGGGGTGCGCCAGCTCGCGTCCGCGCGCGGCTCGGTCGGCGGGAAGCTTGAGCAGCGCGTCGCTCAGTGCGTCGAGTGCCGTGCGCGGAAGTCCTCGTGCGAGCACGGGTAGCGTCGGGTCCATCCCCACAGCATCGCGGGGAGTCGCCTGCGGGGCAAGTTTTCGCATGCTATCGTCCCAACCTCGGTCCATCGTCCCACCACATGCCGGAGGAGCCCGCCGTGTCGTCCGACCTCTACCCCGTCCCGCCCCACGTCCGCGACCGCGCGCACATCCGTTCGCTCGAGCAGTATCAGGAGCTTTACGACCGCTCGCTCGCGGACCCCGACGGGTTCTGGGCCGAGCAGGCCCACACGCTCGATTGGTTTCACCCCTGGCACCGTGTGCTCGACGCCGACTACGAACAGGTGGACTTCGGTTGGTATCTCGGTGGCCGGCTGAACGCCTGCTTCAATTGTGTAGACCGCCATGTCGAGCGCCATGGCGAACGCACGGCGATCGTCTGGGCCGGGGACGAGCCGGGCAGCTATCGCCACGTGTCGTATCGCGAGTTGAAGCACGAGGTCTGCCGGCTCGCGAACGTGCTGCTTGCGCATGGCGTGCGGAAGGGCGATCGCGTGTGCCTCTACATGCCGATGATCCCCGAGACCGCTTACGCCATGCTCGCGTGCGCGCGCATCGGCGCGGTGCACTCGGTGGTGTTTGGAGGCTTTTCGGCGGAGTCGCTGCGCGACCGCATCCTCGACGCGGGCTGCAAGGTGCTGATCACCGCGAACGAAGGGCTGCGTGGCGGCAAGAGCATCCCGCTCAAGGCCATCGCCGATCAGGCGGTCGAGGGGCTGTCGCTGATCGAGACCGTGCTGGTGGCCCGTCGCACCGCGCGCGATGTGCCCATGCGCGAGGGCCGGGACCGCTGGCTCGACGACGAGATGAAGCGCCAGCGCAGCACCTGCACGGTGGCGTGGATGGGCGCCGAGGATCCGCTGTTCATCCTGTACACCTCGGGCAGCACCGGCAAGCCCAAGGGCGTGCTGCACACCACGGGCGGCTACCTGGTCTATGCCGCCATGACCCACAAGCTGGTGTTCGACTGGCACGAGGGCGACGTCTACTGCTGCGCCGCCGATGTCGGCTGGGTCACGGGCCACACCTATATCGTGTACGGGCCGCTCGCCAACGGCGCCACCACGGTGATGTTCGAGTCCACACCCGTCCATCCGGATGCGGGTCGCTACTGGCGCATGGTGGACGACCTCGGCATCAACATCTTCTATACCGCGCCCACGGCGCTGCGGGCCATCGCCCAGGCTGGCGACGAACACGTTCGGCGCTACTCGCGGCAGAGCCTGCGCGTGCTGGGGTCGGTGGGCGAGCCCATCAACCCCGAGATCTGGCGCTGGTATCACGATGTCGTGGGCGACGGCCGATGCGCCGTAGTAGACACGTGGTGGCAGACCGAGACCGGCGGCATCCTGATCACACCGCTCCCGGGTGCCACGCCCACCAAGCCCGGCTCCGCGACGTTGCCGTTCTTCGGCACCCGGCCCGTGGTGCTCGACACCGAGTCCGGCCGCGTGCTGGAGGGGAACGGCGTGTCGGGCGCGCTGTGCCTGGCGGCGCCCTGGCCCGGCCAGGCCCGCACGCTGTGGGGCGATCACCAGCGTTTCAAGGAGACCTACTTCTCGCAGTACCCG
>CAYQNV010000077.1:0-4533 GCA_964418975.1 uncultured bacterium | reverse complement strand
CTGCGCTATACCGGCGGCCAGCAGACGATCGCCGCGCCCATCGTGAAGGAAGTGCGCGCTCGGCTCGGCTTCCTCGCGGACGTGGGACTGGGCTATCTGACGCTCGACCGCATGGCGGGCACACTGGCGGGAGGCGAAGCGCAGCGTATCCGGCTCGCCACGCAGATCGGCTCGCAGTTGACCGGCGTGCTCTACATCCTGGACGAACCGAGCATCGGCCTGCACCACCGCGACAACCAGCGGTTGCTCGCCACGCTCCACAAGCTGCGCGACCTGGGGAACACCGTCGTGGTGGTGGAGCACGACGAAGTCACCATGCGGTCCGCCGACTGGCTGGTGGATCTGGGGCCTGGCGCCGGCCGCCACGGCGGCCACGTGGTGGCGGCGGGCACGCCGGCCGAGGTCACTCGCAACCCGGCCTCGCTCACCGGGCGATATCTGTCGGGCGCGGCACGCATCGCCGTGCCCACCTCGCGCCGCGCCGGCAATGGCAAGTCGCTGGAAGTGGTGGGGGCCAGCGAGCACAACCTCCACGACGTGGATGCCGAATTCCCGCTCGGCACGTTCACCTGCGTGACCGGGGTGTCGGGTTCCGGCAAGAGCACGCTCGTGAACGACATCCTGCTCGCCGCGCTCGAGCGCCGTCTCAACCCGGGCTCCACCTCCACGCCGGGAGCCCACCGCGCACTGCGTGGGATCGAGCAGCTCGACAAGGTCGTGGCCATCGATCAGAGCCCCATCGGCCGCACGCCGCGTTCCAACCCGGCCACCTACACGGGCGCGTTCACGTTCATCCGCGACTTGTTCGCGAACCTCCCGGAGGCGAAGGTGCGCGGCTACGGCCCCGGGCGCTTCTCGTTCAACGTCAAGGGCGGGCGCTGCGAAGCCTGCGAGGGCGACGGTTCGCGGCGAATCGAGATGCACTTCCTGCCCGACGTGTATGTGCGCTGTGACGTGTGCCACGGCCGACGCTACAACCGCGACACGCTGGAGGTGCCCTACCGCGGCCGTTCCATCGCCGACGTGCTCGAGATGACGGTGGAGGAGGCACTCGAGTTCCTGGGCGCCGTGCCCGTGCTGCGCCGCAAGCTCGAGACCCTGCGCGACGTGGGTCTGGGCTATATTCATCTCGGTCAAGCCGCGACGACGTTGTCCGGTGGCGAGGCTCAGCGCGTCAAGCTCTCGGCCGAGCTGTCGCGCGTGGCCACGGGCCGCACGCTTTACGTTCTCGACGAGCCCACGACCGGGCTTCATTTCGAGGACGTGCGCGTGCTGCTGGATGTGTTGCAGGCACTCGTGGAGCGCGGCAACACGGTGATCGTGATCGAGCATCACTTCGTCGTCATCAAGTGTGCAGACTGGCTGATCGATCTTGGACCCGAAGGCGGCGACCGCGGCGGCACTGTCGTGGGCGTCGGGACCCCGGAGGCGCTGGCGCGCGCGAAGGGGTCGCACACTGGAATGGCCCTGCGCCAGGTGCTCCGATCATGACCCCTTCCACCGCCGTGACCGCCGCAGCCGGTCGAACGACCACGCGCACTCGCACGATGAAAGCGGTGGTCAAGGCCTCCGCCGCGCCGGGGGCGGAGATCCGTGACGTCGCCATGCCGAGCGCCGGCCCTGGCGAAGTGCTGCTACGGGTGCTGCGCGCCGGCGTGTGCGGCACCGATCTGCATATCTGGACTTGGGATCGTTGGTCCCAGAGTCGCATCCGGCCGCCCGTGACGCTCGGGCACGAGTTCGTCGGCGAAATCGTGGAGCGGGGCGACGACGTGGCGGAGCTCGCCACGGGCGAGCGTGTCGCGTGCGAGAGCCACATCGTGTGCCAGACGTGCATCGCCTGCCGCACCGGCAATGCGCACGTGTGCGAGAACACGCGCATCCTCGGCGTGGACGTGAATGGCGGCTTCGCGGAGTACGTTGCGGTCCCCGCGGTCAACTGCTGGCGCGTGCCGGCCGGAGTCCCGCTCGAGGTCGCAGCGGTGATGGAACCGTGCGGGAACGCGGTGCACACGGCGTTCTCCGGCGCGCTCTCCGGCTGCAGCATCGCGGTCACGGGCTGCGGCCCGATCGGGCTGTTCGCGATCGGCGTGGCGCGCGCGGCCGGCGCAGCGCACGTGTTCGCCTCGGACGTCTCGCCCTATCGTCTCGAGCTGGCGCGGGCGATGAACGCAGACGCGGTCATCGACGTGCGCAGCGAGAGCCTGCCCGAACGCGTGGCGCAGCTCACGAACGGCCGCATGCTGGACGGAGTGTTGGAGATGAGCGGCCATCCGTCGGCGGTGCGCGACGGCCTGGCGGCGCTGCGCATGGGCGGTCGCATGAGCATGCTCGGTCTGCCGACCGAGCCGTTCGAGCTGGACTGGAACCGCCTGGTCATCTTCAAGGGCGTCACGCTGCACGGCATCATCGGCCGGCGCATGTACGAGACATGGTTCCAGATGGACCAGTTGCTGGTCTCGGGCCGGTTGGACTTGCGACCCGCGATCACGCACGTCATGCCGATGGAGCGTTTCGACGAGGCCATCGGGCTGCTGCGCGACGGCCGCGCGGGCAAGGTGGTGCTGGTGCCGTGGGGACAATCGGCCTGAAGCGCGGGGGACGACCGTCATGTTCGATTCGATGAAGCCGATGCTCGCCGCCGAGCTGCAGCGCATCCGCGACGCGGGCCTGTGGAAGGACGAGCGCGTCATCACTTCGCCGCAGGGCCCGGAAGTCACGCTGGCGGACGGCCGGCGCGTGCTCGTGTTCTGCGCCAACAACTACCTCGGGCTCTCGAGCCATCCCGCGGTGCTCGAGGCCGCGCACCGCGCGCTGGACTCGCACGGCTACGGCCTGTCCTCGGTGCGGTTCATCTGCGGCACCCAGGATCTGCACCAGGAGCTGGAGCGGCGCATCGCCGAGTTCGTGGGAGCGGAGGACGCGATCCTCTACGCCGCGTGCTTCGACGCGAACGGCGGCGTGTTCGAGCCGCTGCTGGGCGAGGCCGACGCCATCCTCAGCGACGAGCTGAACCACGCCTCGATCATCGATGGCATCCGGCTGTGCAAGGCGAAGCGCTGGCGCTACAAGAACAACGACATGGCCGACCTGGAACGCTGCCTGCGCGAGGCCGACGCCGCGGGCTGCCCGCAGAAGCTGGTCGTCTCGGACGGCGTCTTCAGCATGGACGGCACCATCGCGAACCTCAAGGGCATCGTGGAACTGGCCGAGCGCCACCAGGCGCTGGTGATGATCGACGAGTGCCACGCGACCGGCTTCGTCGGGCGCACCGGACGCGGCACGCCCGAGCTGCATGGCGTGCGCGGCCGGGTGGACATCCTCACCGGAACGCTCGGCAAGGCGCTGGGCGGCGCGCTGGGCGGGTTCACCGCCGGGCGCCGGGAGATCGTCGCGCTGCTGCGCCAGCGCTCACGGCCCTACCTGTTCTCCAACTCGCTGCCGCCGGCGGTGGTGGGTGCGAGCCTTGCGGTATTCGACCTGCTCTCGGGGACGACCGAGCTGCGCGACCGGCTCGAGGCGAACACACGCCGTTTCCGCGAGGGGATGAGTGCCGCCGGGTTCCAGCTCAAGCCGGGCGAGCACCCGATCGTGCCGATCATGCTCCACGACGAACGGCTGGCGCACGACCTCGCCGCGCGACTGCTCGAGAAGGGCGTGTATGTGATCGGTTTCTCCTTCCCGGTCGTGCCGCGGGGGCATGCGCGCATCCGCGTGCAGCTCTCGGCGGCGCATACGCACGAACACATCGACCGCGCCGTTGCGGCCTTCGCCGAGGCGGGCCGTGAACTGGGAGTGCTGGGCGGCGCCGCGGCCCGCTGAGGCGGGTTGCGGGAGGGTTCTCGCGTCGGTGAAGCCGCGCGCGGCAAGCTCTTAGCTCGCGCCAACTTGACCCTCCCTCGTGTCGCCGCTACGTTCGCCGCGCTTTGCCCACCCGAGAGGAGCCTTCGTGGAGCCCACGACGGTCTTGAAGCGTACGCCCTTCTACGAGTTCCACCGCGCCGCGGGTGCCAAGCTCGTGGATTTCGCCGGCTACGAGATGCCGGTGCGCTACACGGGGGACGTGCGCGAGCACGTCGCGGTGCGCACCGCCGCGGGGCTGTTCGACATCACGCACATGGGCGAGTTCGAGGTACGTGGCGCAGGCGCGGGGGAGTGGCTGGACCTCATGCTCACGAACCACGTCGGTGGGCTGGCGGTGGGCCAGGCGCTGTATTCGCCGATGTGCCGCCCTGACGGCGGCATCGTGGACGACCTGCTCGTCTACCGCGCCGCCGACCACCACATGTTGGTGGTGAACGCCGCCAATCTCGCCAAGGACTTCGCCTGGCTCGCCGAGCACAAACCGGCCGGCGTCTCGCTCGAGGATCGCTCGGACGCCACGGCGCTGTTGGCCGTGCAGGGCCCGAATGCCGCCGAGGTGCTGCGTGGCCACGTGCCCGACGCCGCTCTCGATCTGGGCTACTACCGCTTCACCACGGGTCCACTCTATGGCGTGCCCGCTACGATCTCGCGCACGGGCTACACCGGCGA
>CAYQNV010000076.1:0-14671 GCA_964418975.1 uncultured bacterium | reverse complement strand
TTCGAAGTGAAGACCAGCCATCCGGGTTACGCCGCTTCCGCCGCCGGCCGCTGGGCTTTCTCGACCGCCTGCTCGATGGTGCCCACCATGTAGAAAGCGGGCTCCGGCAAATGGTCGTAGGCGCCGTCGCACAGGCCCTTGAAGCCCTTGATGGTGTCTTCCAGTTTCACCTGCACACCAGGTGAGCCGGTGAACACCGCGGCGACATCGAAGGGTTGCGACAGGAATCGCTCGATCTTGCGGGCCCTGGCCACCGTGAGTTTGTCCTCTTCCGAAAGTTCGTCCATGCCGAGAATAGCGATGATGTCCTGCAGCGACTTGTAGCGCTGGAGTATGACCTGTACGCGCCGCGCCGTGTCGTAATGCTCCTCGCCGATGATCCGCGCATCGAGCATGCGCGACGTGGAATCGAGTGGATCGACCGCCGGATAGATGCCCTTTTCCGCAATGGCGCGCGATAAGACCGAAGTTGCATCCAGATGGGCGAAGGACGTGGCCGGTGCCGGATCGGTCAGGTCGTCGGCCGGCACATAGATCGCCTGCACCGAAGTGATTGAACCCTTGTTCGTCGTGGTGATGCGTTCCTGCAGAGCGCCCATGTCGGTGGCCAGCGTCGGCTGATAGCCCACGGCGGACGGAATGCGGCCGAGGAGGGCCGACACTTCCGAGCCCGCCTGCGTGAAGCGGAAGATGTTGTCCACGAAGAACAGCACGTCCTTGCCCTCTTCGTCGCGGAAGTACTCGGCCATGGTGACGCCGGTGAGGCCCACACGCAGGCGCGCGCCCGGCGGCTCGTTCATCTGGCCGAATACCATGACCGTCTTCGCGATGACGCCCGACTCGGTCATCTCGCGGTAGAGATCGTTGCCCTCGCGCGTGCGCTCGCCCACGCCGGCGAACACCGAAAAACCGCCGTGCTGGGTGGCGATGTTGCGGATGAGCTCCTGGATGAGCACGGTCTTGCCCACGCCGGCGCCGCCGAACAGGCCGACTTTCCCACCGCGCTGGTAGGGCGCCAGCAGGTCCACGACCTTGATGCCGGTCTCGAACAACTGCTTGTCGACCTGCTGCTCCGCGAACGTCGGCGATGCGCGGTGGATCGGGTAGCGCAGCGTCGCGTTCACCGGGCCTTTGCCGTCGATCGGGTCGCCGGTCAAGTTGAAGATGCGGCCCAGGCCGACGTCGCCCACCGGCACCATGATCGGGTCGCCCGTATCGGTGGCCTTCATGCCGCGCACGAGGCCGTCGGTGGAGTCCATGGCGATGCAGCGCACGACGTTGTCGCCCACGTGCAGCGCGGCTTCCACCGTGAGCTTGATGCCCCGCTCGGTGTCCTCGATGATGATCGCGTTGTAGATCTTGGGCAGCTTGTCGGGATCGAACGCCACGTCCACCGTGGGGCCGATCACCTGGACGACTTTACCTACGTTCATACGGTTACTCCTCGTTTGAACCAGCCGGTGCGCGGGATGTTCCGCCTCCGGCGCCGTGTGTCTAGTTCAGCGCCTCTGCGCCGCCCACGAGTTCCGAGATCTCGCGCGTGATCGCCGCCTGCCGGAGCCGATTGCGGGTCAGCGTGAGTGAATCCACCAACTCGCCCGCGTTCTTGCGGGCGGAACCCATCGCCACCATGCGGGCCGAGTGCTCGCTCGCCAACGAGTCCGCGAGCGAGGCGTACAACTTGGCCGTGGCATAGCGCGGCAGCAGTTCGGCGAAGATGCTCTCGGCGTTCGGCTCGAAGATCGCCGAGCCGCCGCTCGCCGGCTGTTCCGCGGTGGCGGTGCCAATCGGCAGGAACGTCTCGGTGAGCACCTTGCGCACGATCGCGTTGACGAAGTGCGTGTACAGGATCTCGACGCGGTCCACCTCGCCGCGGATGAAGCGCTCGGTCAAGTCGTGGGTGATCTGGCGCGCCAGTTCGAGGCTCGCCTCGCCCGGCAGTTCCGTGTGCGCCGCGAGCACCGGATAGCCCCGGCGCCGCAGGTAGTCGCGACCCTTGCGGCCCACCACCACGCACTGCACCGAGCCGGGTGCCGCCTGCTTGAGCCGTTGTTCCGCCACGCGCAGCAGCGCGGTGTTGTACGCGCCCGCGAAACCGCGGTCCGCGGTGATCAGCACGAGCGCCGTGGTCTTGACCTCGCGCGCCTTGAACAGCGGATGCTCGAGTTCGGCCGCGGCCCCGGACAGGTTCGCGAGCATGGCCGAGATCTTCGTGGCGTAGGGGTTGGCGGCCTGCGCGCGCAGCTGAGCACGGCGCAGCTTCGCCGCGGCCACCATCTCCATGGCCTTGAAGATCTGCTGCATACTCTTGGTGGCGCGGATGCGCCGCCGCAGGTCTTTCGGGGAAGCCATCGGGCCCTATGCCTTGAACTGGGCCTTGAACGCCTTGGCCGCTTCGTGCATGCGCTTGTCGTCCTCGGGCGAGATGACCTTGGCGGTGCGGATGTTGTGCGCCACCGCGGCGTACTGGTTTTCGACGAACGCGAGCCACTCGTTCTCGAACTTGCGCACCGCCGCCACCGGGAGGTCGTCCAGGTAGCCGTTGGCACCCGCCCACAGCGAGATGACCTGCTGCTCGACCGCCATGGGCATGAACTGGCCCTGCTTCAGCAGCTCGACCATACGCTCACCGCGCGTCAACTGCGCCTGCGTCGTCTTGTCGAGATCGGAGCCGAACTGGGCGAACGCGGCCAGCGCGCGGTACTGGGCCAGGTCCAGGCGCAGGCGGCCGGCCACCTGCCGCATGGCCTTGATCTGGGCATTGCCGCCCACGCGGGACACCGAGATCCCCACGTTGATGGCCGGGCGCACGCCGGAGTAGAACAGGTCGCCCTCGAGGAAGATCTGGCCGTCGGTGATCGAGATCACGTTGGTCGGGATATACGCCGACACGTCACCGGCCTGCGTCTCGATGAACGGCAGCGCCGTCAACGAACCGCCACCCTTCTCGTTCGACAGCTTGCAGGCGCGCTCGAGCAGGCGCGAGTGCAGGTAGAAGACGTCGCCCGGGTACGCCTCGCGACCGGGTGGGCGGCGCAGAAGCAGCGCCAGCTGGCGGTACGCGGTGGCATGCTTGGAGAGATCGTCATACACGCACAGCACGTGGCCGCCGTCGTAGGTGAACTCCTCGCCCATGGTGACGCCCGAGTAGGGCGCGATGTACTGGAGCGGCGCCGGCTCCGAGGCCGAGGCGGTCACCACGATGGTGTAATCCATGGCGCCGTATCTTTCGAGTGTGCCAACGACGTTGGCCACGGTCGACTCTTTTTGCCCGATCGCCACGTACACGCAGATGACGCCGGTACCCTTCTGGTTGATGATCGTATCGATGGCGATGGTGGTCTTGCCCGTCTGGCGATCGCCGATGATGAGTTCGCGCTGGCCGCGCCCGATGGGGATCATGGCGTCGATGGCCTTGATGCCCGTCTGCAGCGGTTCCACGACCGGCTGGCGCTCGATCACGCCCGGAGCCTTGAACTCGATGTTGCGGAACTTGTCCGCGCCGATCGGACCCTTGCCGTCCACCGGCTGGCCGAGGGCGTTGACGACGCGGCCGATCATCGCGCGGCCGACGGGCACGGACGCGATGCGGCCCGTGCGCTCGACGCGGTCGCCTTCCTTGATGTCCTTGTCGGAGCCGAACAGCACGGCGCCGACGTTGTCTTCCTCGAGGTTCAATACCATGCCCATGACGTCGCCGGGGAACTTGATCAGCTCGCCCGCCATGGCGTCTTCGAGACCCCAGAGCCGCGCGATGCCGTCGCCCACGGACAGCACGCTGCCGACGCTCTTGGTCTCGAGCTTGGCCTCGTAGCGTTCGAGTTCCTGCGCCAGGATGGCGCTCACTTCTTCCGGTCGAAAGGACATGAGTGCGTGCTCCCGATTCGTCGTGTGGTTGGAGTTGCGGCGTGCGGTTACACGCTCACTTCGTAGAGCTGGTTGGCGATGGCCTCGAGCAGCGTGCTCACGGTGCGGTCCACGACGCGGTCGCCGATGCGCACGTAGGCGCCTCCGAGCACGGTGGGGTCCAGCTGCGTTTCGAGCACGATCTTCTTACCGGTGACTCGCTCGAGTTCGGCGTGCAGCCGCCGGATCTCGGTCGCGTCAAGTGGAACCGCACTGACCACCGTGGCCCGCTCGAGTCCCTTGATGCGTTCGACGATGGCCTTGAACTCGCGCGCGATGGAGCCGGTGATGCCGATGCGCTTCTTGCGCAGCAACAGGTCAGCGAACACCTGCACGCTCGGCATGGCGCGACCCTTGAGCCCTTGTTCCAAGACCTTTCGGCGGTCGGCGGGACTCACCTGGGGATCGACCAGGAACACCCCGAGCCGCGTCCCTGGCGCCGTGAGACTCTCAAGTCCCTCCAACTCCTCCAGTGTGCGCTCGAGCCGCGCCAGCAACGGTTCGCCCGTCTTGGCGGACTGCCGCTCGGTGAGCAGCAGCAGGGCGCGCGCATATCGGCCGGCGATCGAGGCGTCGCGACTCACTTGAGCGCCCCGACCTCGTCGATGAACTCCCCGGCCAGTTTTCGTTGGGCCGGATCGTCGAGTTTGGTGCGCAGGATCTTCTCGGCCGTCCGCAGCGACAGGCCGATGACCTGCTCCTTAAGCAGCTCCTTCGACTTCTCGCGCTCGCGCATCATCTCGTCCTCGGCGCGGGCCAGCCGGTCCTGCGCTTCCTGCTGCGCCTGCGCGCGCATCTCGGCGGCCACCTTCTGCCCTTCGGCCACCGCCTCCTGCAGCTTGGCGCGCGCCTGGGCGTCGATGCCGCGCAGGTCCTGCTCGAGCTTCGCCTTGAGCGCGTCCGCGTCCTTCTGGCGACGCTCGGCTTCGGAGAACTCGCCCGCGATGCGTTGCCGGCGTGCCTCGAGTTGGGCGGTCAGCGGTCCCCAGGCCCACTTGCTCAAGCCCCAGAGCAGGAGCAGGAAGCCGAGGATCTGGGTGCCGACCATGCGGATGTCGATCAGGTTCATGCGTGCTCCCCGTGGCGTGCCGGATGCGCGATCCCCGGCAGCGCCGGCCGGTTCAGATCTTGTCCTTGAGGAGGAACATCGTCACGAACGCATAGATCGTGAGGGCTTCCGCGAGAGCGGCGATGATGATCATGGCCAACTGGATCTTGGCGGTGGCTTCGGGCTGACGGCCGATCGCCTGCATCGCGCCCTGGCCGATCAGGCCGAGACCGATGCCCGAGCCGATGGCGGCGACGCCGATGCCGAGAGGAAGACCGAGTGAAAGTGCAGCATGCAGATCCATGAGACGACCTCCTGTGTGGGCTTAGTGAGCGTGTTGCGCACCCCCCTCAGCCCCGCGCTCGTCGTGATGCTCGTGCGGAAGCATGAGGAGGATGTAGATCGAACTGAGAACGGTGAACACCATGGCCTGAAGCGCGCTGCCGAGCAGCGCCAGCGGGAAGAACAGCGCGTGCATGGGAATGCCGAACGGCAGCTGCTGGAACGGCAGCATGGTCACACCCAGCGACGCGAACGCCACCAGCAGCATGTCCTCGCCGAAGATGTTGCCGAACAGTCGGCACGAAAGCGAGATGGGCTTGGCCAGCTCGCCCAGAACGTGAATGGGCAACATGAGCGGCGCCAGCAACCACCCGGTGAGATCGCGCGGCGAACCCAGCATGTGGTCCATCCAGCCGAGCGGCCCCAGCTCCCTGAAACCGATGAACTGCACGTAGACGAACACGGTGAGCGCCAGCGCGACCGTGACGTTGAGGCTGGCGGTGGGCGAGTGCATGAACGGGATCAGCCCGAACAGGTTCATGGCGAGGATGTAGAGGAACAGCGTGCCCAGGAACGGCACGAAACGCGGCCCGTGCTTGGGACCGATGATGCCGACGATGAAGTCGGAGAGCCCCTCGACCACCATCTCGACGCCATTCTGGAGCCCTTTCGGCACCATCTGCGGGTTGCGGCTGGCGAGGAACGCGACGAGCAGCAGCAGGAGCGCGATGAAGATGGAGAATACGAGGATCTCGTAGTGCTCCAGGAACGCGGCCCACGGCGCGCCGTGGTTGGCGCCGGCGATGAGCGCGATGATGTTCGTGAAGCCGTGCGCGCCGCCGCTCTCGGCGTGTTCGGCTTTGGCCGGCGCGGCGTGCGGGGCGCCTTGGGCGGGAGCCGGCGTGGCGTGCTCGGCCGGCTGGCTGCCCGCGTTCGTGAGCGCGCCGAGCGCGAACCAGGTGACCGTGGCCAGCGCGAGTGCCGCGAACGTGGCGCGATAGCGGTGGGTGACGATACCGCGCCACGCGCCTGAGCCGAGCAACACCTGCGTGGCCGCCTTGGTGACGATCACGCCCAGCGGCAGCATGAAGCCGAGCACCAGTCCCATGGGCGAGAGCAGCGACAGCAGCACCGCGCCCGCGGCGAACAGGAACAGCATGCCGAGCAGTGCCAAGCCGAGGCGGCGCGGGCCCTCCGGCGTGGCGCGCTCGGGGCCGAACAGCGACACCACGATGCGTTCGAGGAGCTGCAGGTTCACCAGCGACCACAGCACGCCCGCGCCGAACGCCAGCCCGCCCAGCGGGCTCACGTAGGTGGCCGCCATGAGCGCCATGACGCCGCCCAGCCAGGTGGAGGTGTTGCGCACGCGCGCGAGGAATTCGAGACCCATGTTCATCGCCGGGCGCGCCACCCGAGGGGCGGCTGCGACCTCAGCGCTCCTGTGAATCGAGATAACGGCGGTAGATGAGCCAGACCTCGCGCCCGCCGGCCACGAAACCCAGGATGAGTCCCGTGAGCGAGAGCCAGGGCGAGGTGTGAAACCTCTTGTCTCCGAGGTCCCCCAGGAAGAAGCCCACGAGCGGCGAGATGATGAGCAGGGTGGGGATCGCGAGCAGCATCGCCGCACTCCGCATCGCCGCGTCGTCCGGGCGCTTTTTCGGCGGAGGTGCCATGCGGCCGGCCTCGTGAGTGAAAGTTTTCACAAACCCTGAGCCAACCGTATTGTTTTCAACGGCTGACGAGGGCGGCAGCACCCTAGACGAAGGCTCCATCGGGGTCAAGGCGGAAGGGGGCCCAAGGGAGCATTCCGCGCTCGTGCCGCTTGCCCCCGTTCGGCGCGGGAAGCTATGTTGCCGCCCGTGATCCCCATCTCGTGCACCCAGGTCGAGGTCCACGTCTTCCGCAGGCGTGGCAAGCGATTGGAGCTCTTGCTCTTACGCCGGTCACCGCAGCGTTCTCTGGCGGGTGCCTGGCAGCCGACCACGGGTGGCATCGAGCGCGGCGAGTCGGCGATGGCTGCGGCAGCCCGCGAAGTGCTTGAGGAGACAGGACTTACGCCGCTGCACTGGTGGGCGCTCGAGCACCTCGCCACCTTCTATGATTCCGGGTACGACCAGATTCGCGTGGTGCCGGTATTCGCCGCCGAGGTGGCGTGGACCGACCCGGTGCGGCTCTCGGACGAGCACGACCGGTACGCCTTCGTGACGCTCGCCGAGGCGCGCCGCCGAGTGTTGTGGTCCACGCAGCGGCAAGCGATCGCGGCATTGCGCGACGAGGTGCTGAGCGGCTCGGCCGGCGGCGCGGCGCGCGAGGTGACCGCCCGGATGCGCGCGACGGCAGACGCCTCCCGCCGACGCTCGAGTTCGAGGACCAAGCCCCCGGTGCGACGCCGGCGGTCTTCATAAGTAAGGAGGAACACCCGTGGCAGCCAACAACTCGTTCGACGTGACCACCGGGGTGGACATGATGGAGGTCCAGAACGCCGTGGACCAAGCCACCAAGGAGATCACGCAGCGCTACGACTTCAAGGGCCTGAACGTGGGAATCGAACTCGACATGAAGGCCAAGACCATCACGCTCACCGCGCCAGACGAGAACCGCCTCGCGGCGGTGTGGGACGTGCTCCAGTCCAAGATGGTGAAGCGCAAGGTGCCGTTGAAGAACTTGCAGCCCGGCAAGATCGAATCGGCCGCGGGCTCGTCCTCGCGCCAGGTGGTGGAGATCCAGGACGGCCTCACGAGCGAGCAGGCCAAGGACGTCGTGCGCTATCTGAAAGACGCCAAGCTCCGGCGCGTGCAGGCGTCCATCAACGCCGAGACGGTGCGCATCTCGGGCCCCGACAAGGACGAGTTGCAGGGCGCGATCACGCTGCTCAAGGGGCACGACTTCGGCGTCGAACTCAAGTTCGGGAACTACCGTAGCAACTGACGCGCAAGGCCGCACTGCGGTGCCGACCCGGAGGAGACCATGCCGCACGAGTGGCATCGCGAGGGTTTCACGATCAGCACGGATCACGCGCGGCTCGATCTGGACGCCATCCACGCGTTCCTGTCCGCGTCCTACTGGGCGCGCGCCATGCCGCAAGCGGTGATGGAGCGCTCGATCGCGAATGCCATCCCGTTCTGCATCTACCAGGGCGAGCGTCTGGTGGGATTCGGGCGCGTGGTCAGCGACCGAGCCACGGTGGCGTACGTGGGCGACGTGTTCGTGCTGGAGCCGTGGCGAGGACGCGGGCTCAGCCGCTGGCTCATGGAGTGCATGCTGGCGCACCCGGAGCTTCAGGGGCTACGGCGCTGGATGCTGCTGACGCGGGACGCGCACGAGCTCTACAAGCGTGTCGGCTTCACCGAGTTGGCGGCTCCGGACAGGTGGATGGAGAAGTGGGCCCCCGACGTGTATGGGGCCGGGACCCCTTGACGCGCCGCCGTCAGGCCCCGTTCGCCAGCTCCTCATACAGATACGCGCAGCTCCGCGTTCCGCCGTGGAACGAGGTCAGCGAGAACTTCTCGTTCGGGGCGTGCACTTGATCGTCGTGCAGTCCGAAGCCCATCATGATGCACGGCAGGTTGTGCGTGTGCTTGAACGTGGCCATCACGGGAATGGATCCGCCCTCGCGGATCAGCACCGGCTTCTTGGCCCACGCACGGCCGAGCGCGCGGATGGCGGCCTGGAGCATCGGGTGATCGGGTGACGTGATCCACGGCTCCGCGCCGTGCAAGTCCTTCACCACCACCTTCACCGCCGATGGCGCCAATGACTTCACGTGCGCCTCGAACGCCCTGAACAGTTCCTTCGCGTTCTGGTCCGGCACCAGTCGCATGCTCACCTTGGCGGCGGCGAAACTCGGCAGCACGGTCTTGCTGCCCTCGCCGGTGTAACCGCTCCACATGCCGTTCACGTCCAGCGTCGGGCGCGACCACAGCCGCTCGAGCGTGCTCCTGCCCTTCTCGCCCCAGGCCATCGGCGCGCCCGATTCGGCGATGAAGCCGGGCTCGTCGAACGGCACGGCTGCGAATGCCGCGCGCTCGGTGGCCGTGAGTTCGTGCACCTTGTCGTAGAAGCCGGGCACGGTGATACGCCCGTCGGCATCTTTGAGTGCCGCGAGGATACCGGCGAGTGCGTTGGCGGGGTTCATGACCGAGCCGCCGAACTCGCCCGAGTGCAGGTCGCGCGTGGGGCCCACCACCTCGATCTGCGTGTAGAGGATGCCGCGCAGCGCGTACGTGAGCGCGGGCTGGTCAGCCGAGAGCATGCTGGTGTCGCTTACCATGATGAGGTCGGCGTCGAGCTCTTTGCGCCGCGATACAAGAAACTCTTCCAGGCTCTCGCTGCCGGCCTCCTCCTCGCCCTCGATCACCAGCTTGAGATTGATCGGCAGCTTCTTGTTCACCGCGAGATGCGCCTCGATCGCGGACAGGTGCATGTACACCTGCCCCTTGTCGTCGCAGGCACCGCGCGCGTAGAGCTTGCCGTCGCGTTCCACGGGCTCGAACGGCGGCGTCTTCCACAGCTCCAACGGCTCGGGCGGCTGCACGTCGTAATGACCGTAGAGCAGCGCCGTGGGCTTGCCGGGGGCGTCGAGCCACTCGGCGTACACCACCGGGTGCCCGGGCGTCGCCACCACCTCCGCGCGCGTCATGCCGATGGACTTCAAGTGCGCGACGATGTGTTCGGCGCAACGCCGCACGTCGTCCTTGTGGTGCGGCTGCGCACTCACGCTGGGAATCCGCAGCGCGGCTTTCAGGTTCTCCAGGAACTGACCACGATGTGCTTCGAGGTAGCGGTCCAGAGCGTCCATGAGTGGTCTCGCGAAAGGGGTGGGGGTGCCGTGACGAACGCCGGACTCTAGAACGCCCCTACCGCGGCCGACAACCATCTCGCGCCCCGTGCGGTCAGTTGCGAGCCGCGATCCAAGCACTCTGCGCGCGCTCGGCGCTTGAATGACGCGGCTGCATCGGCCACCATGTCACTCCTTCCGGAGCCCTTATGCAGATCCGCATCCTCCATAAAGAGTGTTGTGGCCACGGCCAGTGTCGCGAGATCGCGCCTGGAGCGTTCGGCATGGACAGCAAGAACAAGGCGACCGTCCTCGATCCGGAGTCGGAGACCCCGGAGAAGATCCTCGAGGCCGCCGAATCCTGTCCGTGCTCGGCCATCGTCTTGATGGACGACGAGGGCGAGACGACGTTCCCATGAAGGCTCCGCGGCTCCAGCTGCGCGAGACCGACTGGCAACTGGCGATGTGCCGATTCCCCGCCGATTCCGTGCTCCCCGCGTGGGTGTTTCACGCCGAGGCCGAGTTCTACTCCATCACCCGCACGCCGCACGAGCTGTCGGTGGTGTGCGCCGAGGCCGACCTGCCGCCGTCGGTGAACGAGCACGTCGAGCGCGACTGGCGCGCGTTCGAGGTGGTGGGCCCGCTGCCGTTCGGGCTGACGGGCGTGGTGAGCGGTCTCACCTCCCCGCTCGCGGCTGCCGACATCCCGGTGTTCGTCGTCAGCACCTACGACACGGACTACCTGCTGGTGCGAGCGGCCGACTACGTGAAGGCATTCGGCGTGCTGGCGGGTGCGTTCGAGGTGGTGAGGTAAGGCCCAATTAAGGCTCGCGACATCACAAAAGCGTACCCGGGACACGAGGAGCTGAGCCAGCTAAGCCACCGATTTCCAGTTCATCGCAAGGCGCTTGCGCGTGGCGACGCACTCACGCAGATACAGGTTGATGAGCGTCTGATAGGGGATGCCGCACTCCTCCGCAATGACCTTGAAGTACTGGATCGTGTGCGCGTCGAGGCGAATGGTGACCTGACGCTTGAGCCGATTCGCGTGGGGGTTCGGACGTGCCTTGGTGAAGTCGTACTCCTTCTTCATGTGCTCCACCTTCGGTTGTAGACGTCCCGTTCCGTCCGGGTCGCCCTTCGGGCCGAGATGATTCGGATGACGACACGCCGTGCTTTCGCCGGTTGAGCGCCTCCTTGCGTGAATCCCAATCGAAGCGAAGCTCGGACATGCCTACATTGTAACTACATCGTAGTGCACTGTCAAAACCTCCAACCGCCACGCTGGCCGCGAGTTCAATGTGCTTTCGACTCCCCCTCCCGCGCCTGGCGCTCGAATGGGTTGTCCCAGTAGGGGCGCCGGCCCTGAAGCCAGCGGAACAAGCTGCACGCCAGGTAAGCGGGGAAGAACAGCACGCCCCAGCGCTCGAACTGGCGCACGTGAACGTGTTCGTGCGCGCGATGCTTGTCGAGGACGTCGTGCGTGTGTCCGAGCACGACGTGCCCCAGCGTGATCGCCTCGAACGAGTGCAGCCCGGGGAGCCGCGAAGCGAGCGACGCCAGCATGCCGCCGGCGACCTCCACGACGCCTTGCGTGCGACGGGCGCGAGCGCCGAACGCACAGCCGACCAGCGTGAGCGCCAAGCCGAGCACACTCGCGGGTGCGGCCCAGGCGTAGCGAACCACCAGGCCGAGTACGCGGATCGCGTCGGCCGCGCGGCCGCGCCTGCGCGTGACGTTCGCGGTCACGGCGCCTGCCCCGGCTGGCGCTCACGCAGCATCCGATTCGCGCGCCGCCAGCCCACCCCCGCCACCCACAGTGCGCCCACGCAGGTCACCAAGGCCCAGGTGATCTCGAGCGACGGACTGCCCATGCCGAACGCTGGCGGGGCGAACGCGAGCAACACCAGCAGCGCGCCGAACGCGAACAGGTCGCGACCGCAGGCGGCGTTGGCGTCGTACCACACCTGCTCGTCCTTGAACGTCGCGGGCACACGCATGCCGTAAACGCCGTTGGGCGGCACACGCCGGCGCATCAACGGCACGGCTATCGCCATGATCAGCGCGCCCGTGCCGGCGAAGATCCAGGAGTTCGCGAGCATCGAATCATGCCGGGGATGCTAGGACCCGGCCTGGAACTCCGTCAGCAGCTTCACCGCGTCGAGGCGAACCTGTTCTCCCGCAGCAACCGCCGGCGCGAGCTTGCCGGCCCCGGCCAGCGACTCGGCTTCCGCCCATCTCTGTCGAAGCTGCGTGAGCTGCGTGGTCGAAGCGTCGAACTGCGCCCGCCCGGGCATGGCTTCGGGAGGTCTCCCAAAGTCATCGAGCTTCTTCTGGGCGGCCTGCAGCGCACCGGGGACCGCGCCGGCGAGCGCGCTCCAATCCGACTCGAGCTTCTGTCGCAGCGCGGGCAACTCGTCCGTGAGTGCGCGGATGCGGGACTGCAATTCCTGCGCGGCGGTCAAGGCAGTCTTGCCATCACCCTTCGCGAGCGTCTCGCGAGCTGCGGCGAGTGCGGCCTCGATGGATTGCGCCTGGTCGGGCGCCAGCCCCTGGGCCTGCTCGGCGATCTGTGCGTATGCGGCCTCGGCTGCGGACAATGCCTTCTCCGCCGCCTGCTTGTCCGCACCACAGCCGGGCAGCGCGAGCAGCAGCAACATCGGCAACCAATTCAGGAAGCGCTTCATCTCCGATCTCCTGGTGCGCGGTGTGGACATCCGGTTCGTCGGCCCGGCGGAAGGATAGGCGAGCCCCCGCCTGCTGGCGACCACGGATCACTCACCGTTTGTTCATGCCGTCGTTCGCGTGGCCCCCACGATCC
Organism: uncultured bacterium; assembly: GCA_964418975.1. Classification (GTDB taxonomy): domain Bacteria; phylum Eisenbacteria; class RBG-16-71-46; order RBG-16-71-46; family RBG-16-71-46; genus JAIOPA01. The sequence goes on along the minus strand of CAYQNV010000076.1, from coordinate 1,837 downwards.
CGAACGGCAGGTGCAGCACCACGTCGTTGCCATGCGCGAGCACGCCGAGCGCCTTGCGCACGGCTTCCGGCGTGTCCAGCAGCAGGCGCCGCGCCGCATCGCACGCGGCCTGTGACACGCCGCAGCGCGCGCACGCGTCCAGCAGCGAGCGGCCGGCGGCCAGCTCGGCGAGCGGCTGGTCGTGCCAGTCTTTCCTCATTCCAGCGGCCTCCAGCCGCTGGCCCCAGGCGTCCGGCGTCAGGAGGTGTACGGGACACGGCGCGAGCATCTCCTCCAGGGCCAGCACCACGCGGTCCACGTCGGCCTCGCCGGTGGCCATCACGTCGCAGATCGCCACGCGTCCGCCGCGCCGAAGCACGCGATGCATTTCCGCCACGGCTTGCTCGGGCGAGCCGAACAGCCGCACCGCGTGCCGGCAGGCCACCAGATCGAAGCTGCCGTCGCGGAACGGAAGCGCGCACGCGTCGGCTGCCGCGCGCGGTGGCACCAGTCGCTCCGCGCGCTTCGACTCGGTCGCGGCCACGCGCAGCATGGCGGGCGACAGGTCGCACAGGAACACGCGCTTCACAAACGGTCCTGCGGCGCGCGCCATGGCACCCGGGCCGCTGCCCAGGTCCAGCAACGTCTCGTCGGCCACGGGTTCGAGACGCTCCAACACGCGGTCGCGCGTCTCGCCGCGCGTGAGCTCGGGCCAGAGCGCGTAACTCGTGGCGCGCTCGTCGAACGCGCGCCTTACCCGCGTCGTGGTCAGCGGGGCGCGCCGGAGGTGACCGCGCGGCTCAACCGCCGCCCGCTCCCACCGGCGCACTGCCCTCGCGATGGCTCTTCATGATGGAGTCCAGCACACTCTTCGCAGGACGCACGCGCTCCAGTGGCAGCGAGGCGAGCGGTTCATCCGTCAGGCTCATCTCGTCGTCGAAGCGGTGGGCGGCGGTGTTCACGTACAACAGCCCGGTCACGAACTTCATCTCGGCGCGTGCCTCACGCAGCGTGTTGAGGGCGATCCCCGCATCGGTCGGGTCGTAGTCCTCGGCCAGTTTCTTTAAGATGACGTGCGAGCCGTCGGGCATGGTCACGGCGCGCGTCGTGCCCGGCTCGTACTCCACGGTGATGTCCTCGAAATAGGGCACATAGTCGATGTCGTGCAGCGGCGCGTCGTGCTCTTTGACCGCGGCGTACGACTTGGTGGAGCCCTCGTGGTCGGCGAACGTCACGCACGGACTGATCACGTCGAGCACCGCGGTGCCGGGGTGCGCGAACGCGGCCTTCAAGAGTGGTCGCAACTGCTTCTGGTCGCCCGAGAACGAGCGCGCGACGAAGGCGCAGCCCAACTCGATGGCCAGCGCGCACAGGTCGATGGGCATGAGCGCGTTCGCCTTGCCGCCCTTCTGTGTGCTGCCCACGTCGGCGGTGGCGCTGAACTGCCCCTTGGTGAGTCCGTATACGCCATTGTTCTCGACGATGTACACCACCGGAACGTTGCGCCGCACGAGATGGCAGAACTGACCCAGCCCGATGCTGGCGGTGTCGCCGTCACCCGACACGCCGATCAACAGCAGCTCGCGATTGGCCGCGTGCACGCCCGTGGCGATGCTGGGCATGCGGCCGTGCACGGCATTGAAGCCGTGCGAGTGGCCCAGGAAGTAGGCGGGTGTCTTGCTCGAGCAGCCGATGCCGGACAACTTGGCCACACGATGCGGCTCGAGCCCCGCCTCCCACGCCGCCTGGATGATGCCGCCGGTGATGGCGTTGTGGCCGCAGCCGGGGCACAGCGTGGTCTTGCTGCCGTCGTAATCGGCCTTGAGGAGGCCGATGCGATTGACGGGCTGGCCGGCGG
>CAYQNV010000075.1:0-40164 GCA_964418975.1 uncultured bacterium | reverse complement strand
ACGTTGGGCAGTCCGACGATTCCGGCTCGGAGCATGGTGTCGGGGATCTCGGGAGCTGGGGGGGATGAGGGCGGGCGATGATACCCGACGCCGGGGCGGCACGCCTGGTCGGGCTCCCACCCACATTCGTACACTCGCCCGTGGTGCGGGACCGGCCCGCACCGCAAGCTCTCCGGCCTGCGGCATGGGGCCGCAAGTGGAGGACGCATGCGCCGCACTATCGTGGGTATCGCCGCGACCGCGTTCGTGGTTGCCGCCAGTCTGTCGTTCATTCACCACGTCGACGCGCAGCCGCCAGGTGCGCCTCCCGGCGGCCCTCCGGGCGGACGCCCGCCGCTGGGGGCGATGGCCGCGCCGGTGGATTCGTTCGTGGCGGAACGCGACAGCCTGATGAAGGACCTGCTCCAGCACTACGCCGGCAGGGAGTCCGCGCCGGCTGAGAGCGTGTTCAAGAATCTCAAGGTCATCAAGGGCGCGACGGTGGAGCAACTTCTGCGCCGCATGAACATGGGCTACGGTCGCTCGCTGGGCGTGCGCTGCCAGCACTGCCACGTGCTCGGGCACTGGGATGACGATGACAAGCCCACCAAGCAGATCGCACGCGACATGATGGCCATGACCGGCCGCATCAATGACGAATTGCTGCCGGCCATCAAGAACATCAAGAGCGAGAAGCCGGGCATCAACTGCACCACCTGCCACCGCGGCACGGCGCGGCCGGGCTTCGGGCCCATGGCCACGGCAGCGCCGGGCAGCCCTGGCGTCCGCCGCTGACGCACTGCAGCGCTCTCGACGCGCACGTGGGCTCGCGCCCGCGTGCGCGTCTTTGAATCTCCCGGGGCGGCGCCGATGCAGAAACCCGCAATCGCCTCTAGAGTGTGGCGGATGATCCTCGACCCGCGCTCTCTCTCGACCCCCGACGTCTATCGCTTCCTCATCTCGGCGGTGGTGCCGCGGCCGATCGCGTTCGTCTCCACGATCGGCGCCGATGGCGGCACCAACCTGGCGCCGTTCTCGTATTTCAACGCCGTCTCGAGCGAGCCGCCGCTCGTGACGATCGCGATCAACGATCGCGAGCACGACCCGAAGGACACGCTGCGCAACATCCGCGAGACGCGGGAATTCGTGGTGAACGTGGTGAGCGAATCCCTGCTCGACGCCATGGTGCAGACGGCCGGCGACTGGCCGCGCGCCACGAGCGAGTTCAGCGCCGCCGGGCTCACCCCGGCCCCAAGCGAGCGCGTGCGCCCGCCCTACGTGGCCGAGTCCCCGCTCCAGCTCGAGTGCCGGCTCTATCGGGAGATCGCCCTCGGCAACAGCTTTCTGGTGGTGGGCGAGGTGGTGCTGGCCCGCGTGCGCGACGAAGTGCTCAGCGACGGCCGCGTGGATCCCGTGAAACTCGCGCCGGTCGGGCGGCTGGGCGGGGAGCTCTACGCGTCGCTCGGCTCCGTCCTCAAGCGCCGTCGCCCGCGCGTCTCGCGCACCACGGGCGAGCTCGAGGGCTGATCGGGCGCCGGGAGCCGCATCGCCCGCGCGGGTGGCGCTGGGCAAGCTTCGCTGCTGACGGCGACGCGAAACGCCGCTAAACTCCCGTCATGGTGCGCTCCATACCCCTGCGAGTCCTTCCGCTGATATGCGCATGCATCGTCGCGCTGTGCCTCGTCGCGCCCCCGCTCACCGCGTCGGACTCCGACTTCCTCGACCGCTGGGCGCTCACGCGTGGCTTCCGCTCCGGCCTGCCCACCGCGATCGCAATCCCGCGCGACGCCAGCGAGGTGCTGTTCCTGCGTTCCGGTCCACGCGATCGCGTCCAGTCCCTGTGGGCGTGGGACGCGCGCACGGGAGCCGAGCGCGAGCTGCTCACCGGCGCGCGCCTGTTGCTCGGCGCGGAGGAGTCGCTGTCGCCGGAGGAGCGCGCCAAGCGCGAGCGGCTGCGCCAGACCGCTCGGGGGCTCACGACATTCGAGCTTTCAAAGGACGGCCGCCGCGCACTGGTGCCCTACTCCGGCCGCGTGTTTCTGCTGTCGCGCCCCGGCTACGACGTGCGCGAACTGGGGGCACCGGGCGGCCCACCCGCCGACGATCCGCGTCTCTCACCCGACGGCGACCAGGTGGCGCTCGTGCGAGCCGGCGAGATGCGCGTGCTCGACGTGGCGAGCGGAGCCGAGCGTGTGATCGCAAGTCCCGAGAGCGCTGGCGTCTCATACGGGCTGCCGGAGTTCGTGGCGCAGGAGGAGATGGACCGGCACGAGGGCTTCTGGTGGTCGCCCGATTCGCGCTGGCTGGCAGTGCAGCGCACGGATGTGAGCGCCCTCGAGCGACTCGCCATCCTCGACCCGGCGAACCCGACCCGCGATCCGGAGCGGAACCCGTACCCGCGCCCGGGCCACGCGAACGCCGACGTGCGGCTGGCGATCTACCCCGCGGCGGGTGGCCCGCCGGTGTGGGTGCGGTGGGATCGCGTGACGTGGCCCTATCTCTGCCGCGTGACATGGCCCGAGGCGGGGCCACTCACGATCCACGTCATGAACCGCGCGCAGCAGGCGGCCTCGCTGCTGAGTGTGGACCCGGCGACCGGGCGCACCACTCCCATCCTTGGCGAGCACGACGACCTGTGGCTCAACCTGCCGAGCGGCGTGCCGGCGTGGCTTGCCGACGGGAGATCCTTCGTGTGGATGAGCGAGCGCGACGACACCGGGCCCGAGCTGCGACTGGAGCGCCTCGACGGCACCAGCCGCCGCCTCACGCCGCCGGGACTTCGCGTGCAGAGCGTGTCGTGGGTGGACCGCACGCGCGGTGTGGCGTGGGTGGTGGCAAGCGACGAGCCCACCGAGAAGCACCTGTGGCGCGTTGAACTGAAGCAGCCGTGGAAGATAAGACGCGCCGACCGCGAGGCCGGGCTCGAGAGCGCGGTATTCTCGCCCACGGGAGCGCTGCGCGTGCGCACGCTGGCACCGGTCAACGGCGATACGCGCTGGCGGGTCGAGGACGCCGAAGGCAGGCCCGTGGGCGAGCTGCGCTCCATGGCCGAGGCGCCCGGCGTGGAGCCCACGGTGGAATGGACTCGCGTGGGCGCCGACTCGCTGCACGCGTTCATCGTGCGCCCGCGCGACTACCAGCCGGGCCGGCGCTACCCCGTGATCGACTGGGCCTATGCCGGGCCGCTCGGCCAGCGCGTGCTGCGGAACGGGCGCCACTACCTGTGCGAGCAGTGGCTCGCGGACCAGGGTTTCATCGTGGTCTCGGTGGACGGCCGCGGCACACCAAACCGCGGGCGGTCGTTCGAGCGCGCGATCCGCGGCGACCTGATCGGGCCCGCGCTCGCCGACCACGTGGCGGCGCTGCGTGAGTTGTGCGGCCGCCACCCGGAGATGGATCTCCAGCGCGTCGGGGCGATCGGCTGGTCGTTCGGAGGCTACTTCGCGGTGCAGGCGGTGCTGCACGCCCCGGAGCTCTATCGTGCCGCGTTCGCCGGGGCGCCCGTGGTGGACTGGCTCGACTACGACACGTTCTACACCGAGCGCTACCTCGGCGTGCCGCCGGCCGACTCCGCCGCCTACACTCGCAGCTCGGCGCTGCTCAAGGCCGCCTCGCTGTCGCGCCCGCTGCTCGTGGTGCACGGGACCGGGGACGACAACGTGTATTTCCTCCACAGCCTCAAGCTGGCCACCGCCTTGAACCAGGCGAACCGGAAGTACGAGTTCCTCCCTCTGCCAGGCCCGACGCACGTGGTGTCCGCGCCCGAGCAGGTGCGCAATCACCACACGCGCGCGCTCGAATTCCTCCTCCGCGAGCTGGGCGGCGTCTCGGACGCCGCTCCGCCACGCCCGTGAGCGAGACGGGAGGCAGCGTGGCGCGCATCCCCGTCCGCGGCCCCGAAGACGTGTGGACGTTCACGCAGCGGAACGTGCCGCTCTGGGACGTGCTCGAGGCGTTCCCCTCCGACGCGATCGGGCCACGCGGCCCCGCCGACGCACCGCGCCCGTACGAGGTGAGGCCGGTGGTCATCGACACCGATCTCGGCTGGTCGTTCGAGACCGACATCCAGTACGGCACGTGGGTGTTCCGGCCGCGTTCGCCGAAGCAGTCCGGCATGATGAAGTGGTGCCGGGAGCGTGGGCTCGAGCCGGGAGATGCGATCGTGTTCGAGCGTCTCGCGGAGCGACACTTCGCGCTCCGACTCGAGAAGCCGGAGCGCTGAGCGCGCGCGCACCCGCCGGCGCTCAAGCCGGCAGCCGGGACAGCACCTCCTCAGGCTCCGGAAATCGGCCTTGCTGTTTCTTGGAGAAGACCAACTGCCCGTCCACGGTCACCTCGAACACGCCGCCGCTGCCGCGCACGAGCGCCGCCTCGACGCCGCGTTGCTTCTTGATCTCGGCCGCCAGACTGGAGGCCCGGGGCAGATAGCCTCACTGTCCGCAGTAACGGATCTCGACCGTCATCGGTTCATCCTCCGCGGGAAGGGGTAACTGATCGTTCGATGCGCACAGGTTACACGAGGTGCGTCGTCCGGCGATGCGCTCATCGATGCGGGTGATCCTGCGACTTCATGCCCAGGGTTGACCGTGCTGCGCGTCGCGGGCAATCTGCGCGCCATGGGATTCCGCACACCAGGGATCGGCGATCGCCTGCGTTCCGCCATCGGGGAGGGCCTGCGCGCGCAGGAGCCCCTGCGCCACCACACCACGTTTCGCGTCGGAGGTCCGGCGGACTGGTTCGTCGCCGCCCGAACGCAGGACCAGCTCGTGGCAGCACTCCGCGTGGCCCAGGAACTGGAGCTGCCCTGCTTCCTGTTGGGTGGGGGCAGCAACCTGCTCGTGTCGGACGAGGGCTTCCGCGGCCTGGTGGTGAAGAACGCCATCGAGGATCTGGCGTTCGACGGCACCACCGCCCAGGTTGGCTGCGGCGCGGACTTCCTCACGTTCATCCAGCGCTGCCGCGACCAGTCGCTGGCGGGGCTGGCGTACGCCGCTGGCATCCCCGGCTCGGTGGGCGGCGCCATCTACGGGAACGCCGGTTGCTACGGGCAGGACATCGGCTCACGGATCGTGGAGTGCACCGTGTGCACGCTCGAGGGCTCGCTCGTCGAGACGTTGCCCGCGTCGTGGTTCGAGTTCGGCTACCGAGACTCCCGCTTGAAGCGCGAGCCGCGCGCCTTACTGTCGTGCGTGCTGCGACTCGAGCGCGGCGACGTCGCGACCATCTCCGCCGAGATCGAGGAGAAGCTCGAGATCCGGCGCGTCAAGCACCCGCAGTGGCGCATCGAACCCACCGCGGGCTCCTACTTCAAGAACCTGCCGCCGGGTTTCCAGGCGACCGGTCTGCCGTTGTCGCCGGGCACGCGGCGCGTCCCGGCGGGCGTGCTGCTCGACGCGTGCGAGTGCCGCGGGCTGCGCATCGGAGACGCCATGGTGTTCCCCAAGCACGCCAACATCATCATCAACGCTGGCCACGCCACGGCCCACGATGTGCTCACGCTGGCGGAGGTGATGAAGGCGCGCGCGCGCGCGCGGTTCGGAGTGGAGCTCGAGGAGGAGGTCATGTTCCTCGGCGCCAAGCCCGACGTTTCGGCCGCCGCCGCCCAGACCGCCTGACGCCGGGGCCCGTCGCGTACGTGGTTGCGGCACCCGTGCTTCCGGCGTTGACCGCGGCGGGCGGCCGGACGAGCGGCCAGCTGGAAGCGCGTTCTCATCTGGTGCCACACGCTTTCTATTGATTACTGACCCTCGCAGGCGCATCCTGACTGCATGGGAGAGTTGCTCGGCCAACGGCTCCTCCAGACACGTTTCGAGGGGCCGCACCACGAAGCGCTGCTGGCCGTATTGCTCGCGAATGCGTCGGTCGAAGCCTTGATCGACGAGGCGTTCGAGGGCACCGGGCTCACGCAGCCTCAGTACAACGTGCTCCGCATCCTCAACGGCGTCCACCCGGGAGCGCACGCTCGCGGCGAGATCGCTCGCCGCATGATGCGCCGCGCCCCGGACCTGACTCGCATGCTCGACCGGCTGGTGCGAATGGGGCTCGTCGAGCGCGAAAAGGGCGAGCAGGACCATCGCCAGTCGCTCGCGCGCATCACGGGCAAGGGCCGCGCACTTCTCGACCAGCTACGGCCCAAGGTGCAGCACGTCAACCACCTGCTCGCCGATCGCATGACCCCCGAGGAAGCGCGCCAGCTCGCCGAGCTACTCGAAAAGGTCTACGGCGGCGACTGATCCGCCGGGCGGCGAGACTACCCGCCGATCGCGCTCATGCCGCGCTCGGGCTGCACGAAGCCCGGCTGCGAGATCAGGTGCCCGGGCAGCTTGCGCAGCACAGCCGCGCGCAACAGGGCTTCCACGTCGTCGTCACTGCCGCCCTCGCGCAGGATGCGACGGAAGTCATACTCCTGGTGCGCGAACAGGCAGGTGCGCACCTGGCCGTCGGCGGTGAGCCGGATGCGGTCGCACGTGCCGCAGAACGGCCGCGTCACCGAGGCGATCACGCCCACGCGTCCCGCGCCATCGGCGTAACGGAACGTGCGCGCCGGCGCGCTGGGATCATCGCCATCCTCGGGCTCGAGTGGAAACGCCCGCGCAAGTTGTTCCAGGATCTCCGCGGCCGAGACGAGTCGCGCGCGATCCCAGCTGTGCTGGAAATCGAGCGGCATCCACTCGATGAACCGCAACTCGTAGCCCTCGTCGCGCGCCCAGCTTGCGAGTGGCACCACTTCGTCGTCGTTGACGCCGCGCATGAGCACCGCATTCACCTTGATCGGCGAGAAGCCCTCGCGGCGTGCGGCGTCGAGTCCAGCGAGCACCTCGGCGAATCGGTCGCGGCGAGCGAGTTCGCGGAAACGCTCGGGGCGCAACGTGTCGAGCGAGACGTTTACCCGCGTGAGGCCGGCGGCGCGCAGCGCGGGCGCCATCTCGGGCAGTTTCAATCCGTTCGTGGTGAGCGCCAGGTCGAGCCCTGGTGCCAAGTCGTGCAGCATGCGCACCAGCACGTGCAGGTCGGCGCGCACCGTGGGCTCGCCGCCGGTGAGTCGCACGCTGTGGACGCCGCACTCCAGGCACACGCGCGTGAATCGGGCGAGCTCCTCGTAGGTGAGCAGGTCCTGCTTGGGCAACCACGGCATGCCCTCGGCGGGCATGCAGTACACGCAGCGCAGGTTGCACCGGTCGGTGATGGACAGGCGAAGGTCGCGAACGGTGCGGCCGTGGTTGTCAGTGAGCGGGCTACGCTGGATCATTTGGGCACTCGCAAGGCTGTGGTGACCCGGGGTGGCCGGGGTGTCGGACAAGACTCTAGGCGGATGAACGCAACACGGCAATGGGAGCGCCCCCCCCTCGCCGGGGCAGCCAAGGCGCGTTTCGCCTGTGTTTGACGCGCCCCCGAAGCGCGCCCTACGGTGCCGCGCGTCACGCCAACACGCGCCACCCTGACCTCCGGAGCGCCCCGTGCCGCTCGGCGACCGCCTGCGGATCGTACAGACCGATATCACCACGCTCGACGTGGATGCCATCGTGAACGCCGCCAACGTGGCGCTCATGCCGGGCGGCGGCGTGTGCGGCGCCATCCATCGCGCGGCGGGACCCGAGCTCTCCGAGGCCTGTCGCGAGGTGGGGCCGTGCCCCACGGGCGAGTCACGGCTCACGGGCGGGTTCAAGCTCAAGGCGCGTTGGATCATCCACGCGGTGGGCCCGGTGTGGATGAACGGCACGCAGGATGAAGATAGGCTGCTCGCCTCGTGCTATCGCTCGGCGCTGGCGCTGGCCGAGCGCCACGGGTTCGCGGCCGTGGCGTTTCCGGCCATCAGCACGGGCACGTTCAGCTTTCCGCTGCCCCGCGCCACCACCATCGCGCTGCGCGAGATCGGCGCCGCGCTCGAGCGGGCGGAGAAGCTGGGCACTGTCACGTGCGCCTGTTTCGACGCGGCGGCGCTCCGCTCGTACCAGGAGACGCGGCGGCTGCTGGACCTGTGACGGGAGCGCGTTTCCCGCTTGCGAGCCGCCCGGGTCGAGGTGCACGCTACATCCGACCGGGCTCCTCGTTCCGGACAGGTGCACTTATGAAGTCGAGATCTGGCATAACGCTGCTCGTCGGTGTTCTCCTCCTGTGCACGGGCTCGTCCTGCGCGCGGCGCACGAGTTCGCTCAGCCCGCCGGGGACGCCGCCGCCGCCGACTGCCGCCCCCGGTCGAACGACGATCGCTCCGTTCCCGGTGCCGGGCGACACCTCCGCGGAGGACTCGGTCCGTCGGAAGATGTTGAATCTTCCCAAGCCCGGCGACTACGTGTACGTGGACGAGCTACCCGAGGCCATTCAGCGCGTCGCGCCTGAGTATCCGGCCGAAGCCCGGCGCGCCGGCATCCAGGGCACCGTGATGGTGCAGGCGCGAGTGCTTCCGGATGGCAGTGTGGGGGAGACTCTTTTGGTGAGCTCCATCCCGGCACTCGATGCGGCCGCTGTCGCGTGCGTGAAGCAGTGGCGGTTCAAGCCGGGAGCTGCCGAGGGACGGCCCGTGGCCGTGTGGGTGGGCATCCCGGTCAAGTTCGTTCTGCCGTGAATCACGACGAGCCCGCCCACGGGCCGGTTCGACGTGCGGGATTCCTGATGCTGGCCTTCCTGCTGACGGGCTGCGCGTTCGGGTATGCCCCAGCAGGCCATCCGCTCCCGCCCGGACATCCGGCGATCGGACCGGCGCACGCGGCGCCGCCACGCACCGTGTCTCCCGCTCGCTCGAACGTCGCGACGACGCCTCCGTCCCAACACGACAGCGACTGCCCGGAGTACGACACCGAGGTGATGCCCGAGCTGCTCCAGCGAACGGCACCGGTCTATCCCGACGCGGCACGCGCGGCGGCGGTGGAGGGAACGGTCATGCTGCACGCCCTGGTGCTCGAGGACAGCACCGTGGGCGAGATCCGCGTGGTCGGCTCCATCCCCGCGCTCGACAGCGCCGCGGTAGCGTGCGTGCGGCGTTGGCGCTTCAAGCCGGGGGAGCACTGCCGGCACGCCTACCCCGCGTGGATCGGCATCCCGCTCAAGTTCGTACTGCCCTGACGCGAGCATCGCCAGCCGTCGCCGGCGCACGCCGTCTGCCGCTGCGCGACTAACGAGCGTGCGCTATAGTCCGCCGCGCGCTGCGAGACCGGCGCGGGGCGAAACTTCACCCGTGAACACAACTTCGCGAGGATCCCGCCATGCCGTTGTGTGTCTACCTGTGCTACACGCCGGGCTGCAACACCAAGATGGATCGCTGGATGCCCACGGCCGTGGAGGGCGCGGACGCCCACTTCGAGTGCCCGCGCTGCGGCGTGGTGATGCAGTGCGCCTGGACCGGCTCGCAGATGAAGACGCCCAACTTGAAGGACGCGGCCGAGTTCAAGCGGCGCTGACGCGGCGCCCGCGCGTTCACCCCTTGGGAGGTGCGGGCGGCGCCGCCAGCATCATCTGGAGTGCGGCCAGGTGCCGCTCGATGACCTCGCGGTCCAGCGCGTCGGGTCGCGCGCGCAGGTAGCCCTCGAATGAGGCGCGCGCCTCGCGATAGCGGTCCATGCGGTAGAGCAGCAGGCCGCGGTCGCGCAGCTCGGGCGGCTCGTCCGGGTGCAGCAGGAGCAGGCGCTCCACCGCCGAGAGCGCGCCGGGATCGTCACCGGCCTTGAGACAGGAGATCTTGAGATTGAACAGCAGCCGCGCGATCATGTCGCGCTTGCCGAGCGAGCGGATCATGCTCGGGTCGTAGGGCACCGTGCCGCCCGTGGTCAGCTCGATCATGCGGCGGCAGTCCTCTTCGTGCACCGACGCGCCGTGATCGTAGGGATCGAGCAGCAGGTCGCCCGGCTCGCCAGTCAGTCGCACGAGGAAATGCCCGGGGAAGCCCACCCCCTCAAACGGCACGCCGATCCGCCAGCCGATCTCCATGAACACGATGCTCAGCGTGAGCGGGATGCCGAGCCGCCGCTCCATGACCGAGTGCAGCATGGAATTGGCGGGGCTGTAATATCCGCGTACGTCGCCCTTGAAGCCCAGGTCCTCGTACATGAACGTGCGCAGCCGCGCCAGGCGCTGGAGATTGTTCCACGCCGGATCGAGGCGGCGGCCGAGTTCACCCGCCCACGCGTCGAGTCGCGCCATCTCGGTGTCGACGTCGAGGGTGGGGTCGTTCTCGGCGGCCACGAGCAACGCCGTGCGCGCGAGGTCGATGTCGGCTTCGGGTCGTTGCAGCATCTCCCGGAAGTGTTCACGAACCAGGGTGGGGTCGGTCATGGCGGGTTCACCGGTCGTACGTTCGAGGGGCGAACTGCGTGACGCGGCCGGGCTCCGGCGCTCGCTGCTCGCATGGTACCGCCGGAAACATAGGCGATTGCCGTGGCGCGAGACGCGCGACCCCTACCGCGTGTGGGTGTCGGAGATCATGCTGCAGCAGACGCAGGTGGCCACCGTCACGCCCTACTACGAGCGGTTCGTGGCGCGATTCCCGGACGTGCGATCCCTGGCGCGCGCGCCGCAGAGCGTCGTGCTGGCGGCGTGGTCGGGACTGGGCTACTACCGCCGCGCGCGGCACCTGCACAAGGCCGCGGGCATCGTGGTGCGTGAACATGCGGGACGCGTTCCCTGCGAGCCCAGCGCATTCGCGGCGCTTCCCGGAGTGGGCCGCTACACGCTCGGCGCGGTGCTCTCCATGGGTTTCGGTCTGCCGCTGCCCGTCCTTGACGGCAACGTGGCGCGCGTCCTGGCGCGGCTCACGGCAGAGCCGCTGGCGGTGAAACGCCCCGCGGATGCCAAGCGGTTGTGGGCCATGACCGAAGCCCTCATGCCGCGCGCTTCGCGGCCGGCCGGAGGCCGGAAGCTTGGGAGTCACGCGGCCTCCGGCCGAGCGGATCCAGGTCTGTGGAACCAGGCGCTCATGGAACTGGGCGCGCTGGTGTGCACGCCGCGCTCGCCGCGCTGCGAGGCGTGCCCCGTGCGGTCGCGGTGCAGGGCGCACGCGCTCGGGCTCCAGGACTCGCTCCCGCCCGTGGCCGAGCGGCGCGCACCCGTGCGCGTGAGGCGTGCCGTCGCCTGCGTGCGGCACGGCGACCGGCTGCTGCTGGTTCGTCGCGAGGGCGCGCTGCTCGACGGGCTGTGGGAGCCGCCGGGCGTGGAACTCGCGCGCGGCGAGGACGCCGCAGCAGCACTCGCGGGCCTGCTTGCGGACTTGGGCGTTCGCGCGCGACTTGCCTTCGCCGGCCGGAAAGTCCGCCACTCGATTACGCATCGCGACATCACGGTGGAGGTGTGGGAGGGGCGGCTCTCGGGCGCGGCGCCGCGCGCCACGGCGCGGCGACGCTGGGAGACGCCGGGCTCGCGAACGCTCGCTCTCACCGCACTCGCGGCGCGGCTTCTCGGCGGGCCGGACACCGCCGCGCGACGGAGCCGATAGCCAAACGGCGCCCGCGCCGAAGTGCGAGCGCCGTGGAGCATCGCTTCGCTCAGCCGACGAGCTTGGCCGTGAGCGTGATGTTCGTGTTGAGGAGCCGCGAGATGGGGCAGCCGACCTTGACATCGGCTGCCGCCGCCTGAAACTTCGCATCGTCGATGCCCGGGATCACGGCCTCGAGCACCAGTGCTGAACTCGTCACGGTGCCCTTGCCGTCCACCGGCTCGATCGTGACGGTGGCGGTCACCGACAACCGCGTCGGCGTGAAGCCGGCTTTGCCCAGTTCGCCCGAGAGCGCCATGGCGAAGCAGCCGGAATGGGCCGCCGCGATCAGCTCCTCGGGCGTCGTACCGCCGCCCACGCCCTCGAAGCGCTTGATGAACGTGTACGGCATGTCGGTGAACACGCCGGTGCCGCCGGTCAACTTGCCCTTGCCGTCCTTCAGGCCGCCTTCCCAGACGGCCGATGCGGTGCTCTTCATGAGGGAGTGCTCCTCGTCGAATGGTGGGGGTGGTTGCAACCGCGCGCAGCGTAGCGGAGCGCGCGGCGGATGCAACCGTGCGCTCCGTACGCCTCACGCTTCGCTGGCGCCCAAGCCGGGCGCCGGGCTGGGCGCGCCGAACGCGGGGGCCTCGGACGTCGCGACCACGGGCCGTTCGGCGACGGACTGGGCCGGCGCTTGCGCGGCAGCTTCGTCTGGCTTACTGAAGAACTTCCGCGCCCACACCGCGCACCAGGTACCGAAGTCGTCGAGGTAGGTGTAGACGACCGGCACCACCACGAGCGTCAATAGCGTGCTGGTGATGAGGCCGCCGATCACCGCGTGCGCCATGGGGGCCCGGAACTCGGCGCCGGCGCCCAGCGCCAGCGCGGTCGGCAGCATGCCGAAGATCATCGCCAGCGTGGTCATGATGATCGGCCGCAGTCGCAACTCGCCGGCGTCCACCAGTGCCTCCTCGCGCGACCGGCCCTTCTCGCGGGCCTGGTTCACGAAGTCCACGAGCAGGATGGCGTTCTTGGTGACCAATCCCATCAGCATGATGATGCCAATCATGCTCATGATGTTGAGCGAGCCGCGCGTGAGCGCCAGTGCGCCCATGACGCCCACCAGCGACAGCGGCAGCGACAACATGATCGCGAGCGGCGTCAAGAAGCTGCCGAACTGGCTGGCGAGGATGATGTAGAGGAAGATCACCGCGATGGACAGCGACTCGCCCATGTAGCCCACGGTCTCCACGAAGTCGGCCTGCTCGCCGCCAAAGTCGAAGGCGTAGCCTGCCGGCAGCACTACGTTGGCGAGCCGCGCCTGGATGTCACGCGTGACGTCCGTGAGCGGGCGGCCCTGGTAGTTGCCCTCGATCGTGGCGACGCGTTCGAGCTTCTGCCGGTCGATCTGCGCTGGCGCTCCGTCGGCGCGCAGGCTGGCCACCTGCGACAGCGGCACCATCACGCCGGCACCGGTGCGCGGGTCCACCTGCGACGTGGCCACTGGCGTGCGCAACAGGTCGGCCCGGGACTCGCGGTACTCCGGGGCCATGCGCACCACGACGTCGTGCGACAGGCCGTTCGGATCCTCCCAGTCGCCGGCCTTCTCGCCGGACAGCACCGGGCGCAATGTCGCGCCCACCTGCGCCACCGACAGCCCGATCTGGGCCGCGAGATCGCGATTCACGTCCACCAGCACCTCGGGTTTGCGGCCCTCGAGCGACGACTTGAGCTCGACAAGCCCAGGCACGTCGCGAAGCGACGCCAGCGTCTCGTCCGAGAGCCGCTGCAAGGTCTTCAAGTCCGGTCCGTTCAGGTTGATCACGATCGGCGCGGCCGAGCCGCCCACCGCGCCACCTTGTAGGATTCGTGCGTCGGAGCCGGTGAAGCGCGGTAGCGTCTTGCGGATGTCGGTCTCGAACTGCTGCTGCGAGAGAGCGCGCTTGTTGCGAGGCACCATCTTCACGAACACAGTGCCGCGGTTGACCTCCTTGTTATGCGCCTCTCCGCCGATGGTGAGGTAGGTGTAGTCCACCTCCGTGCGGGTCTTTAAGTAACGCGCCAGCTCGAGCCCCTTGCTGCGCGTGTAGTCGAGCGACGAACCCACCGGCGTCTCGAACGCCACATAGGTCTGCTCTTCGTCCGACTTGGGCATGAACTCGCCGCCCACCAGACCCAGCGCCGGCAGTGCCAGCGCCACCACGAACGAGGCGGCCGCGATGCCGAGCGTTACCAGGCGGTGTCGCAGCGCCCAGCGGATGACGCCGCGGTAGCGCTGGCCCAAAGCCTTGAACGAAGCGTTGAAGCGCTTGAGCAGCTTGCCCACCGGGCCCTTGGGCTCCGCGCCCTCGGCCTGCGGGTCGTACCAGCGCGAGGACAGCATGGGGTCCAACGTGAACGCCACGAACAGCGACACCGCCACGGCGAATGCCACGACGATGCCGAACTGGAAGAAGAACCGGCCGACGATGCCGCCCATGAATGCCACCGGCACGAACACCGCGACGATGGACAGCGTGGTGGCGATCACCGCGAAGCCGATCTCCGACGTACCGTGGCGTGCGGCTTCAAAGTGATCCTCGCCCGCCTCGACATGGCGCACGATGTTCTCGCGCACCACGATGGCATCGTCGATCAGGATGCCGATCACCAGCGAGAGCGCCATGAGCGTCATGGTGTTGAGCGTGAACCCGAACGCGTAAAACGCGAGGAACGCCGACAGCACCGACACGGGCAACGTGAGCCCGGTGATGACCGTGGAGCGCCACGAGTTCAAGAACACGAACACGATCAGCACGGTGAGGAGCGCCCCTTCGAAAAGCGTCTTCTGCACGTCCTCGACCGAGTGGCGGATCCACACCGAGTTGTCCTGCACGGTGGTTAGCTTTACGCCGCCGGGCAACGAGTGGTTCAACTTCTCCACGGTCTCGTTGACTTGGTCGGCGATGTCCACCGTGTTGCCGCCGGAGACCTTGCGGATCTCGAGCGCCACGGCGCGCTGGCCATTGACGAACGCGGCGTCGCGCTCTTCCTCCTGCGCGTCCGCCACGCGCGCCACCTGCGAAAGACGCACGGGAGCGCCGCCGCGCACGCTCACGGTGACCGAGTTGAAATCACGCGGGTCGGCGATGCGGCCCTTGATGCGCACCAGGTTCTCCGAGGCGCCACGCTGCACGCGACCGGCGGGCACGTCGGTGTTCTCGCGACCGAGTGCGGCCACCACCATATCCGGCGACACGCCCAGTGCGTCCATGCGGTCCGGCAGGAGCAGCACGTGGATCTCGCGGCGCACGCCGCCGGCCACCGTGACGCTGCCCACGCCAGGGATGTTCTGCAGCCGGCGGCTGATCGTCTCCTCGGCCATCTCGGTCAAGTCGCGGAGCGACTGCCCCTGACCCTGCAGCGAGAACGTCAGGATGGGCTCGGCGCCGGGATCGAACCGCGCGATGACCGGAGGGTCGATGTCCTTGGGCAGGTCCTGCCGGATCGCGTCCATCTTGGAACGCACGTCCGCCATGGCGTCCATGACCTTGGTTTGGAGCCGGAACTCGATCAAGACCTGCGAGAAGCCCTCGTTCGAATACGAGATCACCTTCTTCACGCCCTCGACCGAGTTGACCGCTTCCTCGATCTTCTTGGTGACCTCGCGTTCCACCGCTTCGGGCGAAGCACCCGGGTAGGTGGTGGAGATGTTGATGAACGGAAAGTCCACCTTGGGCCAGAGATCCACGCTCAGGCGGGGATAGGAGAAGATCCCCAGCGCGACCATGGCCGTGATCATCATGGTGGCCAGGACCGGGCGCTTGATGGAGAGGTCGGACAGGAACATGGCGTCAGCTCTCCTTTCCGCTCACGCGTGCGCCGCGGCCGGGGGTGAAGCCCTCGACGGGACCGATCACCACCGCCTCGCCCTCGGCGAGCCCGCTCAGTACCTCGATCAGGTCGCGGCTCTCGTCACGCAGGCCCAGCGTGACGGTTTTCTTCTCGAGCTGGCCGCTGGCCAGCGTCCACACGAACACGTTCTCGCCTTCGTGACGCAGCGCGGCACTCGGCACGGCGAGCACCTTGCGCGCCTGCTGGGTGACCACGCTGCCCGAGGCGAACAGCCCGCCCACGAGTCGGCCGCTCGCGTTGGGCACGTGCACGTACACCTTGACCTGCCGCGTGGCCGCGTCGGCCTGCGCGTTCACGCGCGCAACGCGCCCGTGAATCGCACCCGACTCGAACCCGGTCACGTCGAGCCGCACGCTCGAGCCCGGGCGCACGAGGCGCACGAACTCGCTCGGCACGCTGGCCTCGAACTCGAGCTCGCGCGTGTCCGACACCACGAACAGCGGGTCGCCCGCGGCGACGCGAGTGCCCGACTGCACACTGCGAGTCGTCACGGAACCGGCTCGAGGCGCGCGCACCGTGGCATCGGCGAGCTGCTTGGAGGCTGCCGCCTCGGCCGCTTGGGCCGCGCGCCACGCGGCCTCGGACGCCTCGAGATCGCGCTGCGAGACCGCGCCCTCGGCGAGCAGGTTCCGCTGTCGCTCGTAGTCAGCCGTGGCGCTCTTCAACTGCGCGGTCGCGCTGGCCGCGGCGGTGCTCGGCATGTCGAGCCGGAAACGGGCCAGCACCTGGCCCTTGCTCACACGCTGGCCCTCGCGCACGAGCACCTCCTCCACCACGTCGTCGAACGGCGAGGTGATGCGCGCCTCCCAACCGGCCACGAGCGTGCCGCTCACCGGCACGCCGACCGCGAGATCCACGCGTGCGGCGACCGCCACGTCAGTGGGTGCCAGCAGCGCTTCGTCCGCGGTCGCCTGCGCGGGGGTGGGGGTGGCGGCGGAAGCGTCGCCCACGGGTGTCTTGTTCGCATCGGAACCGCAGCCGGCGGCGAGCAGTGCCGCGAATGCGGCGATCACGAGTGTCCTGGCTAGTGTCTTCATGGCTGGCGCTCCTGGTGGGGCGTGGGGTCATACGAAAGATCATCGAAGGCGCGGGGGCGGGTGGGCACGGCACGGCCGGCGGCGCGATCCAATCGCGCCAGCGACAGCCGGTACTCCTTGAGTGCCAGCACCCCGTTCACTTGGGCGTTCTGCATGCGCAGCCGTGCGTCGGACACCTCGAGCTGCGTGCCGAGGCCGTTCCGCCAGCGCACATCGGCGAGGTGGTGCGCACGCTCCGCGAGTTTCGCCGTGCCGCGCCGGGCCGCGAGCGTGGCGAGCGCTTCGTCGACACCCAGCCGTGCCTGCGCCAACGCCAGCTCGGCGGCCTGCTTCATGGCGTCGCGCTGGGCGGTGGCCTGGGTCAGCTCGTTCGTGGCGCGCTGCACGCCGCCGAACGTGCGGAAGCCCTGGAACAGCGGCCACTCCAGCTTGAGCGTGGCGTCCATGGAGCGCTGGAACTGTTCGCGCACCGGCGTGCCGTCGGCGGGGAACGCCTGGTGGGACACCGTGGCGGACGCCACCAATTGCGGCCAGCGCCCGGACTTCTCCACGCGCAGCGCCGCACGCCGCGCCTGCACCATGGCCTCGGCGCTCAGCACCGCGGGGCGCGCCGCGGCGTCGCCAGGTGATTCGGCCGGCACCGGCAGCTGGTCACCGCCGAACTCCAGCGGCGTGTCGAGCACCAGCAGTTGCTCAAGCGGCAGGTCGAGCGCCCGCTTCAGCTCGAGCAACGCCAGCTGCGCCGCGCTCCGGGAGGCGACCACCAGGGGCTCCTGGTTGGCGGCGTCCACCTGCGCCTGCAACAGGTCGTACTCCGAGCGAACGCCCTGCTTGCGGTAGAGCTCCACCTGGCGCAAGTGCTCGCGCGCCTGTTCCAGCGAGCGCTCGGCGATACCATGCACCTGGCGCGCGTAGAGCACGTTCCAATACGCCTCGTGCACCGCGAGTGTCACGTCGGCGCCGACCTGGTCGCGGTCGCTGGCGACCGCCTTGCGCACCGCGCGCGCGGCGGAGAGCCCGGCACCGATGCGGCCACCCGACCACAGCAGCTGCCGCGCCGTCAGGTCGAGCGACCAGCCGTGCACCGCGCCGAACGGGCTGTTGGCGAAGAGGTCGGCGATCCCAGACGTGTCATCCGAAGCGGCGCCCTGGAAGATGCTGTCGAGTTTCCGGTTGTAACTCGCGGTTCCCGTGATCTGCGGCAGCGCCTCCGCGAGCGCCTCTTTCACACGGCCTTCCGCGATACCCACGCCCGCGCGCGCCGACCGCATGCCGGTGCCCGAGACGAGTGCGCGCGCGACCGCCTGGTCGAGCGTCAGGTGCAGCGTATCGGCGCTGGAGGGCGTCGCGGCCACGGCCCGGGCGGCGGGAGCGTCCGCGGCGAGCACGAGCAGCGCCGCGGCTATGAATAGGGAGACCGTACGGTTCATGCGCGGCCTCCCTTCGCCGCGATCCCGTCCATGACCAGCGTGAGCCGCGAGCGGAGCTCGTCGAGGAGGGGAAAGTTCTCGGGCAGACTGGCGCCCTCCGGACAGCACAGCCAGTAGTAGAGCGTGGTCATGTACACGCCCGACAGGAGCGACTCGATCTGGTCCGGCGTCACGTCCGTGCGCAACTCGCCCGAGGCCTGCCCCTGTTCGATCACCGTGACGAGCAGCTTGTTCCAGCGCATGCCCGCCTCCTCGGTGGGCGCGAACGCGCGCTGCATCCACTCGTTGAACACGTAGCGCGACAGCTCGCGATCCTGCACGTACGCGGCCGCCGCAAACGCGTAGATTTCCAGCAGCTTCTCGCGCGCCGGCGCCTTGTCCTCGAGCAGCGAGGCAGCGTTTTCCTCGGCGAGCGCGACGCGCTCCTCCGACAGGTATGCGAGCACCGACTCCTTGCGCGGGAAGTAGTTGAAAAACGTGCCGCGCCCGACGTCGGCCTTCTCGGTGATCTCATCCACGGTGGTGGCTTCGAACCCGCGCACCCGGAACAACGAGATGGCGGCGTCGAAGATGCACCGGCGGGTCGCTTCCTTCTTCCGCTCGCGGCGGGACGGTTCGTTCAGGGTCATGTCGGGTCCTGGGTTGCTGGAAATGGTACTGAGTTCAATCTGCATGACAGTCTAACGATGGACTCAGTACATTTGTTTCAGGAACGCCCACAAGGATCCTCAAGTCTTTGTAAAGTAGTGCGCACGGCGGCGATTTCGTGGCCGCTCTTGATTGTCTCCTCCGCCATGGGCAGAATGCGCCGTCCCGAACTCTCCCGGTCTCAGCGCCCGCCGGGTGGCTTCGTCGCTCGTGCCCCGCGGGGCCGAAGCGGTCCATCCGCCAGGCGCCAGGCAAGGGGCTCAACCTGAACACAGCGCAGCGGCGCACCTCGACGGCAGCCGCGACCGATGTGGGGCGCAGGCGGACCGGGAACGAGGACAGCTTCATGCTGTGGAACGCGGAGCCCGGGGATCCACCACGTGCCGCCGACACGCTGGTCGTGGTGTGCGACGGCATGGGCGGCAGTAACGCCGGCGAGGTCGCGAGCAAGATGGCGGTGGACGCCGTGGTGCGCGAGTTCGGCGCGGCGACTCCCGACGATGCGGCGCAGGCGCTGGCGCACGCGGTCGAGGTGGCCAACGGCGAGATCTGGGAGCTGTCCCGTTCGCGCCAGGACCTGAACGGCATGGGCACCACCTGCACGGTGCTGGCCTTGAAGGGCGATCATGTGCTCGTGGCGCACGTGGGGGATTCGCGCGCCTACCTCGTGCGCGCACACCGCGCCACGCAGATCACCACCGACCACTCGCTTGTCGCACAGCTCGTGGCGCGCAACCAGCTCACGCTCGAAGAAGCCAAGCACGACCCGCGCCGCAACGTCGTCACGCGCAGCGTCGGCGTGGGGCCCGATGTCGAGGTGGACGTGGTCGCGGTGGACGAGCCGCTCCGGGCAGGCGACACGCTGGTGCTGTGCTCGGACGGCCTGCACGGGCAGGTGAGCGACGACGAGATCGCAGGATTCGCCATGGGCGAATCGCTCGAGGGCGCGTGCAGTGACCTGATCGAGCTCGCGAACGAACGAGGCGGTCCGGACAACATCACGGTGGCCATGCTGCGCTACGAGCGCGATCCCGAACCGGTGGGCAACCCGCTCGGCCGCTGGTGGCGCACGCTGTTCGGGCGCCGCGAGCGCTGACCGTTCGGCACTTCGCATGACCCCAGCAGTTGAGCGTTACCTGACACGGCCCGGTCCGGGCCACGTCATGATGGAGCGGTTCGTGTCTATTGGCACGGCCATCCCCGTACCCTACGTCGAGGAGGAAGTTCGCATGCGTTTCCGTATCCAGTCCTTCGTGAACCTCGCCTGCGCCTGCGCATGGCTCGCTGCCGCCCCGGTGCGTGCCGAGGACCCGGTCACCCCGTCGGCCACGCCCGCGGCGGTTGAGGCCGCCAAAACCGAGGTCGCGAAGCCGGTCGTGAAGGCCGTGCCCGCCGCGGCGGATGCGGCCATCAAGGCCATCGACGCGCAGATCGCCAAGGCTGCCGTCAACAAGAAGGACGCGACGTGGCGGACGAAGCTGCCGCTGCCCACGGCGGTCAAGTTCGACGCCGCCAAGTCGTACTTTGCGCACATGAGCACGAACAAGGGCGAGGTCGTCATCAAGTTCATGCCCGCCGTGGCCCCGCTGCACGTCACGAACTTCATCTACCTCACGCGCCTCGGCTACTACAACGGCCTCTTGTTCCACCGCGTCATCACCAACTTCATGGCCCAGGGCGGCTGCCCGCTAGGCAGCGGCACCGGCGGTCCTGGCTATGGCTTCAACGGCGAGTTCAGCCCCACGGCCCGTCACAACCGGCCCGGCTTGCTGTCCATGGCCAACGCCGGTCCCGGCACGGACGGCAGCCAGTTCTTCCTCACGTTCGTCGCGACGCCGTGGCTGGACGGCAAGCACACGCTGTTCGGCGAGGTCGTGAGCGGCATGGACGTGTTGAAGGCGCTCGAGGCGAAGGGTTCGCAGGGCGGCACCACCAGCGAACAGCTGCTGATGACGAAGGTCACCGTCGAGGTGAAGTGACGCGTTCCCGCGTCGTATAGTGCGAGCCCCGGACGCCGAAACGTCCGGGGCTCCGCCTTTCACTCACGGAGGAGTCGCATGGCATCCGGGCCGCGCATCCCGTTCTCCGGCATCCTGCTGATCGTGTTCGGCGGGTTGTTCCTCGCCGACCAGTTGGGCGCGCTGTCGTTCGGCCACGTGTTCGCCACCTGGTGGCCGGCGCTGCTCATGCTCGCGGGCGTCCTGAACCTGATCGAGCGCCCGGCGAGCGTGTTCGCGCCCGTCATCATGATCACCGTGGGCGCAGCCCTGCTGCTCTCAAACCTGGGCTATCTCAAGTTCGAGAGCGTGTGGCGGTTGTGGCCGCTGGTGCTGATCGCGATGGGACTGAATATCGTGTTCGCGGGTGCCAAGGGTCGGGGCTGAGACTCACCAGTCCAAGCGCACCTCCGCCAGCCAGCTGCGCGTGGCGGCAGGCATCACGTGCGGCACCAGCGCGCCGTTTCGGTCGTAGTCCATGTAGCCAGTGGTGGCGTGACGCAGGTCGCCCAGGTTGAGCCCGCGCAGCGTGGCCGTGGCGCGCGTGCCCGCCACCCGCCCTGACGCGGACAGCACCGCGTTCCAGACTGTTCGAGGTGCCACGCTGTTGGCTTCGTCACCGGTGTTGTCCACGTACACCCGACCCGCGTGCTGCGCCTCGAACCGCACGCCGAGTGCCCGCCACGTGGCACGTACGCCGGCATTGGCCATGGTGGCGGGAAAGAACCCGAGCGGCTTGCCGTCGTAGATGACCTGGTCGGCGGGCAGCGGTCCGTAGCTCTCGCGGAACTCGACGAAGTGGTTGTCCGAGAACGTGGCGTTGCCGTCGAACGCCAGTTCCAGGTCGCGAGCGAGTCGCCGCGCGGCACTCGCGGCGAGTTCCACGCCCTGGTGCACCGAGCGCGCGGCATTGCCGAGGATCGGGTAGCCCAAGTCGGTGTTGAACTGGCCCGCGTACACCAACTCGTCGCGGAAATCCATGCGGTAGGCATTCGCCGATAACGACACACCGTTCGCCTGCCACATGCCGCCGAGTTCCAGGTCGTGGACGTGCTCGGGACGAACGAGCGGATCCTCGTAGATCCCTGCGGCGACATCCACGCGTCGGTAGAGCGGCACCGAGCCAACGCCCTCGGCGTCGTAGAGGTCGCGGAACGCAGGCTCGCGGCTGGCGTAGGCGTACGACGCGAACACCTGAGCGCACGTCGTGGTAGCCCACGACAGTGCCACGCGCGGCGAGCCGAAGTCGTAGCGCTGGTCGAAGCCGATGCCATCGAATTGGTCGCCGCGCATGGCGTAGCTCGCATGACGCCACGCCAGATCCGCGGTGGCGCGCAGGCTCGGCGACAGGTCCCATTCCTCGCGCGCATAGAGTCCCGCCGCCATGGTGCGAGGGTGGTAGTCGTAGTAGCTAGATGGGTTCGGTGTTCCCGTCGGCAGCGGATCGCCCGCGATCACGCTGCCGATGTGCCGGCCATCGTGAAAACGCAGCTCGCCTCCCACAGTGAGCGCGCCGCCGGCGTGCGCCCAGCGTGCGCGCGGCAGCCAGCCATAGTGGCGGTTGATCACCTCGCGCCGCCGGGTCACGTCGAAGCGCACCAGCGTGGCGCGGCCCTGGGCGTCGCGCAGCAACACGCCGTTCGCGTCCTGTGCGTAGTGGTCGCGCGAGTAGAGCGTGGTGTCGGTGGTGGCGATGCCGGGCAGGCGGTAGTCGGCCAACGCGCGGTTCGTGCGGCGCTCGTCGTAGTAGCCGCGGCCGTCGAACCAGAACCACGTCCCGGTGAGTGTAAGCGACGGGCCCGGCGCCCAGGCGTGGATGAACTCGTAGTGCGGCTCGAAGAAGTGGTCGCGTTCGCCGTCGTAGGTGAGCGGGTTGAACCGGCGATCGCGGTCGGCGTCGCCGCTGATGCCGCCGTTCAAGTACTCGGGCGACAGTGCGAGGTAGGAAAGATGCGTCTCCTCGGGGCCGCCGTAGAGATTGGCGCGCAACATGTGCGCGCCCACCGCGCGTCGCGCCGAGATGGCGTAGGACCAGAGCCTCGACCACGACTGGTCGCGGTAGCCATCGCTCTCCACCCGCGCGTAGCGGCCGTAGAGCTCCCAGCCGTCGCGGAGGGGCCCCGAGCCGCCCTCGAACACCATGCGTCGCGTGCCGAACGAGCCGGCCCCCGCGATGACACTCGCATGCGGCGCGGCGCCGAACGGCGACGTCTCCACGTTCACACTGCCGCCCAACGCCGCGGCGCCGTAGAGCGCCGATCCCACGCCGCGCTGCACCTGCACCTCGGACGTGGCCGAGAGCAGGTCGGGATGGTCGATCCAGTAGACCTCGTGCGATTCGGGGTCATTCAAGGGCACGCCGTTCACGAGCACGCTGATGCGCCGCTGCGGAAAGCCGCGCAGCGTGAGGTAGGAATAACCGATGCCGTTGCCCGCATCGGACCAGGCGTAAGCACCCGGCTGGGTGGCGAGCGCCATGGGCGTGTCCTGCCCCCAGTTCACGTCTCGCAACTGGGCGCGATTCAAGCGCGACACCGCCACGACGGGCCGGTCGCCCACGCGCGACGTGCTCACCTCGATCACCGGCATGGGAACCACCCGACCCAACGTGTCGGAGGAGGCAGACTCCTGGGCGCTGGACGCGCAGGCGCCAGCGAGCAACGCGAGCGGTACGAACAATCGCAGCGCGAGCGGTACGAACAATCGCAACGCGAGCGCTATTCGAAAGACCTCACGACGGAGGACGTTCATGGCAGGGACTCCTCTCGGAAAAAACGGGTGGCCGCCCACGCCAGCAGCGAGGCGGCGAGGCCCGCATAGATCGGTTCGAGGCCGAACGGGTAGATACCGCGCGAGGCGGTGGACGACTTCCACAGCACCCAGAACAACGTGACGGCGCCGGGCACGAGCATCAGCAGCAGCGCGCCGCGCGGGCCCGGTCGGCCGCGGCGCGAGAGTGCCAACAGCACCGGCAGCAGCAGCACGGGTGTGACCACCGAGCCCAGGTCGTGCCACAGCGAGACGACACTCGGCCGGGCGAGCGCCAGCGCGGTGGCGAACGCGGCGGCGAGCCACAGCCCATAGCGCGACCACACCGGAATGCGGGCCGGGTCGCCGCCGCGCACGCGCCAGATCAGGTCGCGACCCACGGTGGTGGCGGCGATGAACGCGTACGAATCGATCGTGCTCATGACCGTGGCGATCATGCCCAGGTAGAAGAGCCCGAGTGCTACCGGCGGAAGCGTGAGGTTGGCGAGCCGCGGGAACGCGTACACCGGGTCGGCCAGGTCGGGCAGCAGCGCACGTGCATACAGCCCGCACGCCGTGGTCATGAAGTCGAACCCCATCCAGAACACGATCGACCACAGCACGCCATTGCGTGCCACGCGTGGATTGCGCGCCGCGTAAGCGCGTTGCCAGAACGCGGGGTCCACCATGGTGCCGAGCGCGATGACGTACCACACGATCACCGCCGCCGCGCCGTTACCGCCGTGCCACACCCAGTGCGAGTCGGGCACGCGGGTGCTCAGGAACGCCATGCCGCCGTGTTGCAGCACGAGCGAGCCCAACAGGATCACGAAGCCCAGGTACATGAGCAGGAACTGCAGCTGGTCGGTGAGGATCACCGCGCGCAGGCCGCCACGGTCCACGTAGAACACGCTCAGCACGGCCGCGGCCACCACCCATGGTGCCGCGGGCCCGCCGAACATGGCGGCGAACAGCGTACCGAGCATGAGCACGTAGGCGGCCGGCGCGGCGTTCACGAACACCGCGGTCGCGCCCACCAGCGCCGCGCCACGACCATAGGCGCGTTCGAGCAGGTCGGGCAGCGTGAGCAGCTCGCTCTCGCGTGCGCGCCTGGCGAGGAACAGCGCGAACAGTGCCGCACCCAAGTAGTAGGGGGCGCCGAACACGAGCCAGTTGGCGACGCCGTAGCGCCACGCGTACTCGCCCACGCCGAGGATGCCGCCGTACCAGGTGGCCACGAGCGTGGCGACGAACGCGGGAAGCGTCACGCGCCGCCCGGCGACGAGGTAGTCCTCGGTGGACGGGCGTGCACGCAAGCCGCGCACCCAGACGAGCGCGAGGGCCAGGAAATAGACAGCGATGAGCGCCCAGTCGAGGGCGCTGTTCGTGAACATCGGCGCGACGCCTTCCGGACGGCGTCAGCGTCTGGGCTGGCCCGAGGCCGGCGACTCCAGAAACACCTTCGCCGTCCACGAAGGGACGGCGAGGAAGACGATCGGTGGGGCCGGTGGTCTTCGCCGTTTCCCTACGCTGGTCTCAACCAGTTCAGGTTCGACGGGTGTGTTCTCAGGCCCACGGTTTCTCCGCGAGCCACCCCGAACGGACGTCGCGCATCATGCCGCGCGCACGAGCGCGGTGCAAGAGCGGCGTGGGGGCTGCGGTTCGCGGGCGCATGGCGCGCCCGGCGGCGGATCAGCCCGCGAAGTGGAGGATGTGCACCAGCACGCCCAGGATGGGCGCGGTGAACAGCGGGAACACCTGCCAGGCGGCGAGGATGCCGAGGAACGAGAGACCGGGTGCCGCAACCGCGGCCCGCATGGCGCGCGCCGCACGCGCCGGAAGCACGAGCGAGATCACCGAGGCGCCGTCCAGCGGCGGCAGCGGCAGCAGGTTGAACACGAACAGCAGCACGTTGACCGACAGGAACACGGATAGCCCCGTGGCGAGAAAGTCGCCGGCCTGGAGCGCATCAGCCGGCCACGCGCTTTGCACCAACTGCCCCACCGAGAATGTCGCGGCGGGCTCGAACGCGCCCCACCACAGTCCGCCCTGGAGCAGCGCCAACGCCGCGAGCGCCAGCGCCAGGTTGCCGAGTGGTCCGGCCAGCGCCACGACCGCCGCTCGGCGCGGGTTGCGCTCCGCCCACTCGGGATCACCGGGAGCGCTCGCCCAGCCCAGCGTCCAGCCCTGCGTGAGCGACGTGATGAGCGGAATGACCAGCATGCCGAGCGGCGCGCGTCGCACATGCGGCCAAGGCGAGAGCGACACCTGCCCGGCCAGGTACGCGGTGGGGTCCCCCAGCCGCAACGCCGCCCAGGAGTGCGCGGCCTCGTGCACGGAGGTCGAGAACAGGAACGCGGGCATCGAGAACACGAGGGCGTGAAAGACTTCAGCGGACACGAGAGCTCCCCAGGGTGCGAGTAGCCGGTTCCACTGCACGGGTCGCGCCACCTGCTCGAGCTCGCGCGCGGACCGCAACCGCGTGCGAGTGCGTGCGCGTTCGCGAAGGCGCGCCGTCGACGCCGTGCGTTCACCCACGCGTGGCGTGCATCCCGCACGATTCGCTGAGTCGGCGTGCGGCGACTTGGAGAGTGGCGCCGCATCCGACTATCTTCGGTCCCATGCGCAAACGAACCGGTGCGGTGGTGTGCCCCAACTGCGGCAAGCTCGTGGACGTGAGTGAACGCGAGTGCCCGTACTGCGGTCGGGTGGCTCCGGGCATGTTCGGCTATGGCCCCGTACTGCAACGCCTGTTCGGACGCTTCGACCTGTCGCTCGCGGTGATCGGGTCGAGCGTGGCGCTCTACGTGCTGGCGCTCATCCTCGACCCGCGCGGGCTGTTCCGCATGGCCGGCATGTTCGACTTCCTGGCACCCACGAGCGGCGCGCTCGCCGTGCTCGGCATGACCGGGAACTTCGCGCTGGGGCAGGGGCGCTGGTGGACGCTGCTCACCGCCATCTTCCTGCACGGTAGCCTGCTGCATCTATTGTTCAACATGGTGATCACGCGCCAGTACCTGCCGAACGTGGTCGAGCTCTACGGCAGCGCGCGCGCCTGGGTGATCTTCGTGGCGGGCGGCGTGGCGGGCTTTGTGCTGTCGAACCTGGCCGTGGGCGTGCCCACCATCGGCGCCTCGGGTGCGATCTTCGGGCTGCTCGCCGCGCTCATCGTGTACGGGCGGCGCACCAAGCAGCACAGCGTGACGCAGCAGTTGTGGATGTCGGCAGGCGTGATGTTCCTGTTCGGATTCCTCATGCCGAGTGTCAACAATTGGGCGCACGCGGGTGGGTTCGCGGGCGGCTTCGTCGCGGCCGAGGCCCTGTCGTTTTCGGGGCGACGCGAGAGCCGCTGGCTGCTGGCGCTGTCGTGGGGCTCCGCGCTCGCCGTGGCGGGCGCATTCGCGGTGCAGCTCGTGCGGCTGGTCAGCGCGCTGCTCGGCGCCTGAGGGAGGGCGAGTGGCCCGAACCAAGAAGCGCTGCGGATGGGCGGGAACGAACGATCCTTTGTACCTTGCCTACCACGACGAGGAGTGGGGAGTGCCGTCGCGCGACGACCGCCACCTGTTCGAGATGCTCATCCTCGAGGGCGCGCAGGCGGGTCTGTCGTGGTCCACCATCTTGAACAAGCGCGCGAACTATCGGCGGGCCTACCACCGCTTCGACCCGCGCCGGGTGGCGCGCTACGGCGCGGCTGATCGGCGCCGGCTGCTGGCCGACGCGGGCATCGTGCGCAATCGTGCCAAGGTCGCGGCCTCGGTGCTGAACGCGCGCGCCTTTCTCGAGGTGCAGCAGGAGTTCGGCAGCTTCGCCGAGTTCGCTTGGAGTTTCGTGGGAGGTGCTCCGTTCGCGAATGCGAGGCGCGGCATAAAGGACATCCCCGCGCGCACGCCGGAGTCGGACGCGTTCTCGAAGGCGCTGAAGCAGCGTGGCTTCAAGTTCGTGGGCTCGACCATCACTTACGCGTTCATGCAGGCGGTGGGCATGGTGAACGACCACCAGACCGACTGTTTCCGCTACGCCGCCACCCAGCGCCTCGCCGGGCGGCGGTTGCGTCGGGGCAGGCCCTGACGCCAGACTGCGAGCGTTCCCCAGCCTGAGTCCTTCGTCAGGAGACGCAATGCTACGCATCGCCAAGCCCGAGCCCGACGAGCACCTTCCCTACTACGGCAAGTACATCGCGCTGGTCGGCGACGACGCGCTGGCCGCGATGCGCGCCGGAAGCGCGAGCACGCCGCGGCTCCTCTCCGGCGTCACCGAAGCGCAGGCGATGTTCCGCTACGGCCCCGGCAAATGGAGCGTCAAGGAAGTGCTCGGTCACATCACCGATGGCGAGCGCGTGTTCGCCTATCGCGCGCTGCGTTTCGCGCGCGAGGACGGCACGCCGCTTTCCGGCTTTGACGAGAACACGTGGGTCCCCGCCGGCCGGTTCGATCGACGGCCACTCCAGGAGCTGGTGGCCGACTACTCGGCCGTGCGCGCCGCGACGATCAGCCTGTTCGGCTCGTTCGAGGAGGACGCGCTGCTCCGGCGCGGCAAAGCGAACGACGCGGAAGTGAGCGTGCGGGCGCTGGCGCACATCATCGCGGGCCACGAGCTGCACCACGTCGGCCTGCTGAAGGAACGCTACGGCCTCTCCTGAGCGGCGCCGTCGCCCCGCCGTGGCCACGCCGCGCCGGCCGCGGCACCGCTCGGCCGAGGCGCCGCTCCCTGCAACCCGCGGAGCTTACCCGCGTGTATATGCCGTCGTGATGCGAATCCCGCGCGGGCGCGTGGCCACGTACGGTCAGGTGGCGGCGGAGGCCGGCATGCCGAGCGCGCCGCGCGTGGCGGGCTACGCGTTGCACGCGCTCGAGCCGGGCTCGCCGGTGCCCTGGCACCGGGTGGTGGCGGCGGGCGGGCGGTTGTCGCTCGGCAAGCTGGATCCCTCGGGAGCGCTCACCCAGAGGATGCGACTCGAACACGAGGGCGTGCGCTTCGACGCGCGCGGCTGCGTGCACATGGAGCGACACACCTGGCGGCCACGCGCGCGCGTCTGCCAAGTCCGTCTCGCGGCGATGACCCAGCTCGGCCAGCGGCCGAGCCGAGAACAGGAGTGACGCTATGAAGCTCGACGAAGCCCAGCGCGAGATGCGCGACGTTTACCTCGGCGGTTCGGTCGGGACGTTCGTATCGGCCGCGGTGTGGCTGGTCTCGGCGGCGCTCGCCACGTGGTCCACGCGCACTCAGGCGGTGTTCGCGCTCGTGGTGGGCGGCATGTTCATCTTTCCACTCATGCTGCTCACGCTGCGGCTGCTCGGACGGCGCACGGTCGTGAGCAGCGAGAACCCGCTCACCGCGCTCGCCATGCAGGTCGCGTTCACCGTGCCTCTCGCCATCCCGCTCATCCTGGCCGCGACGCGCTACCGGCCGGAGTGGTTCTACGCCGGGTTCCTGATCGTCGTGGGAGCGCACTATCTTCCGTTCGTCACGCTGTACGGGCAGCCGGCGATATTCGTGCTTGCGGGGCTCATGCTCGTCGCCGGCGTCGCGCTGCCGACACTCCAGCCCGACAACTTCGCGATCGGCGGCTGGGTGGGTGGCGGCTTGCTCGTGCTGTGCGGCGTGATGTTCGCAGCACTTCACGCTCGCGAACTGGCGCGCCGCGAAAGCGCACACGAGAACACGAGATTCGCGGATTAGCGGCGGCTGTTTCATCGAAAGAGGAGGTCCACGATGCGCTCCGGGTTCGTCGTTCTCTCGCTCCTGACTTGCCTGATCGGGTCCTCGGCACCTGTGGCTGCCCAGGAGGATGGCCCGGCCACAGGGTGGTTCGTCCAGGCGCGGATGCCCGTCACCACGCTCTCGTCCTTGGTCAGCAGCACACTGGGCAGCCCGCAGTTCCTGGTAGGCGTGCGACGCGAGCGCTCCGGGTTCGGGTTGGGGGTGGGTGTCAACCGTTTCAGCTTCACGAGCGAGAACTCGGGGCCCGGCTTCTCGAGGGAAGATAAGACCACCGCCACACTCTTTCAGATCGCCCCGGCCGCGTGGTTCGATTTCTTCACCTCACCTGATGGTGCAACCGTGGGCAATGTGTTGATGAGTGTTGGATACGGCCGCCTCAGTACGAAGCAGGAGAGCAAGTTCAGCTCTCCGTCCGGACCGGGCAGTTCCGAAAGCAAGTCGAGCGGCAGCTTGGTCGACTTGAGCGTCGGACTGGGCGGGGACCACTTCCTGGGCCCGCACTTCTCGCTGGGCGTGGAGACCGGAATCCACGGCGCTTTCGCGTTCGATATTAAATCCGACCTGGGTGGCGGCGACAAGGTGGGCTTCTCGGCCGCCCTGTTCTATTCGGGAGTGCGCTCGACGATCGTGTTCTGAGCGGCGCACCGCTTCCCGCACACGATGCTCGCCTCGCGGCTGCTCGTAATCGCCGTTCAGTTCTCGGGCGGATCCGTTACCGCGCTGCTCAGGAGCCGTACTTCGCCAGCAGCGCCTTGAACCGCGGGTGGTCGCGAATCGGATCCCAGTGCGGGTCGAGCCGCAGCGTGTGGACGCTCAGATTCGAGGGCCCCGCCAGCAGCCGCTCGATCTCGTCGAGTGCTGCCTTGGCCTCGCCAGCCTGTGCGAGGATTCGCGCGCGATTTTCTGCCAGGGCCG
Organism: uncultured bacterium; assembly: GCA_964418975.1. Lineage (GTDB taxonomy): Bacteria > Eisenbacteria > RBG-16-71-46 > RBG-16-71-46 > RBG-16-71-46 > JAIOPA01. The sequence continues at coordinate 10,388 of CAYQNV010000075.1, read as the reverse complement.
GGCCGTCAACGGCATCCTGGCGGTATGCGACCGTCTGTCGTAGCCAACGGGCCTCCCGCAACGCCTCGTCACGACGTCCGAGCCCGGCCAGCGCCATGCCGCGTGCGTAGTGTACACGCTCGTCGTCCGGAAGTTCTCTCAGCGCCGAGTCCAGACGCACCAGGGCCGCATCGAACGCCGCCCGTGCCGCCGCGCGGTCGCCGCGCAACCAGTGTGCCCAGGCGGCGTACAGGGCGCCCGGCGGGTGGAAGCCGTGCCCCTCGAAGTCCTCGCCTCTCGCGATCGGGGGTATCCCGAGGACACCGTCGGCGTTTCGCTCCCAGAGGAAGAGCCGGGCACGCTCCTCCGCCAGGCTCAAGCTTCCCATGTCCGCGTCCTCGGTGATTCGGCCCAGTGCCGCTCGCAGCGTGTCGAGTTGCCCCTGCCAACCGAAGTAGGTCCATCCTCTGTCGATTGGCAGCTCTTGCAGGTCCGGCGCGAGGCTCAGGCTGCGCTCGAACGCGCGCAACGCATCGGCGTAGCGACGAAGGAATTGGTAGGTGTGACCGAGAAGATGGAACAGGTTCGCGTCACGCGGATCGAGCTGTGTAGCCTTCTCGTACGCCGCGAGGAACTCCCCCCAATTTCCAAGCCGGCGTTGAACTTGCCCAATCGCTCTCCAGACTTGGGCATCATTGGGTAGTCCCTTGAGCGCAATCGCAAACTCGTCCAATGCTCGGCGGTAGTCGCGGCGGCCAAAATAGTGCGCCACACCCATGGCGAGGTGGGCCTGTGGCAGGTCCGGCGCGAGCCGCAGCGCGGCCTCAGCTTCCTCGCGCTGTCGCGCCGCTCGCGCCGTCGAGGGATCGTACCGATACCAGTACATCCGGCCATGCGCTCGCGAGAGTTCCGCGTGCGCGAGCGCGAAGGTCGGGTCCAGTGCCAACGCCCGCTCGTTGAGTTGCTGGACGGTCTCCACGTTCTGCCGGCGAAAGCCGGGCCGATTCTCGTACTCGCGCCCCTGGAGGTAGAGCCGGTAGGCCTCGGCATTCGCCGTGGTTGCCGTCCGAAGTCCCCCCTGCTCGGCATGGGTCAACGCCGCGCCCACCGCCGCCACGATCGCTTGCGCCTCCTCGCTCTGGATCGCGAACGCGTCGTCGAGTGTGCGATCGTACCGCTCCGCCCAGAGATGTTCGTCCGTCGCCGCATCGATCAGTTGCACGTTCACGCGCAGCCGTCCGTCCACCACCTGCACGCTCCCCTCCACCACGCTCCCCACCCCCAGCTCGCTCGCGATAGTCTTGAGCGGCTTGGACGTGCCCTGGTAGCCCATCACCGAGGTCCGGCTGATCACCTTGAGCGCCGCCACCTTCGCAAGCTGGGTCAGCAGCTCGTCGTGCAGCCCACCCGCGAAGTAGGCGTGCGGGCCTTCGGCACTCAGGTTCTGAAACGGCAGCACTGCGATCTCGCTGCGCTGGTGGACCGGCTTGGCCGGAGTCGCCGCCTCCCGGCCGGGGCGCACCATGAGCAGTGCGCCGACGGTGATCACCGCGACGGCCACGCCGAGCCAGGCGAGTCGCCACGGTCGCCGGGCCGACGGCACCGACGCAGAGGGCTGTGCCGGTGTCTCGGCCGCCGATTCCCGGGGGGCGAGCGCTTGAGCGAACAGCGCCACCGTGCCATGGCGGTCGGCCGGCGTCTTCGCCAGCGCCCGCTGAATGGCTGCCGCGATCCAACCCGGTACCGCAGGGCGGATGTTCGTAACGCTTGGTGCCTCCGCCGTCAGATGCTGATGCACGAGACTCTCGACCGTGGGCCCGGTGAACGGCGGCTGCCCCGCCAGCATCTCGTGGAGCACGCAGCCCAGGGAGTAGAGATCGGAGCGGCCATCCACATCCCGCGAGCCGGCCGCCTGCTCCGGGCTCATGTACGCGGGAGTCCCCAGCATCGTCCCCGCCACCGTCATCGCCGCCGTCCGCGTATCGGCACTCGCGGCCGCGATCGCCCGCGCGATCCCGAAATCCGCCACCACCGCATGCCCGCTCTGCACCAGGATGTTCTCCGGCTTGATGTCCCGGTGGACCACGCCATGGCTGTGGGCGTAAATCAGCGCATCGGCGACCTCGCGGGCGATCTGCAGCGCATCGTCGAGCGGCAACTGCTTCTCGCGCGTGAGCCGCCCGCGCAGCGCCTCGCCCTCCACGTAGGGCATGGCGTAGTAGAGCAGCCCGCCCGCCGCGCCAGAGTCCAGCAGGGGCAGGATGTGGGGGTGGGTCAAGCGCGCCGCGGTCTCGATCTCGCGCACGAAACGTTCGGGGCCGATCTCCGCAGCCAGCTCCGGGCGCAACACCTTGAGCGCGACCTGGCGGTGGTGGCGGAGGTCCTCGGCCAGGAACACCACCCCCATACCGCCCGCGCCCAGCTCGCGGTCGATGCGGTAGCGCGAGGCCAGCGACTCTCGAAGTCGTCCGAGCAGATCGGCCATTGGATCTCCCGCTTACCTGCCAGCCCGCCGCGGCGCCCCGCCTCACTCCCCGTAAAGCGTGGCCCCGGGCGGCGGCGTCTCGGAATGGATGCGGCGTTCGAGCTTCGTGTCCGCCATGAGCGGCAGCGCGCTCGGAGCCCGCCAGCTGGTCTCGAACACCGACCGCACCCGCCCGGCGAGCCCCGTGTGCTGGATCGTCACGCCCAGGTTGCGAGAAGTCACGAAGTAGGACGGGTCCCAGTTGCTGGTGCCGAGCCACAGCCACTCGCCATCGGCCACCAGGAACTTGCAGTGTTCGACGCGCGCGAACGGGATGTAGCCGCCGCTCCATTCGGCCACCTTGGAGATGCGCACCTCCACGTTCGGCGTCGCGGCGAGCGCGCGCAGATCGTCCTCGCCTCGGCTGCCCACCACCCAGTCGGACACGATGAGCCTAACCTTCACGCCGCGCGCTGCCGCCGCCAGCAGCGCGCGGTGCAGCGTGGAATCAGTGCGGCCGTGGCCGCCGACGCCATAGCTCAGCACCTGCGCCACGAGCTCGCGTCGCGCATTGTTCACGCGTTGCAGCAGCATCTCGCGGTCCCACGGCAGCGACGCGGGGTTGAGCTTCGCAGGGCTGGCGCTGGGCCAGATGCGACCGCGCTCGCCGTCCTGCGTGAACGCGAGCGGCCAGCGCCCCGGACGCCGGTCCACCGGAGCTGCGCGGTTCGTCGTGTCGGCCGCGGACCAGTCCGTCTCGAACACGTCGGCGAACGCGCGCGCCACGGGCTCGAGCGCGATACGCGCGCCGAGTTCGTGAATATGCGACAACGCGCGCCAGTCCAGGTTCTGGCTGCCGAGCCACGCCTCGCGATCGTCCACCACCATGAACTTGGCGTGCTGCACGCCGCCCGCCAGCCGGCGGTAGTCCACGAAGCGCACGCTCACACCGGGAACCGTGCCGAGCGAATCCGCGGGCTGCGGGTATGTCCGGTGCATACCGGCGTCCAGCAGCAGCCGCACTTTCACGCCGCGCGCGGCCGCGCGCCCCAGTTCGTCCAGCACCGGGTCCAACGCTTCGCCCGGCTTACGCGACAAGTAGAAGTGCTCGAGGTCCACCTGCCGCTTGGCTCCACGGATCATGTCCAGCCACACGTCCACCGCCGCCGGCAGCGTGGAGTCGCCAAGCGCGGTCTCGACCGGGCGCGTCCCGCCGAGCTGGATCGGTGTGGGCGAGGTGCGGGGGGTGGCGGCGAGGGCGAATAAGGCGGTGAGCAGGAGCAGCGCGGGAGCGGAAAGCGTGCGGCGCATGCGAGACCTCCGGACCGGGGGCAACGACCGCGAGCATAGCGCACTCGCGCTACACTGCGCGGCTCATGCTCACCACCGCCGACCACCTGCTCGCGCTGTTCATCGTCGTGGGGCTGCCACTTCGCGCGTGGCTCGGCATGCGGAGCCTGAAGGCCGCCCCTGACGCCGACCTGCCCCGGTTGCGGCGCCGGCTGTGGTGGCGCGCGATCTTCTCGCAGTGGTTGCTCGTCACGGTGGTGGGGGTGGTCTGGTGGCAGGCGTACCGGAGCCCGGTCACGCTCGGGCTCGCGTTACGCCCCACCGCGGGCTTGGCTGGCGTGCTCGTTGGGCTCGCCACGATCGTGTCGTTGGTGATGCGCCAGCGCGGTTCGCTCGACACCGACGAGCCACTCCGCGCGCGCGTGCGCGCGCGGCTCGCGCCGGTGGAGCGACTGCTGCCGCGTAGCGGCGCCGACTTCTCCGTGTTCGCGCTGCTCGCGGTGACCGCGGGGCTGTGCGAGGAGTTCCTTTTCCGCGGCTACCTGCTCTGGTACACCGCGCACTGGATGCCGTTCCTGCCGGCCGCCGGGCTCCAGGCGCTGGTGTTCGGAGTGTGCCACCTCTATCAGGGCGGCCGCGGCATCGTGCTCACCACGATCGCGGGTGTGTTCTTCACGGGCGTCACGCTGGTGTCGGGCTCGCTGTGGCCGGCCATGTTGATCCACGCGCTCATGGACCTGCACGCGGGCGACCTCGCTCGCCGAGTGTTCCCGCCCGATCCGCCGGACCCTCCGGAGGTCGGCGCGAAAGTCGCCGCGTGAGTAGCGCGCAGGTGCACGACCGCCGGCTGCTCGAGGAGCCGGTGGCGCGCACGCTCCTGCGACTGGCGCTGCCGGTGCTCGCGTCGCAAGCGCTCCGACTCGGCTACCAGTGGGTGGACGCGTTGTGGGTCCGGGGCCTGGGCGTGGAGGCCACGGCCGCGGTCACCACGTCGGTGTTCGTGCTGTGGTGCGTGTACGCGTTGAACGATGTGTTTGGCGCGGGGCTCTCGGCCTACGTGAGCCAATTGATCGGCGCGGGCGAGCGCGCGCGCGCGGGGGTGGCCGTGCGCAATGCGCTCCTTGCATCGTTCGCGATCGGCGTGGCATGCGCCGGCGTGGGGCTGGTCGCTGCGCGCCCGTTGTTCGCGCTCATGGACCCGGCCGGCGCTGTAGTGGAGCAGGGCGCCACCTACCTGCGCATCGTGCTCCTTGGCGCGCCGTTCATCCTGGTGTCGCTCACCTGCGAGAGCACCATGCGCGCCGCGGGCGATACCCGCACGCCGCTGTTGGTGGACCTGTTCTCGATCCTTCTGAACGTGGTGCTGGCGCCGTTCTTGATCTACGGCTGGGGGCCGGTGCCACGGCTCGGCGTGGCGGGAGCGGCGTGGGCCACGGTGATCGCCCAGGTGGTCATGCTCGGTTGCTACGTCGTGGCGGCAGTCCGACGACATCCCGCTTTGCCGCTGGCGCGTCGCGCTCCGGGCGCTCCCGTGGGCATCGCCGGGCTTGCGCGAGTGGGCGTGCCCGCGGCGATCATCGGCATCCTGTTCTCGGTGGTGTACATGGCGTTTGTGCGCGCCGTCTCGCCACACGGGCAGGCGGCCGTGGCGATCATCGGCGTGGCCAACCGCATCGAGGCCATCCAGTTCATCCTGTCGCTGTCCGTCGGATTTGCCGGCGCCACGCTGCTCGGCCATGCGCTCGGCGCGGGCGACGTCGCGCGCGCCCAATTGGTGCTGCGCACGGTGCAACGTTGGGCCGTGGTCATCTCCAGCGTGATGACGCTGTTGCTGTTGCTGATCCCGCACGTGATGCTGGCGATGTTCACGCGCGACCCCGCACTCGTGGCCGTGGGCGTGCCGTACCTGCGAGTGCTGGCGCTCACGGTGATCGCCACGGGCATCGAGATCGCCACCGCCGAGACGGTAATCGGTTCGGGGCACACGCGCGAGATCTCGCTCATCTTCACGGTGTTCTCGCTGGCGCGCATCCCGCTTGCGTTCTGGGTGCCGTACTGGGGTGGAGCGGGCGTCTTGGGCATCGCCTGGCTCATCACGCTCACCTGCATCGCGCGCGCGACGCTGATCGTGGGTTGGGCGGCGCGCGGCAGCTGGAAGCGCGGGCTGTCGCGCGAGCTGCGCGGGGACGCTGTTGCGCCCGAGGCCGGCGCCGCGGGCTGACAAGCCGTGCGCGCGCGTGCCGGACCCTCTACACTCGGCGCACCAGCCACCACAGCATCGGGAGCACCATGCACGCTCGCTATTGCATCGTCGGCGGTGGCATCGCCGCCGCCGCCGCCATCGAGGGGATCCGGTCGCACGATCCGGACGGCGGCATCCTGCTGCTCACGCGCGAGAACCACCGCCCCTACCGCCGCCCGCTGCTCACGAAGGAGCTGTGGGACGGCGAGGCCACGCTGGAGCGGCTGCCGCTGCATCCGGATGAGTGGTACGCGGAGCAGAAGGTAGACGTGAGATTGCGCCACGAGGTCATCGAGGTGGACGCCGAGGGCAAGCGCCTCTGGGACGAGCGCAGCGAGGTGATCGAGTTCGACGAGCTGCTGCTGGTCACGGGCTGCCGTCCCCGGCGCTTGAAGGCACACGGAGCCGAGACCGGCAGCGTACGCTACTTCCGGGACCTCGAGGACTACCTGGACCTCGAAGCGCGCCTCGACCGCGTGCAGCACCTGACACTCGTGGGCGGCGGGTTCATCTCGGTGGAGATGGCCGCGGCGCTGCGATCGCGGGGCAAGGAGATCACGCTCATCCTGGCCGAGGAGTACCCGCTGCACCGCATGCTGCCGCGTGACCTCGGCGTAGGGCTCGTGGAATTCCTGCGCGAGCTGGGCGTGGAGACGGTGAGCGGCGATACGTTGGTGAGCATCGAGGAGACGCCGGGCCTGGTGCATGCACGTACTTACCTCGGCAACGAACTCGACACGCAGTTGATCATCGTGGACCAGGGCGGCGAGCCGCAGGTGGATCTGGCCGAGGCCGCGGGCCTCGCCATCGACGACGGCATCGTCGTGGATGAGTTGGGTCGCAGCTCGCACCCACACGTGTGGGCAGCGGGCGACGTGGCCGAGTTCCCGTGCCAGGCGCTGGGCCAGATCATGCGCGTCGAGGGCTCCGACCACGCCGAGGCGCACGGCCGCGCGGTGGGTGCCAACATGGCGGGTGCGGGGCGCGCTTACGACCACCTGCCGATCAGGTGGTTTCGCGTGGGCGAGCTGGAGTTCGAGGGCGTGGGCGAGCTGTGGGCGCGGCTCGACACCGAGATCGTGTGGATCGAACCGGGCCGCGAGGGCGTGGTGTTCTACCTGCGCGACGACATCGTGCGCGGTGTTCTGTTCCTGAACGTGCACGAGCGCATCGACTGGGCGCGCGGGCTGATTCGCGAGGCCCGCGCCTCGACGAGCGTCGAGCGCGCGGCGCTGGTGGGAGCCATGGCCTAGCGCACGCCTGACGGAGCAGCCGTCCGCTGTGGAGCACCGCGAGCCGGGTTGCGTGGGGGAGCGGTGATGCACGGTCGCATTCGAACCACGAGCCGGATCTTTGACGAAGGACCAGGGCCCTCCTATGCTCGATGCGCGCGTGTCGTTGACCTCGCACGTCCGTCTGATACGACGGCGCAAGGCCAGCCTCCGCGCGCTGGGGAGGGTCGCCATGAACGAACGCGAGTTCTACCTGCTCCGCCGTCGGGCCGAGGGTCCCACGTTCACGAAGGTGCTCGCCGCGCTGCGGGAGGATCGGTTCGACTATCGGCCCCACGAACGATCTCCCTCGGCCCGCGAGGTGGCTTGGACGCTCGCCGGCGAGACCGCAGCCTGCTGCACGCTCATCGCAAGCGGCAGGGTCGACTGGAATCCCGAGCCAGCACCACAGGATGCCAAAGCCATCCTTGCGTCGTTCGCCCGAAATTATGAGGCGCTGACCGCCAGCTCCACCGCCGTGGACGATGCGGCATGGACGGTTCCGGTCCGGCTCTTTCACGGCGGTGAGTTGCTGCGCGAAGCGCCGCTCGGGGAGTTCCTCTGGTTCCTGCTCTTCGATGCCATCCATCACCGCGGGCAACTGAGCACCTACATCCGTCCGATGGGGGGGCTGGTGCCCGCCATCTACGGGCCCTCCGGAGACGATCCCGACAAGCACTAGAACCATGCGCGAGAGTGACGATGCTCCTACCCCGAGGGAACCCGATCGCATAGGCCGCTATCGCATCTTGGGTCGGCTGGGCGAGGGCGGCATGGGCGTCGTCTATCACGGACACGATGATGATCTCGACAGGCCGGTTGCGATCAAGACGGTCCTCGAGGCTCTCGCCGACGAGCACGCGAGGAAGCGGTTCCGACGCGAAGCCCAGATCGCCGCCCGCGCCCATCACCCGAATATCTGCGAGATCTACGAGATCGGGCAGTACGGCGAGCTGCCCTACATCGTGATGGAGCTACTCGAAGGCGAGACACTTGCCACTCGGATCGGTCGCGGCCCGCTCGGCGTTTCGGAAGCGATCAGAGTGGGAATGGAAATTCTGACGGCGCTCGGTGCCCTGCACGCCCACGGACTCCTGCACCGTGATCTCAAGCCTTCCAACGTCTTTCTCACCGAACACGGCGTCAAGCTCCTCGACTTCGGCCTCGCGAAGCCCGTCACGTCCGAACTCGCTCAGCCACACAGCCCCACCGCGAGTCAGCTCACGCAGGCCGGAGCCGTGCTCGGGACGCCTCATTACATGGCTCCCGAGCAGATACGCGGCGAGACCGTCGATGAGCGCGCTGATCTGTTCGCGCTCGGCGCAGTGCTCTTCGAGATGCTCACCGGCGTACGCGCCTTCAGGGGCCGCTCGTCCGTCGAGATACTGTTTGCGACGTTGAACGAAGAGCCGCTCGCCATCGGGGGCTCTCCCGAGGCGGTCACGATAGACCGCATCGTGAGACGGGCGCTCTGCAAGCGGGCCGAAGAGCGGTATCAGAGCGCGTCGGAATTGAAGCGCGCACTCGAGAAAGCGCTGCCGAAAGGTAACCCGAGCGAGGCGTTGCGGGTATTTGCCATCGCCCGGCTGATGATCCTCCCGTTCCGCCCACTTCGCGCGGACCCGGACACGGACTTCCTGGGCCCGGCCATTGCCGACGCCATCGCGAGCGCTCTCTCGAGCCTGCCGTCGGTCGTCGTTCGCTCCTCCGCGATGGCGTCGCGATTCGCGGGAGAGGTGCCCGACCTCAAGAGACTCGCTCATGAAGCCGAAGTTGACGTGGTTCTCATGGGCACTCTGCTACGCGCAGAGAATCAGATCCGGGTCCATGCGGAACTCACCGAGGTGCCCTCGGGCACCATGTTGTGGTCGTATACGCCCCAGGTCACGATGCGGGATGTGTTTCAACTCCAGGACGAGATCGTCGAACGCATCGTGGATTCGCTGGCGGTCTCGCTCACGGCGCGCGAGCATCGGAATCTCAAGCGTGACGTCCCGGCGAGCCCTTCCGCCTACGAGCTCTACCTGCGAGGCAACAAGATCCTACTGGAAGGTTTGAGCGGAGGTGCTCATCTCGAAGTCGCGCGCGATCTGTACAAACGCTGCGTCTCGGAAGACCCGCGATACGCACCGGCATGGGCGCGATTGGGCCGGAGCTACTGGCTGATCGCCAAGGGGAGCGGCGACAAGGCGAGCGGGGAGCAGGCCGATGCCAGTTTTCGGCGTGCCATTGAGCTGAACCCTGAGCTGCCGCTCGCCCATCATCTCTACGCGTACGTCGAGGCGGACCTCGGACGCGCACAGGAGGCCATGGTGCGCCTCCTTCACCGTGCCGCCACCGGCGCCGCCCAGCCGGAACTGTATGCGGCGTTGGTCCACGTCTGCCGATACACCGGCCAACTCGAGGCTTCCGCTGCGGCACACGAGCGGGCGCGCCGACTGGATTCTCAGATCTCGACCAGCGCCAATCACACGTACTGGCAACTTGGCGAACTCGAGCGATCTCGGCGCGAGATGGGGCGCGGCACGATCCTCCTCGACGCGTTCATTCTGGTCGAGTCCGGTCGCGTTGAACAAGCGATCGCGTTGCTGAAGGAGCGCGAGGGAGCCGCGCTCTCCGTGACGCGCGTGCATCTCGCGTCGTTGCGGACACTGCTTGAGGGCAAGAATGCAGAAAGCCTCGAGGCAACGGAAGCCACTCTGGCCGGCTACCCGGACCCGGAAGCCCGTTTCTGGCTGGCCGCACAGTTCGCGCGGCTCGGCGAGTCCCGGCGGGCGCTCGACACGCTTCGCGAAGTTCTGGCGCGGGGATACATCTTCCATCGTGCCGTGGACCGTCATCCGTGGTTCAGCACGCTGCGGTCCGAGCCCGAGTTCACCGAATTGCGACAGCTCGCGGAGGTTCGCTATGGCGAAGCGCTGCAGGCATACGTCGCGGCGGAGGGAGCCGCGGTGCTCGGCGTAAGCGCATCACCGACTGATTGACGACAACCATTATTTCCGGAGTCAAGCCCGTTCTTAGTTGGAATTCTCCACGGCTCCATCGTGTGATCACGCGGCCTTCTGCATCCGGTGCGACTGCTGCTTGATATTCAGTGCGCGGACCAGCGCGCTCATCAACTGCGGGAGAGATGCATAGCCCT